>PMCK01000256.1 GCA_003154095.1 Myxococcales bacterium | reverse complement strand
TTCGCGGGTTAGCTCTCGGTGCTCTTTAGCAATTAACCCAAGGCAAGCCCCGTCGCAACACGCGGGCCGTGGCTCGAGGCATGCGTCCCAAGGTGAGAAGAGCTGATAGTCCCTAAAATTGCACGCGCATGTACCATCATTTCGGCTGTGCCGTGAACGAGGACGAAGAACTGTTCGGCTTTTGAAGAGCCGCTTGCGTGTTGCTCGGTATGCAAGTCTCTAACGAAGATCGACAATCGCTTCATGTCAAGACCTTCTTGGTGCAGTGCTACGATGGCGTCCTCGGCACCGGGGCGAGAGTCAAAAATCGCGACGACGGCGGTTTGTTGTACATCCTGAGTCATTGTGCCTCCTTGCCCCTGCGTTGTTGAACGACTGTCGTGGCCGTATTTTGGAAAAAGACTCACGACCGACTATTAAAATATTGCCGCTATCAAAGACGATCCCTACCATATTTTCTCGCAAAGCGTCGTCGTATGCTCCCCGCGCTGCATGATTGCCGATAGCGCTGAATGCTCAGTGGGTAGTCGCACTCTGCAATAGTAGGTTGGCAAAATGCAAAATGGTATTCGACGTGCTCTATCTTGGCGCCATTTCATTCCGTCGTGCATCGGCCGCTGAATCTCAATCCCTTGTGTGCCACACTCACGTGAAGGGGCCGGCCAACTAAAGAACCGTCATTGATGCCAATGTTTAGCCTGTCACGGGGGCGAAGGCGCTTTCGCCGAGAAGGGCCACCTCAGACAGTTCGGCACAGGTCGTGCACGCATAAGTAGATCAAGCAATCGCCATAATGACCAGGGATTGGCGAAGGCCTCGGGACGGAGGGAAGACCTATGACCAAGAACCAAGCACAGCTGACACGACGCGATGCGACAGGCCACATGAATCCGAAGTACGAGCGCGAGCTGCTCGAAGAATCGAAGGAGAACCGCTCGAAGCAAGCGAGCGAGAGCGCGTTCATCTATCGCCAGACGGCAGGTGACGAGCTGGGCGAAGAGCTCGGGGAAGCGTTTGTAGAATCGGCAACTTCCGGTGAAGACGCTGGGCACGAGTGGCATGAACGGACGACTCCAGAAGAGCGAGGCGGGCCCTTCGTGCCGTCAAACGCGGCCACTGAATTNNAGTTCCAAGTCGAATTCGTGAAAGTTGTTGGCCGCAACGATTCCGACGATTGGTGGGGTATGTGCAAATCCGCCGACACGAAATGAACCTTTTCCGTGCCGGCCAAAACAAAAATAACGAAATGGGTCTTTCCGGTCGATACCGCGCAATCCGCTTATGGGTTCAGCCCGCAAGTCCTGGTTTCGTTCATTGTTCCACAGCCGTTCAAGGCTGCATCCAGTCGGCCAACCTCACGGTTAGATAGGTCCCCGAATGAATTACGCCGATTCTATTCTTGCGTTTTACGGCGTGCTGCCTGCTTGGCTAAAATGGCTTCGAGATCCGGCTTTACTCGTCGCAGTGAGCCTCGGTTTGGCAATCCTCGGCTTGGTAAGCCTGCTCATACTGCCATTCTTACTCGCAAGAATTCCGACCGACTATTTCATTACCCCCTCTGCTTCAGCGCGGCGCGGGGGTGCTCCCTGGTTTTGGCGGGTTATCAAGAATTTGCTGGGCGGACTAATGTTGCTGCTGGGAATTGCCATGTTGGTGCTGCCCGGTCAGGGTGTGCTCACCATCCTTGCCTCTCTCGTCCTTCTGGATTTCCCTGGCAAGCATCGCTTGGAGCGCCGGCTCCTACTTAGGCCCCGGGTGTTCGGGGTTCTGAATTCCCTGCGAGCACGCGCCGGCCGTC
The DNA here is from genome assembly GCA_003154095.1 of Myxococcales bacterium. GTDB lineage: Bacteria > Myxococcota_A > Polyangia > Polyangiales > Polyangiaceae > FEN-1139. Next base: position 10,308 of record PMCK01000256.1, on the reverse strand, counting down.
CACCACTTGAACTCGACCAACCCAGCTGTTCACTACCGTCTCATCGCGATCGTGATTGACGAGTTACGATTTCCCTCCCGGCACGGACGACTGCAGGAGTGCGACGGCACTCCAGGCATCTAGTACACAGAGATTCCGGTCGACCAATTAAACGGGCAACCGCCTCACAGACATGACTACCCCGTGGTGCCGTTTCAGATCTATTCGATTCGCTCCTTCTTGCAGTCACACGTGCGCGTGAATCATTACCTCGATTCCGCTGCGTATCATCATTACTGCAATTCCCGCCAGAAAAAGCGAAAAGACTTTTGCCACGGCCCGCGCGCCCGCCCTTCCCAGCTTGCGCGTTATTGTCCGTGCCTGCGAAAAAACCAACAGCACCAGAGCCAAATTGGCAATCAGCGAGGCAACTGCCCACAAGTACCCATAGGAATTTACGTTGAGCATGATCGTCGTAAGGGCAGCAGGGCCCATGATCAGAGGGATACCGATGGGAACCACTCCAAGGAGCGGCTCGGGATTGCGTTGTTGGGCTTCTGTGAAAAGGAGATCGTGCACCGACAAGACGAGCAACACTACTCCGCCGCCAACTCGGAAGTCGCTTTCAGTGATACCCATGAATGAAAACACGAGTTTTCCGGCGATCAGGAATAGCAGTGAAATACAAAACGCCGTAAGCGTCGCGTCGCGAGGTAACCGTCTCGCTCTGGCGTCATCTAGCCCTTCAGTTAACCCCACATAGAGCGGAAGCACCCCGAGTGCATCGATTGCGACAAACAAAGGTATAAATGCCTGAAGAAAAGTTCTGACGATTGACAAATCCTATTTCTATCATGAAGTATTGGAAATTCGAGCGAAACTTATTGTGACTGGTGTTGTCCTTTCACCGCAGGCTGTTCACGCAGACCAAAGGTTACTATTCCGCAGCACAATCTTTGCTCGATGCAAATTGCAAATCGCCCAAGCATTCTGCGAATCGAATAGACTGGACTTTGAGTCAACGGGAAGCAAAGGGCCGCTAGCGCGATGCAAACTAACGGCACGACACATGCAGCGCTCGAATCCTTCGAGTCACTCCTAAGGAACCTTGAATGACAAGCGCTGAAGATCTCGACACGTTATGCATCAACACGATTCGAACACTTTGCATTGATGCGGTTCAGAAAGCCAATTCCGGCCATCCTGGAACACCCATGGCGATGGCGCCGGTCGTCTACACGCTGTGGCAAAGGTTTTTGAGTTACAATCCCGAGGATCCCATTTGGCCCAATCGAGATCGCTTTGTGCTCTCGGCGGGACATGCGTCGACTCTGTTGTACTCCATGCTTCACCTGGCTGGGGTGAAGGCAGTCGATACAAAATACGAAATCTTAGGAAGGCTAGCGGTGACTCTCGAGGACTTGAAGCGATTTCGGCAGCTGGACTCTCGCTGCCCTGGCCATCCCGAGTATGGATGGACGACAGGAGTCGAGACTACCACAGGTCCTCTTGGACAAGGATTCGCCACGAGTGTGGGAATGGCAATCGCCGGCGATTGGTTGGCATCACGTTACAACAGGCCAGGCTTTCCGGTCTTCAATTATCGTGTTTACTCCTTGGGTGGTGATGGCTGCATGATGGAGGGTGTATCCAGCGAGGCGGCGTCGCTTGCGGGACATTTGCGCCTCTCGAACCTTTGTTGGATTTACGACAGCAATCGAATCACCATAGAAGGTTCGACTGATTTGGCTTTTTCTGAGGACGTTGCGGCACGCTTTCTTGGCTACGGTTGGAATGTGTTACGTGTGAGTGACGCCAACGATTTGGAACGGCTGTCGCGCGCATTTGAAACGGCGCGGCGAACATCAGACCGACCAACCCTCATCATCGTCGATAGTCACATTGGACACGGCGCCCCCACCAAACACGATTCCTCCGCGGCGCATGGCGAGCCACTAGGGGTTGAAGAAGCACGAGCAGCAAAACAATTCTACGGTTGGCGCTATGAGGAAGAATTCTTCGTGCCCGACTCGGTACGTGGGCACATTCACGACAACTTTGGGGAACGTGCCCTGCTCGAGTACACAGTCTATCAGTCAATGCTTTCCGATTACCGCCGAGAATACCCTGACCTCTGCGCTGAAGTTGACCTGATGCTAGAGCGAGATTTGCCCGAAGATTGGGATCACGCTCTGCCCAAGTTCCCTAGAGATGACAAGGGCATTGCCAGTCGCGATGCATCAGCCCAGGTTATGAACGAAATAGCAAATCGGGTACCTTGGCTGTTGTCCGGGTCAGCGGATCTTGCGCCTTCCACCAAAACCCGATTAGCGTTTGAGGATGCTGGAGACTTCAGTGCCAGCAACAGAGCGGGTCGCAACTTACATTTTGGTGTCCGCGAGCATGCGATGGCCGCAATTCTTAATGGGCTCGCGCTTTCGAAAATTCGGCCTATAGGTTCGACATTCTTGATCTTCAGCGACTATGCCCGACCCGCTCTGCGCCTATCCGCGCTGATGGACGTACCGGTAATATACATATTCACGCATGACTCAAGCGGCCTCGGGGAGGATGGACCGACGCATCAACCTGTTGAGCAATTGGCTTCGCTCAGAGCCATACCCGGGTTGCTTACGGTGCGTCCAGCGGATGCCAATGAAGTCGTTGAGGCTTGGCGTTTGATCATGCAATTGCAACATGAGCCAGTGGCCCTAATACTGTCGCGGCAAGCACTTCCCACTTTGAATCGCGAAATATTCGCTTCTGCAGCGGGGCTTGCACGGGGAGCTTACGTCCTTTCGGACGCAGCCGATGGTGAACCTCAAATAATTCTGTTGGCAAGCGGCAGTGAAGTGAGCCTTTGCGTCGAGGCCCAGGCGAACCTATTGGCTTCGGGTATTCGTGCCCGAGTTGTGAGTATTCCTTGTTGGGAACTATTTGAGCAGCAGAGCAGCGAGTACCGTGAGCGTGTACTGCCTGCCGCAGTTACCCGTCGAATTGCTGTCGAGCAAGCTTCGACTCTCGGTTGGGAGCGATACATTGGTCTCAGCGGGCGCATTATTGGAATGCGCACTTTTGGTGCTTCGGCGCCTATCAAAGCCTTGCAGGAGAAATTTGAGTTTCGGCCAGAACATATCATAGCTACGGCCCTCGAACTCCTGGAGTCGGTTGCCCAAATTTAGGTCTTGAGCCCCCGTGCCAGCCTGCCCAACCCAAACCTCAAGTCAATGGAACCAACTGAACATCTTCCTCGCGCTTGGAGCGAATGGTGAGAGCCGTCTCGCGAAGTGCCACTTCGCTCAAGTCGTAAGACTGCGCGGGTAATGCAGGAGTCTCGAAACCAATCGTTGCCTGAACAGCGGCGAGCCGCGGCATTACGTCCTCGTGCGTGAACCGAATTGCATGCTCGCCGTTGACGGCCTGTGCAACGAACCTGGGAAGTAGGTGTGGCACCCGCCACATTGCCTTTGCTACGAATTGCCAAAATGCCCATCGATAAGGGGCGCGAACTCCTTGACGCCAAAATGTGCGCAGCAAGGTTCCTAAGGCGTAGCCAATCGGAAAGCGGAAGCGAGTCGGGCGATTTGATGGCCATAGCTGAAGGACACGTAGACAGCGAGCAAAGTAGGCTCTGGGATTGTAGAGATCTCCTAGCAACTTTTTATACCCATCCAGCAACACCTTCTCAGGCATCTTGGTCCTAAAATTGGCACGCCCGAAGTTCTCTCCCGACCAGTCTGCGACTAGACGACCTTCCTTTTCCAGACGACGCCAAAGCTGGCTTCCCGGCAATGCCGACAAAATCACGACCATTGCCAAGGGCACCGGCGACTTCTGGATGAAATTGAATTGTCGTTCGAAGATACCAGAGTCATCGGCGTCGAACCCGACGATAAAGCCGGCCATTACTTCTATGCCTTTGCGAGTGAGCTTCTCCACTGCCACCGTCAGGTCCAATCGCAAATTTTGGATTTTCTGTGTTTCTGCGAGCGATTCCTGAGAGGGGGTCTCGATACCTACGAATACCGAGCTGAAGCCCGCGTCCAACATGAGATCGATGAGTTTGTCATCAGCCGCAAGGTTTATCGAGGCCTCCGTGTAGATATCAAATGGGTATTTCTTCGCGCGCATCCACTTCGCAACCTCGGGCAGCATGGTCTTAGCTGCTTTGTTGTTGCCGATGAAGTTGTCATCCACCAAAAATAGCATGCCGCGAAATCCCGCGGCATGGATAGCGTCAAACTCGCTCAGCAGTTGCGCAGGGGTTTTCGTGCGCGGCACACGCCCAAATACCTCAATGATGTCACAAAACTCGCAGTTGAACGGACAACCACGACTGAACTGCACTCCGATCGATTGATAAGCCTCAATGCGCAACAAATCATAGCGTGGTATCGGGCTTCGGGTTACATCTGGCCGACTCTCTGCTTTGTAGCGTGGTTTGATCGTGCCGTTCACGATATCGCTACACAAGGGGCCAATTAGCTCCTCACTCTCGCCAATTACAATACAATCCGCATCGTGCGAAGCATCGGGATCAGTAGTTGGATAGGCGCCACCTACGATTACAGTTTTTCCAAACGAGTGGGCACGGCGGATGACCTCGTGATATGAATCTTGCTGGATCTGCATCGCGCCAACGAAGACAACGTCGGCCCATTTCAAATCTTCGTCAAGAAGTGGCTCCACACTCATATCCAATAACCGCACTGTCCAATCGCTGGGTAGCAAGGCCGCTACAGTGAGCAGACCGAGCGGTGGTAACAGTGCAGACCGACGCGTAAGCAACCGCGCGTACTCCATGCCCCAATAGGTTTTCGGAAAGACAGGGTTCACGAGCAATGTATGCATGGGCCTATACTCATTCGGTCAATGGGGTTCACAGGGATCATCCGCCTCTGCGTGCGGTGCACGTTTGACGCGAATGAGCGGGTCCAGGAGGCATTCACTATGCCATTGTTCCAAAGGAGGTCCGTTCGCTAGAAAACCGCACATTGCTCGGTTGAGGTGCGATTGGAAACTGCCCGGACAATTCGCATTTTGCGAAACGCGAAAGGCAACGTGCGAAATCCTCGGCAAGCTCATACTTGCTCATGCACGCGTAGCTCGACCGAATCCTCACCGGTGAGGGTAACTACCTACATTCCATGGACTATCCAAACCCCCCGTGTTCAGGTGGCGCGATTAGCCCCCTACTGCGGACTCGTCTCACTCAGTCCACTCATTACAACGTTTGTCGTCGTGTGCTCGGTCTGATTGAAGTGACCGTTGGCGGCTTCGAATCGTGTTTGGAAATTTCCAAACAGTTGGGACAGCGCACTCGAAGCGTGGACTCGTTGACATGAACCCACCAGCCATTCGGCGGTTGCAGCCATTCACGCACGGGTAACTCGGAAAGGAGCTTCACACGCCGAGCTTCCCCTATGCTTCCACACGTCTCGCACTCCAGCCGGTCATCGTACGGTTTGCCCGCACTCATGAGTTGTGTTGAATTCATTGACTTACTTTCCTTACTGTACGGCATTCGCTTCAGACCTGTTCCAAAGCATTCGCTGTGCCACGTGGCGTCCGCGGTAGGCCGTCGATTCAGTTCTGCTCTCGGCATAGCCGGCATGACTCGTGCATTCCGTAGGTGATGCTTACAAATATCGCCAGGCAGAAAGGGTGCAAAAAGCCGCTATGACTCAAGACGAAGAGCGAATTGCCGTCGCTGCGATCTGCGACTCGCGTTCTAGTGCGGAAGCAGCCGTCGTAACGCTCCATCGCGAGGGGCTCGACATGAAGCGGCTATCGATTGGCGACAAGACTCCCTCTGCCGCACAACACGTTCGCGACTCGGTGAAGGACGGGCAATTTCTTGTCCTCGTGCTGGGCACGGCGGAGATGATCGTACACGCGCGTGCAGTTCTAGGGACGACAAGTTCCTCGGAGTTCCTGACTCGCGTTGATAATGCCGATTCGCGAATCGCAGCGGATCTCGGTACGGACTAGTAAGTAGAAAATGTCGACGACAAACGCTCGAGCGAAACACACTCCTCATGGAGAAACGCACAAAAGTGACCGCGCCGATTGGTTGCGGGCGGCAGTGCTTGGATCAGACGACGCGATTGTGTCCACTGCAAGTCTCATGATTGGCGTTGCGGCCTCATCGGCTTCGAATGGGGCCATCCTCGTCGCTGGTGTGGCGGGCCTTGTCGCGGGCTCGATGTCGATGGCCGTCGGCGAGTTTGTTTCGGTGAGCTCGCAACGTGATGCAGAAGGGGCGGATATCAAGCTCGAGAATCAGGAGCTCAACGAGCAGCCGCAAGCCGAACTTCGAGAGCTTGCCTCGATCTACGAAAAGCGAGGTCTACAGAAGGACCTTGCGTTGAAAGTTGCAGAGCAACTGAGCGCCCACGACCGACTTGGCGCACACATGCGCGATGAGCTCGGAATCAGTCCCGCATCCCGCGCACGTCCAATGCAAGCGGCCTGGATTTCGGCCGCCAGCTTTGCACTTTTCGCCGCCGTGCCAATTGGAGCGCTGCTAGTAGCGCCTGCAACTCTTCGCATTCCAGTAATTGCCGCACTTTCCTTGGTGAGTCTCGCGGCTTTGGGTGCACTGGGTGGGCATTTGGGTGGAGCGTCACTCGGCCGTGCGTCATTGCGAGTTACCGTCGGTGGTGCTCTAGCAATGGCAGTAACTGCCGCTATCGGGCGTATTCTTGGGGTGTCCGTGGGATGACAGCGAATGTCCGACAAACTGTACTGAGTCAAGAGATTTCTCAACAGCCGGATGCGTTGGAGCAAATACTGATTGCTGCCGACGACGCAGTGTGCGAAGCCGCGGCTCGTATTCGCGCCTTCGAGCCAGAGGTCGTTCTGCTGGCTGCTCGCGGTAGCAGTGACAATGCTGCACGGTACGCTCAATATTTGTTTGGTGCGTTTCATGGACTTGTGGTTGCCCTCGCCACGCCGTCCCTTTTTACGCTTTACCATCGGCCGCCGCAGCTCAGGCGTGCGCTCACAATAGGACTTAGCCAATCGGGCCAATCCCCCGATGTTGTTGCCGTAATTGACGAGACGCGACGCCAGGGTGGACTGGCCCTTTCCATCACCAACGATCCTCGTTCGCCTTTAGCGGATGCTTCAGGCATATGTATTGCGCTGGGCATGGCCCCGGAACATTCGGTTGCAGCTACGAAGAGCTACACGGGCACGCTCTTGGCGCTTGCCATGCTCAGTACAAAAATGGACCACGATCCCGTTCGCGGCGAAGCGCTACAGAGTGTGCCGCAGGCTGTGCGCGACGCTTTGGTCCAGCGGCAACTACTTGCCGCTGGCGTGCGCGCCTTCGTCGGCTACGACCGATTCTTGGTGGTCGGTCGAGGTTACAACTATTGCACCGCCTTCGAGATAGCGCTCAAGATGAAGGAAACGAGCTACGTGGTGGCAGAAGCCCACTCCATTGCTGATCTAATGCACGGCCCGATGGCAATGGTTGACGAGCAGTTACCAGTAATACTGGTCGCGCCGAGAGGCGCGGGATCCGATGAATCGCGGCTACTACTCTTGCGACTTCAGGAACTGGGGGCAAAGACGATTGTTATCTCGGACGGTGAATTATTGCTTGAGCTTGCCGATTTAGGCGTCCCAATGTCCCACATGCCTGAGTGGATGTCTCCCTTGATCGCAATCGTGCCCGGCCAACTTTTGGCTCTTGAGCTTGCCATTGTCCGGGGCCGCGATCCCGACCACCCAAGGGGGCTGAGCAAAGTCACTCGGACACTCTAGATAATTCCTGATTGGATTACATTTACCGTGCCGTCAAGAACAAATCAGGCAACAAAAACAACGGCGGCAATACCGATTATGCATTCCTGATCTCATCAAAGAATGGTGTACTCCGGGTTGCGACGCATTCGGCTGCGTAAAGGTACATGGAGGCCGACCAGGTTTGCCAGTCCTGTCCTCGCGGTTTACCATCCTGGGCCCTAAACCATTCATTGAATCCGTAAGTCACGTGGGCTTCGCGTGCAGGCCGAACGAGTTCAGTGAGTGCCAGTAGACTGTTCTCGGCCGAACGAAACCGCCCCGCGGCTACGAGTGCGGACACATAGAAGCCACATACGAAGGGCCATACACCACCGTTATGGTATTCACCGGGGAGGTTGAACTGCGAGTATCGCGGTCGCCAATCGGGATCAGCGCGACGGATATAAGGAAAAAGGCACGGTGGCAGTTCTACGGCCAAAAGGCCCCGGTCTCTGAGCGACGCGCACTCTTTTTCGATCCAGGTCATCAGTTTGCGGCTTCTAGAACGAGACGCAATACCCACAAGAACGGCCAAACTATTACCCAGGAGATCGAAGCGTTCGCTATTAGAGATTTTGTATACCCAGAGCGCGAAATAGGGTTTNNTCGTCCCGCCAATCGCTGGTCGGTTGCTGCGCCACCATTACAGTATCATCGGGGCTCTGGTAGGACATCCACGTAAGTGCTTTGCGTCCTTGTGCGGATAGGAAATTCGTCTTTCCAGTCGCCTTGCGAAACCAGGCTAATGCCAAGAGAAAGAGTGGCGTTGTGTCGCTGGCTCCGCGATCGTCGGGAGCGTCTATCAAAGACGGCACATGGCCGAGTGGGCTCTGGTTCTTGGCCAATGTTTGAAGCACGCGACCGAGTGAGGCGACGAGTTCAGGGTTCCCGGAGACTAGAACGCCGAGCGAGGCGATGAGAAGGTCACGAGTGTAGGGTTCCGGGTAGCCCCAGCCTGCGGTTCTCGGTAAATTGTCGCGCCCGTGACGGCCGTTGTAAAGGAGCACTTCGAGCGCTACTGCGCGGGCGTTAGCTACCTTCTTCAAAGACGAAGGTGTCACTGCAATACCTCGAATAGGCAGACTCGCTGCAGGGCGAGGGTGTGAAAGGGACTGAGATGCGGGTCAGAGTGCGTCAATTAATCCCCAATTTCGAGCTTAGGATATTCACGAATTGCCGAGCGACGGCGAGATTATCGTACTTCCGAATTGCTCGTTTTCGGCCTGCCTCGCCCATTCTCCTTCGCAGTGACGGGTCGTTTAGCAGCAAGCGTAGGTAATCTGCGATGTCCTTGACACTAGCTCGGTAATCGACAATCCGCGGCGTGGCAAATTTAACACGGTGCCCAGGTTCGAAGCCTGCCTCTTGACCTACGATCGTTTCGCTGACGGAAATCTCCTGGGCTACGCCCGCCAAAAACGCAGTCTCGCCATGAACCAAGGTGTCCAACATGGCCATCGCCTTGATGCCGATCACCGGTTTCCCGCAGGCACCGGCTTCTACTTGAGGCATCCCGAAGCCTTCGAGACGGGACGGCGCTGCGTAGACGTCACAGGCCGAAAGCATGTAGGGCATGAAATCTCGAGACACCCGCCCAGACGAGAAGATCACTTTCTTCGATAGGCCTAGGCTCTGTGCGAGCTGAGCGTCTTGAGAGTTCTGAAGGTCCGTCCGCGGCTGGGACCATACTTTGCAAACGTATCGCCAATCTGGCACTTCGTTTCTGAGCGATGCGAGGGCCTCCATGACCTCCCTCGCACCTTTGGACGCTGCATCTCCACCGATGGTGAGAATCATGAGCTGGTCATCTGTCACGCCCAGATTCTCGCGAACGGCCTTAACTTTGGGGTCGTCGGCGCTATAGGGAATAAAGGTATCCGTTTCACACCCCACCGGCAGCACTTCGATGTTTTCGCCGCTCACGCCGTCGCGCATGTAGACCTCCTTCACCCAATTAGAGGTCACCAGTAGCAACGGTAGTGCGCTCAACACGTCCCTGTAGTTTGCGATGTACCCATCCGCAACGAGCCAAGGTACNNTCGCCTTGTGTGGCCAGTCCGCCGGGTGGCGGGGGATAGTCGTAAAGGACAAGAATCTTCATGAGCGAACTCTCCTGCGTTCCAGACAGACCCTAAGGTCATCGGGTACCAAAAGGCGCCAGAACGCCTCACGCCTGGGGTTGGTCTGAACTTCCCAACTTTGGGGACCAAAGCCGTAAATTTGCGTGAGCACATCGCGTTTCTTCGCCCAGACTTCATTGGACAGGTCCATAAAAATGTCAGCATCGTTCTCAGGGAGCGGCAATTGCCGGCCCTCATCGTCGTCATAGGCGAATTGCCAAAGTTCGCGGGATTGGAGCTCACCTTCCGTCCACATGCGGAACACACAACGAGAGACTTCTTCGTGCCTCAAGTGCCGCGTGTACTCACCGTTTGGTGCGTGGGTCAATATCACGTCAAAATGCTCGCTCGGCACCATTGACGAGATCGTCGCGCGTACCTTGTACTCATAGAGGGGAATTTGAGCAGCTCCATC
>PMCK01000520.1 GCA_003154095.1 Myxococcales bacterium | reverse complement strand
CCAAAATGAGCACTTTTTTCGGGCTCGTAAAATTTGTTGTTTGATATCAAGTACTTAGCAATATCGCATCCGGTAACTCGGATGCCCCAAGGGGGCGGTAAGTTTACGCAGCCGGGCACTTTTGATGCGATTCAGGGGTCCCGATTGTCAGCCACTGAGCCAAGAAGTCCATCCCGAGCGGCCCTCGAAAGGCTCACCCAACGGCCCCGAACTTGATATCGCGATGGCTCAGTGGGACTGCGTCGACAGGCGCGGACTTTCAATTGCACGCGAGTCTCGCTTTCCAAAATTACGCCGGACAGCGGGGCGCCTGGTGGCGACGAAAAGTCACACTCTAACGTCGCTTGATCGCCATCCGTTTCAAGCAGTTGCGCGAGCCCCTTGTTTTCGAATCGAATCACGAGGCTCATGATCGATGTACTCGACGGATAGCTGCCTGGGCGTCGCGAGTCGCATCGCGTTCCTTGATTGTGCGGCGCTTGTCATAGTTCTTCTTGCCGCGCGCGACAGCTATTTCAAGCTTTACTCGCCCCTGCTTGAAGTAACATTGTGTGACAACGAGCGTCATCCCCTCCGCTTCGAGTTTGACTCGCAGCTTTCGAATCTGTTCGCTGTGAAGCAGCAGCTTGCGCGGGCGTTTTTCGTCGTGCCCGAATGCCGCGTGGGCCATCTCGGGGATTTTTAGGCCCTTTACCCAAGCCTCGCTGCGGGCATCGATATCGACCCACGCGTCCCTGAGATCGGCGGAATGTTGGCGCAAGCTGCGCGCTTCGCTTCCGATTAGTACAAGGCCGGCCTCGAAACGCTCGCCCAATTCATAATCAAAATGCGCGCGTCGATTCTTCGAAACGAGTCTGTCGCCGGAGGGTGAGGTAGCCATGGGGCAGGGCGTCCGACCATACGGCTGCACGTGGCTCTGGGCCACCTGAGATTGAACGGCCTTGGAATTCGGGCGAGGAGTACCCACTTGCCATCAGCCAAACGCGAGCTAGGTCGCTGCGATGATTGGTTCGAAGGGCCCGGCCCTATGACGACAATGCATGCGTCACGGCTCCTCGGCGCAAAGACGCACAATCTACGCGACGTTGATTTGGAAGTCAGGCCTGGGGAAGTGCTCGTTTTAACCGGCGTATCCGGTTCGGGCAAGAGCAGCCTTGCCATTGAGACTCTTTACGCCGAGGGACAACGGCGCTTCATCGAGAGTTTCAGTCCGTATGTCCGTCAATTTCTAGAACGGCTCGAACGGCCACCGATGAAGAGCCTGGACCCTGTAGCCGCGGGCATCGCCGTTGATCGTCGGGCTCCGATCAAGAGCTCGCGATCGACGGTAGCCACACAGGCCGATGTCGAGCCGTATTTGGCGGCCTTATTCCTGCGAGAAGCGCGACCCCTCTGCCCCGAGCACCGAGAATTGGCGGAGTGGTTGGACGTAAGGGACGCGGCGAGCAAGGTTACGGATGCGGCCGACGGTCAGCGCGCGGTCATCACTTATCCGCTGCCAGTCAAGAGCGTCGAAGGTTATCTGGACGTGCGGGAACGTTTGGCCAGTGATGGCTATCGACGCTTGTGGATTGACGGCGAGCTGAGCGATATCGACACTCTGCTGCCGTCTCAGGCGATGAGTTCTTCGACAGGTCTCGAAGTCGTCATCGATCGGATCGATGTTACTTCCAAGGCGCAATCAAGACTGGCTGCCGCCATCGAGCAGGCGTGGAGCCGCAGCCAGGGTTCTTGTCGAGTGCATACTTCGCAATCGAATCAGCGCGTCGATCGGGGCCTTACTTGCCCGAGTTGCGGCCGTCACTTTGCTGCAGCAAACCCAGGACTATTCTCCTATGAATCCGCTGCCGGAGCCTGCACTACTTGTCGCGGCTTTGGGCGAATTCTTGGCTTCGATTGGGACAAGATCATGCCCGACAAGAGCCTGAGTCTCGCTGATTGTGTGATCCGACCTTGGCGAGGGAAATCAACCCGCTGGGAGCGTGCCGAGCTCGGGAAATTGTGTAAGCGCCATTCGATCCCGATGGACGTTGCGTTTCGCGATTTGACGAAGCGGCATCAGAATTGGGTCATCAATGGCGATGGGTCCTGGGATGAAGGTCAATTCCCGGGGGTGCAGGGCTGGTTTCGCTGGCTCGAAACGCGCACTTACAAGATGCATGTGCGTGTGTTGCTTTCACGCTACCGGGCCTACGATCCTTGCCCCGACTGCGGAGGGCAGCGCCTCAACGAAATTGCGTTGAGCTACCGGGTTCAGGGTCGATCAATTGCCGATTGGCACAATCTGGAGATTCACGCAGCCCTGCAGGCCCTCGGTGACCTTGAAAGTACTTCAGGACAAGGCGCACTCGTGCGCAATGAATTGATGTCGCGGCTTTCCTACCTCGACCGCGCCGGCCTCGGCTACTTGCAACTGGATCGGCAAGCTCGCACGCTGTCGGGGGGCGAGGCGCAGCGCGTTACGCTCACCGCGGCTCTTGGAACCTCGCTGCACCACGCATTATTCGTGCTCGACGAACCTACGGTGGGCCTGCATCCGTCGGATATCACTCCGCTCGTAGAAATGATTTCCGAACTGGGCTCGCGTGGCAATCAGGTGATTGTAATCGAGCATGATCCCCAGGTGATTGCGGCCGCCGATCGGATTGTGGAGCTGGGTCCAGGCGCGGGTCATCACGGCGGCACTGTCGTTGCGGATGGTTCGCTGAAGGATTTCTTGGGTGCGAAAAATGCAACGGGGCGTGCACTTGCCGCGCGTTCTCTAGCAGGTCGAAAAAATCGTGTTCCGACGACATGGCTGAAGGTCTGCGGCGCGACAGCGAATAACCTGCAAGATGTCGATGTGGCGCTGCCGCTCAACGTAGTCTGTGCCATTAGCGGACCCAGTGGCTCGGGCAAGAGCACAATTGCGATTGAGATCGTAGCCAACGCCATTAAGAAGCGATTGGGCCTGTCCGATGCGGAGCTGCCTGGAGCGCACCGAGAGCTACAGGGCGCAGACGCGATAACTCAGGTCGTGGTCGTTGATCAGTCACCTCTCGGTCGCACTTCGCGCGGCAATCCCGCGACGTACACTAAGGCTTGGGACACGATCCGGCAGCGCCTCGCAGCGGAGCCGGCAGCCGCGGCGGCTAATTTAACCGCATCCTCGTTCTCATTCAACGTTGCGGGGGGCCGCTGTGAGGCCTGCTCGGGGGAAGGGTCCGAAACTGTCGAGATGCAGTTTCTCGCCGATGTTCGCTTGGTCTGTCCTGAATGCGGCGGACGCCGCTTTCAAGAGCAAGTGTGCCGGATTGAGCACAAGGGGCGATCGGTAGCCGAATGGCTTGGCACGAGCATCGGCGAAGCTCTCGATCTTTTGGATGATGTGCCGGCCATTGTACGCGCACTTTCCCCAGTAAATAACTTGGGGCTCGGGTATCTGCAATTGGGTCAACCCTTGTCCACGCTCTCGGGCGGCGAAGCCCAGCGGCTCAAACTTGCCCGGGCACTGAGTCAGGTGAACCCCGGAACATTACTAGTCCTGGATGAGCCGAGCGCAGGCCTACACGTTGACGAAGTAGGATACGTAATTGACGCGCTCGATCGGATGGTCAACGCTGGCGCCAGTGTCTTGGTCGTCGAGCATGATCTCGACCTGATTGCGGCAGCGGACTGGATTATCGACCTGGGACCGGGTGCCGGCAAGGCGGGGGGCACGGTGGTCGCTAGCGGGACGCTCCCTGCCGTGATGAAGTCCGGATCGCGCACGGCGCTTGCGCTTACGCAACATCGAAGCCAATCGAAATTGAGAGAAAGATTGGCTTTGCGTGCCGACAAGGACAAAAAAACAAAGCGCACGGTTGCGGCAAAAGGTTCGCCGGCCACCTTCCTATCGGTTGAAGCCGCCCGCGAGCATAACTTGAAAGAGGTCTGCTGCCAGATCCCTCACGGGCAATTGACGGTCTTGACGGGCCCCAGCGGTTCGGGAAAAAGCAGCCTGGCTTTTGACGTTGTGTTTGCCGAAGGCCAGCGGCGGTTTTTGCAGACATTGACTCCCTATGCGCGGCAGTTCTTGCCCACTTTGCCGCGTCCCGATGTCGATTCGATTACCGGCGTGCCGCCCGCAATAGCGCTCGAACAACGAAGGGCGCGCGCCGGCGGCTCGTCAACGGTTGCTACGGTGACTGATGTTGCTCACTTTGCACGGTTGCTTTACGCCCGTGTTGGCATACCCCATTGCCCCGAGCACGACTTGCCGATTGTTGCAATGAGCGTGGAAGAATTGCTACCGGTCATCAATTCTCAAAAGGGGAGCTTCGACATTTTGGCGCCGGTCGTTCGCGGCCGGAAAGGCACTTACCTCGATGTTTTTACGAACGCGGCTCGCGCTGGAATCGCTGAGGCAATTTGTGATGGACTGTGGGTGAGTACGGATAACCCACCAAAACTTGCGCGGAGTAAGGAACACGAGATTGACCTGGCGCTGGCGCGCGGTTGCCGAGCTTCGGGGGTGGATGCGGATATCATCAAGCAAGCACTCCGTTGGGGTAATGGCGACCTCAAGCTGCTTTCCAAGACTGGAAAGGTGACACTGTTTTCGACGCGCCGTGCATGCCCAAAATGCGGCTTTAGCATTCCGGAGCTCGACCCGCGTTGGTTTTCATTCGCTACACGTCAGGGCCGCTGTGAAACCTGCGAAGGCCGTGGCGTCGTCGAAGTTACCCGGGGCCGCGGTAAATCGGCGGAGGTGTTTGAGCAGGAGTGTTCAGCCTGCGAGGGCTCGCGTCTGTCGCCGATTGCGAGGGCCGTTCGCGTACTCGGCGAGACGTATCCGGATTTCGTCAAACGCAGCGTTGCGCACGCCCATGAGCGAGCAAAGGCTTACCGATTCGCGGGCAGAGACCAAAAGATCGCCGGGCCCGTCGTGACTGAGCTCTTGCGTCGGTTGGCCTTCATGAATGAAGTGGGTCTCGACTACCTGTCACTCAACCGAGCAGCAGCTACGCTTTCGGGTGGCGAGATGCAGCGGCTTCGGTTAGCGGCGCAATTGGGAGCGGGGTTGACAGGGGCGCTATACGTGCTCGACGAGCCTACAATTGGGCTGCATCCAACGGATACGGCGCGCCTCCTCCATAATCTGCGCCGACTCGTCGACTTGGGCTCGACGGTGCTCGTTGTCGAACACGATGTCGATACGATTCGTGCGGCAGACTACCTGATTGATCTTGGCCCCGCAGGGGGAACGCATGGCGGGCAGCTGATGGCACAAGGCAGCGCAAAGTCGGTGCTCAGTCATCCACAGTCGCCGACGGCGAAGGCATTGAGCGGCCACCCAACGGTAAGATCGCAGCTTCCAATTGCCAAGGGACACGCGTGGTTGACGTTGAAAGGCGCGAGTGAACACAATCTGAAGAAGGTCGATCTGGCCGTCCCGCATGGCCGTATGACGGTGGTGGCAGGAGTTAGCGGCTCAGGTAAGAGCACGCTCGTGCGCAAAGTCATGCTTCCTGCCTTGCGCGAGAGCCTCGGACTCGAGACGGAACCCGCCGGTGTACATTCAGGGCTCACTGGCGCGACCGGGATTCGCCGGGCGCTCGCAGTAGACCAATCTCCGATTGGACGAACGCCTCGGTCCGTTCCGGCGACATTTCTGGGCATTTGGGACACAATACGCAGCCTGTTTGCGGCGAGCCCCGACGCAAAGGTCGCCGGCTTTTCGGCGACGAGATTCTCGTTCAATGCCGCCAAGGGGGGCCGCTGCCCGAGTTGCGAAGGGCAGGGGGTGATAACGCAGGAGATGAGCTTTTTACCGGATGTCGTTGCCCCCTGTGCGGCTTGTAGTGGGTTGCGCTTCGAGCCTCAAACACTGGCCATCAAGTATCTTGGTCTAAGCATCGGGGATGTTCTTGAACTCACGCTGGAACAGGCCGTTGAGGCATTTGTACATCATCCGACGATCGTTGCGCCGCTGAAGACATTGTGTGACCTCGGGGCGGGCTACATTCACTTGGGCCAAGGGTCTCATACATTGTCTGGCGGCGAAGCTCAGCGTCTAAAGCTTGCAACGGAACTGACAGCCACCAAACGTCACGAAAAGACGCTCTATGTTCTCGATGAACCTACCACGGGTCTACACCTAGCAGACGTCGAGCGTCTCATGAACGTGCTCAGTCGCCTAGTTGAACGCGGCGACACGTTGGTCGTTATAGAGCACCACCCGGTCGTAATTGCCGGCGCGGACTATTTGGTAGAATTGGGGCCTAAAGGGGGAGAAAAGGGCGGAAACATAGTTGCTCAAGGCACGCCCAGGGAAGTCTCAAAGAAGAAGACACCCACCGCGTCGGTGTTGCAGGAATGGCTGAGGTAAGTAGCAGGCCCGCTATCGAGCGAGCGGGTTTGTTGTGTGCGGAGCTGGGATGTAGGGGAGTCGTCGCGGGCTACCTTCCCGTGCTCGCGGGCGGGGCCCCTCCAGAAGTCGCCGGCGGCGACATTTGAACCGCCGTCGTTGGACTTATGCCTCCCCGCCCGACTCCGCGCGGAAAGGCAGCCCACTCCTCGTGTACGTATTTTTGTGGACGCGCCCTTGCGCGTTCGACGCGCAAGGTAGGCAGCCGGGAAGTAAAGGCCGAAAGGGTTCACTGCGCTCTTCGAGCGCNNGAGGACCGTCTACCTCCGTGAAAAAAGTACAGCGCACTGTACTTTTTCACTCCGGTTCCCAGCTCTGAGTGCGCAATGCCCCGAGCGAGAGCCCCCAACCGAGAAAATTAGCCCCCCATGATCCGCTGAATCGCGGATAGCACCGCCACCTGAACTTGCATTCGCCGTTCATTACTGATGGGGTCGTCATTGAGTTCAGTAATCGCGAACTTATCCTTCACTCGTCCCGCTTCCGTGCGAACATGCGACGAAACGATCTGTACTCTTTGCTCGAATAGAACTCGGGATAGTGTCAGCAGCAAACCGGCGCGATCGTCTGTTTCCACTTCGAGCCAACTGAGCTGACCATCTTTGTCTTCTACGAAGCGTACGTTGGCTTCCGCGGCAACGCGTGGCGGAGGTGATGTGGAAACACGACTCAGGGGCTGGAGCTGGTCGTCCAGCATCGAAGCCAAGGTCTGTTCGAGGCGTTTGAAATCACCCGATGTAAGTGGACGCCTTGGATCCTCTGCACCTAGACGTTGCACCCAGAATATGTCCAATGCCTCACGCTGATGATTGGGCAATATTCTCGTGTAAGCCTCGGCCGCAATTATGTCCAAGTTTTCTTTTACGAACGTGGCACTAATTGTGGCTAGGAGGCCCGGTCTATCGTCGGCAATTACGCAGAGAGCTGTACCGGGTAGTCGAGGTGCCGAACAGGGGCCGACAGCCGGTTTCCCTGGCTCGCGACTCGTACTCAGTGCCGTGTGTTCACGGATGGTTGGCCATGAAAAGCTTGCGCGATAGGCATCCGGCAGTGTTTCTGCGAATTGTTGGAGGAGCAAAGGGGAGGGTCGCACAGAACGACTCATCTAACCCATTCCGATGTTTCCGCCAGTTTTCGTGGACGTCTTCTTGCAGGAACGCCTACGATTTCTGCCTTGGGCGCCAAAGTACATCCTCTTGACCGCGGGTCGACTGAGCACGGCGAGCCATCACGAACAATAGATCACCGAGCCGGTTCAAGTAGACCAGCAAGTGTGGAGCCACCATTTGAACGCTGGAAAGGGATAAAACCCGGCGTTCGGCACGCCGGCAAACGGTTCTCGCGTGATGCAGTGCTGCGGAGACCGGGTGACCGCCGGGCAAGATGAAGTTCTTTAATGGTTGAAGATCAACCTCCAAGGAGTCGATGTGATGCTCGAGGCGTGCAATATCGCCAGGTTCGATGAGCCGAAGTTTCATTTGCTCTCGCTTCTCGGGAACACATGCTAATTCGGCGCCTAGTACGAACAAATCATTTTGAAATTCGGCAAGCAACGAGCTTTCCGTGGCATCTGCTCCAAGAGCCGTAGCCATTCCGAGCGCTGAGTTGAGCTCATCGATTGTTCCGTAGGCTTCGACGCGAATGTCATCTTTTGCGACTCGAACTCCCCCAAAGAGTCCAGTTTTTCCATCATCCCCGGTTTTAGTATAGATTTTCATTGGATATGCTCGACGTTCCCCAATTGACGGAACGCATAGCACACCCGAGCAAAAGGACGGATTTAGGTGGGGCCGAGGCATGCCTCGCCCCCTGCTGGACCCGACGGACATAGCCGGGCGGAGACGTCAATTGACGTCTTGCGAGAAGGCGCTGCTCGGCGCGAGGGACCGAGGCGTCGCGACTGATTCAGGCGGGGTCGAGGCATGCCTCGACCCCTGCTGGACCCGACGGGAAACGACGGGCTGGGACGGAAATTGACGTCTTGCAAAAAGTCGCTGTTCGACGCGGGGTCGGAGGAATCGCGACGGATTCAGGCGGGGCCGAGGCATGCCTCGCCCCCTGCTGGACCCGACGGGCTGGGACGGAACTTGGCGTCTTGCGAAAGTCCGCTCGGCGGGGCTCAATGAACAATCTTGGCAGGCGGGTTCAGGGAAACCCCCAGCATCTCGGCAAAGGCCCGATAGCGATCGGCCCAGACTTCAAGGTCCATCTTAGCTCCGTCCACAATTTGGACGCCGAACCCTGGGGGCACCGTCGCATACTCACCCTTGCCTAGACCTCGACGCCAAGCCACTTTGCCAACCAATCGAATGCGGCGTTCGCCTCGAGGCGGGCAGAGTTCCAACCACACGAACTCATCGTCTGGGGGCGCCAGTGTTCTTACGTATAGGCCATTTTCGCTGATGTTATAGGAATAACCCCAGTCGTCCGACTCGCGACCTGCGCCTCGAAAGTTCACTGTCGTACCAAACAGCAGACGCGCGCTCGTTCGCTTGTCGACGCCAAAGCCGCGCCCGAGCTCATTGGAAACGAAAAGAACGTTTTCCGCCGGGGCAAAGCCATCCGTCGGCGTTGCGCGTTCCACATTGGCGAAGGCTTTTCGAGCCCGTTTGAGATCACGCGGGGGACAGCTGACGATAAAAAGAGCGCGACTACCGAGCCTGCGCGCCTTTTGAACCGCATCCAGGGGGGATTGATGCAAGCCGGAATTCGTAACCACGAGCTCGACTGGACTATCCGTGACGAATCGCTCCAGATCGTCCCCACTTACGGCGAACATGACTGAATAGCCAGCATTTCGAAGGACTCGGCCGACGACTATGCGCCGGTTGCGGTCGCTGTCTGCCACGAGTGCCACCCCGCGGTTGCTTGCAGCCATCAGACTGGGTTCCTTCGGCAGGTGCCGCAAGCGCGATACCAATGCATGAGGATCATCGCGATTGACCACGTCGTCCGCGCCCCATGAAAATGCTTCTGCAAAGCACAGATCATTGACGCCGTGGTTCCACGTCAATACAGGCAGCGTTGCGTGTTTCGACTCGGCGCGCCGCTCGACAGCAAAGGCCTCGCCACCCGCCATGTCGCCATCAATGAGCATGGCGACCGCGGAACTAGCGTCGAGCCAGGCAGCCGCAGCACTCGGATCTGCCTCGACATGTACGTCCATGGCGCTCTCTTTCGCCATCTCCGCAAGTGCGGCCCGTTCGGGGGATGCGAAGGCGCCGACTGCCAAGACATGA
Source organism: Myxococcales bacterium (assembly GCA_003154095.1). Taxonomy (GTDB): domain Bacteria; phylum Myxococcota_A; class Polyangia; order Polyangiales; family Polyangiaceae; genus FEN-1139. Next base: position 2,638 of record PMCK01000520.1, on the reverse strand, counting down.
CGGGTATCGGGCATGGTCACTGTTGCAATTACGGCCTTTGACCTGAATATCTAAGGCATGAATTGGATAAGCAGTGCTCGCAGGTGGGCCGAAAATGGACCAACGCGCGCACGATTCATTCCCGCACGACTGGAAAGGATCCCAATATCAAAGGGTTAGCCAATCCAATCGTGCTGGAGCAGAGCGACCGTTGCTCGCCGCTTTCATGAATGAATTACGAGAAAACAAGGCTTGGCTTGACGTCTGCCGGCTCGTTGGCTTCACTTAGAGCATGATTAGGACTCAGCTTGAAAACGTTTCGGTGCTTGTGACTTGTCTTGGAATGGCCGCCTGCAGTGCCGCGCCGGTGTCTTCGGGTGTTATACGTTCCGGTCAGGGGGGTTCCGGTAGCAATGGGGGCGCGGGTAATGTCGGGGGCAGCGACTTTGTGGTTGGGTCGGGCGGCAATGGGCTCATAGCGGTCGATGGAGGACGCCCCCTGCGTTGCGATGCTGCAGGCGATAACTGCGTTTGCATGAACATCGCCGAAATCGGCACGGCGGGTCAGTTTGGTAGCAACCCGGGACAAGACGGAGATGTTGCATTTCAATCTTGGATGAATGACCCCAATAACAGCAACGCCCATGTCGATCTTTACAAGACGAAGCCAACGCTAGATGCGACTTTCCTAGCAAACTATGACATTTTGGTTTTGCAATCACTCTCAGACAATTCTGCAAGCGGAGTGTACTGGACATTCTCGCAAGCTGAATTGGACGCCGTGGCTCAATGGGTGAACGACGGTGGAGCGATCATTTCGTTGATGGGTTACAGCGGGAACACGAGCGAAATCAATCCGACCAATCAACTCCTGAAATTCTCGAACATTTCGTACAATAGTGACGACATCATAATCGACAATGATTGCACAATGTTGCGCCGCGATGCCAACGGAGTTCCGAATGGCCAACCAATGTGTTATTGCGATACTGCGATCGGAATAACGGATTGGAACACTGATCCCGCGATCAAAGATATTGCAAATCACGATCCCTCGGTCAGCAGCATGGTAGTTGGGGCCTACCACGGTCGCTCGATAAACGTGCCCAGTGGCGCGGTAGTTGCAGCCACCTTTAAGACAGCTGCCGGACCAACTTATAATGTTGCCGTGGGCGAGTCAGTCGGTAAGGGACATGTGTTTGCCTACTGCGATGAGTGGATAACGTACACAAGTCAATGGAATGGTACCGGCGACTCGCACAGCTCTGAAGATTGGTGTCAAGGATATCTACCGCAGCAAATATTCCAAACTGCGCAATTCTGGTTCAACATGATCAAGTGGTCGTTGCCAGACGCTGCTTGTTTTCAAATTCACGACACGCAGCAACCAGTCTTAATTTGGTAGCCATCTAGAGGTCGGCGTTGCCCGTGAATTCCAAGTCTGTGTTAGCGAATCCCCAGACGTCCCAATCTGGGGAGCAATTTGACACGTTGCTTAAGCACAAAAACGTTACCATCGAGCGCATCATCAGCTCGGGAAATCAACCGTCCGCGAAGTATCTTCAAGATCACGACGAATGGGTGATGTTGGTCTCGGGTGAAGCCGAGATGACACTCGGCGGGCAGCCTATATCGCTCAAAGCCGGGGACACGTTGCACTTACCGGGCGGCGTCGAGCACGAGGTGCTTCGGACCTCGGTAGGCGCGGTTTGGTTGGCGGTGCATGTGAAGTGATCTCGTTGTCGCGCCCAGGTCTGTGTCTGGTGCCGCGGTGGTCTCAATCAAGTCGTTACAGCACAATATCCAGCCCAACCCAGGTTTGGTCACTCTCAGGCCCCGGCACTGTCCCCGGTGGGCGCGGTGTTAGTTGCCGAAGCAGGGGTTCGGGGAATGAGTCGCGCTCTTCGACGAGCCGAAGCTTAACTGCGGGCTGACGCGGGACTTGCAGCTGAAGTATCAGTGGCACCGCATGTTGTCCGCAATGGTGCAACCGCCACAGCGGGCGCACGCGCATGCCCGAGAAAAATTGCATGCCCATTTCATCGAATTCGGGGGAAAATCTTACGAATTGCTCGACGGGCTTGTTGTTGACACTGCGAGTCTTGACGGCAGGGCCTTCGGTTTGCCAGAGCCTGAAGCAGCGAGTAGTTTCCGTTGGTTTGACTTGAAGCTCAATGAGCCGTTGCGTCCCGGTATTGGACAATTCTTGGATACTCACTTGTGGAACCTGCAACGGACATGACGGTGCGTTCACTTGCCGCCAGGCTTGCGTGTACATCGAAAACGTAGGCATCGGGCGAGCAGCGACGGTGCTGGGTACGAACCTGCTGGTCCACGCATCATTGGAAAGGCCCTCGCTCGCGTATCGGGATTGACTCGAGTTGGCGTCGTAAGTGTAAATGAGGGAGGTCTCGTGATGACGCGCCAGGCTCGTGTTCGAGTACAGAGTGATGACGAACATCGAAGCGAAGCCCACGAAGCCCGCAATGGCCGACACGAGATAAACCTGCCGAAATTCCTTTTGCAGCAGAGTCGCTAGAAATAGGCCAGTCACCGTTGCAAGGAGCACGATTGGAATCGGCATTAAGCTGGGTCCAGCAGCAGCGATGGCGGAAACAACGCTGGGCCCCAAGAGCAAGACTGCAAAGAATAGGGGCAA
>PMCK01000687.1 GCA_003154095.1 Myxococcales bacterium | reverse complement strand
CCATCAGTGGCGGACGCCGCGCAGTCTGGTTGGCAAGCGGAATACTTGTCTCAGCGTGGTTTGTCCTACGCTGGCGTCGGTCGGACAAAATCAAGGTTCCACGTGTCCAGGGCACGCCCACAATTCCAAGACCTCAATCGCTGGATGTCGTACCCAGTTCGAACCCCAAATCGGGCTGGCTCGGAATTGTCATCGATTCACATACGGGCACGCCGATTGCCGGTGCACTTGTGTCAATCGAGCAGCCAGGATTTTCAGAGACTCAGGTACTTTGTCGAGCAGAAGCGACACGAGACGGCTCATTCACCTTGCCGCATATTGAGTCTTCGCTCCGGGCGACTTTGGTCGTGAATGCCGCGAAATATTCCCGGGCAGAATGGGCAATGCCCAAACCGGGAAATCTAGTCGTGCGACTCGAAACCAGACGACGAGCTATCGTGCGATCATTCGTTTCGTGGGCGGACAAGTCCCGGCAAGAAGCGACAACAGGGTCAGAACCGACGCCAGCCGAGGTCGCACTCGCCGCTCAGCGACAATCACTTCTGCACATTAATAGTTGGGCCAACAAGGTGGAAACGGCGGCCTTTGGTCCGGATGAGCCATCTACACGCGACGACCAACTCCTAATTCCACCTGACGCCACGACGATAGGCGCCAAGCAATCGCAATAGGCCCAATAGCCTGCATAGGGTCGTTGACGAGCTCTTCGAAGGGTTTCTATAGTCCGCCGCAGCATTGCCGAGCGGTGTCTAGATTATGGTGGTTCTGCTTGTACTATTAACGATTGCGGTTGCCGTTGGCGCCTATTTGTTCTTGCGGGGTAAATCTCCGGAACAGCGGCAACTTCCTTCTGAGCGGCCATCTGCGGATCGACAACAATCAACTCGGTCGACCAAACCGCGTGCCGCATCGACCGCTCCAAAGGAAAAGGCCGAGTCCCGACTAGCGTCGGAAAGGCCCGCACAGCCACCTACTGAATCCGAAGGTGCGCGACTCGAGTCGGTGAAAGCGGAAGAACCGCCAGCGACTAGTGCCTCCGCAGAAGCTGCGCTCGAAGATCGGCCCAGCCAGGTACACGACGTCGTTGGTTTGCGGCGGGGCCTCGATAGATCGAGACGTCCCGATGGGTTTTTCGGGCGAATTGCCGCATTACTGCGCGGCAAGAAGGAAATCGACGCCGATATTGCGGCACAAGTCGAGGAAGTCCTGTTAACGTCCGATGTTGGTGTTCAGACCACCCAAATAATTACAGACCGAATTCGCGATACCCTAACTCGCCAGCAACTGTCAGATCCGAACATAGTCTGGGATGCGCTGCGTGCGGAGGCGCGCAGTATTCTGGGTGCCACGGCACAAGCGACGTCGATTTCATTGCGCCACAAGCCGACCGTCATCTTGCTAGTCGGGGTCAACGGAGCCGGCAAGACGACCACGATTGGCAAGCTGGCAACTAGATACAAGGCGCAAGGTCGCTCAGTGCTTTTGGCTGCGGGCGACACTTTTCGCGCGGCGGCTGTCCAACAGCTTCGCGTATGGGGCAATCGAATTGGTGTCGAGGTCGTCCATGGGAAAGATGGAGCGGACCCCGGGAGCGTAATATTTGACGCTGTAAGGAAAGCTCAGGAATTGGGTGCTGACGTAGTTCTCGCCGATACTGCCGGTCGTCTACACACCAAGACGAATTTGATGGCAGAACTAAAAAAGGTCGTAAAAACGACAGCAAAGGCTATGGACGGCGCTCCCCACGAGGTTCTACTAGTGGTCGATGCTACCAACGGGCAAAACGCCGTCGCGCAGGCAAAAGAATTTTGTCAGGAACTTCCGGTATCCGGTATGGTGCTGACCAAGCTAGATGGAACAGCAAAGGGTGGCTTTGTCGTTGGAATTGCAGCTGCCTTGCAGCTCCCGGTCAAGTTGATCGGTCTCGGTGAGAAGGCAACCGACCTACATGATTTCAACGCAGAAGATTTCGTCGAAGCTCTTTTGGGTATTGGCCCGGAAGGCACTTCGGTATAGTCACTCCCCCACGGCATGCGCCATGGGTGAGAACTTGTTTTGGAAATTCGAGCAATTGTTGTTGATCGGGCAAATTCGAGCATGATATAGTCCCCCGACACTCGCGCTTGGCAGATTTTGCAATATTTTCAACTAGTTGCAGGGCTCGGACGGGTGGCGGTCGACTTCAGGGAAGGCAAAAGAGGCATCGATGAACAAATCGCGCATCGGGCTCCTTCTTGTAGCTGCGCTAAGCGTTCTTCCCGCTAGCGCACTAGCTGCTGGAAAAGCAAAGGCTGAAGCCAAAGCCAGTGTAGGCGTCGGAGCAGGAGCAGGAGCGGAAGCTTCCGCTACAACGGAAGCCTCGGGCGATGAATCGGGTGCGGCTGCAGGAGCCGCTGGCGCTGACGAGGGCAATGAACCCGAAGCAGCCGATACCGGCGGCGGAGGCCTCGAGGATATCTGCAAGATTGATCCGGAAGCTTGCCCCAAGATTGACTTCGACAAGGAAGCGAAGAAGTCACTGGGAGAGCAGATCTTTGCAGTGCAGCAGGTTTACGCTCTACGCGTACGCCGCTTCGAGCTCAATCCTTATTGGTCCATCTCGTTAAACGATCAGTTCGTGGGCCACAACGGCCCGGGGTTGGCGCTCAACTACTATATATTCAACACCCTAGCCGTGGGCATTAACGGGACCTACTTCAACTGGTTCAATTCGGACAGTCGATTCAATGCGGATGTTCGTCGGGCCGTGCGTGTCGGCGTGCCACTGAACGAATACGATTGGAACGCAGCATTCAACATTACGTATGTACCCGCGTACGGAAAATTCGCCGGTTTTGGTGATTTCATTTTCCAATACGACGCGTACATCGTCGCCGGAGGAGGCATGATCAGCACCCGGCCAATCCCCGTGTTTGATCCCGATTATCGAAATTTCTCCTACAAGGCCAAGCCCGCCGGCAACGT
>PMCK01000607.1 GCA_003154095.1 Myxococcales bacterium | reverse complement strand
AAGAAGAAGAACTACAACGTATACACGCCGTGGCTGCGGTGGGTCTGTGGACTTCAAATATTGGCTGTCCTAGCAGGCGTGATTTGTTTGGGCTCTATTGTGCTGTCAACTTTACGAAGTCGTCATGCGCCGGGGCTGACCACGGGAGACTTTCAACTTACCGCGGCAGGCCATACCGTCCGCTACCCGGTTCCGCCCGGAGCAGTGGTTGCGGTAGAGATATCGCAGTCAGGAGAAGTTCACTTACGTATTGAGAAATCAGCTGCGGTAAAAGCGCCATAGGATGGCGGCTAAGGTGGACGCAAACTAGAAAGTCGGACTCAGTCTTCTTGTTCGGCCAATTGTGCAATTTGTTCTTTCACGACCCCGTTGATTTCGTGTCTCCACTGTGCCGCTTCGTGCTGATCACGCAAAGAACAGCAAGCATCGAGCAACGCGCGCACCCTCGAGACGGATGCCATATTGTTTGAAAAACTGGCTTCGAAAAATTCTCTAAATTGCGCCAGAGTGACCGGTACGATATTGAGTCGGATTCGTCGTTCCTCATTGATGAACCAATCTCCCCTGCGAAAAGTATCGAGCGTGTTGATGTCGATCTTGTTTGCGATGAAAAGGCCATAGACCGGCTTCGATGTGCCGTCCATTACCGTCGCCACGTGTCGTCGCACAGGTTCCCCTTCGGCCGCCTCCTGACGTGAACTCTGTGTCAAGGTCACCTCTACAACCAGCGTGAAATCTGCGAATTCGAAGACTAAGTCGGGCCCATTCCCCGGCGCGGGCCCGACCGGAAGAAAATCCTGATCGACCTTGAACCGTCTCGCCTCATATGGCTTGTTCGTCAAGCTATCGATGGCCAGAAATGCTCTCCACAGTACCCACTCAAAATAGGCTGGCGCCTCCGCTTGAGGTACTTGAATCTGGTCGCCATTGGGCAGCGTCACAGACCGCAGCCGGTCCGCAATGATCGACATGTAGGCGACAATTTCGTGCCACTTAGCCGCCTGCTGGTCTGCGTATGTCTCCTCGTTGGACTCGCCAAGAAGTTCTTCGGCCTTGCAGCGCACGATGCCGATGTCCGCTGGAGTGTCCAACGATCGGGCCGCAAGATCGAATGGAATTCGTCGCTCCTTGAGACGCTCGAGGAGATCATCAAGCACTATCAAAGCCGAATCCCTGTTGTCCGTAGGCAGTGTCGCTCCCTCACACAGCGTCGCAAAGTACGTAGCAGGGGACTCGGGAACCCGATTCTGCTCAACGAATTGTTCAGCGAAAACGCGCTTCTCCGGAACCAGGACGATCCCGCGCCCTGCGTTCTGGACAAGCCCCGCCGCTTTCAGATAGCGGAAATTCGTATCAGCGTAGTCGTTGAACGTCTGCTCCTTATAGCCATGCATACTCGCCGATCGTTCTCGCTCGCTTCGATCGAACTTGCTCTTATTCGCGCTTGCCAGCCGTTGCTCACGTAACTTCAATATTCTGGCGATCACATCGTCGAGCCTGTCGCCGTTGTTAGTCAATTGGACGATGACGGCCATCTCGATGAAGTTGATCCTGCTGTCACCGATTGCTCCTTCTAGGCCGAGCATGATCCTTAGGATATGTTGCAGCGGCGAGAAGACGGTGAAGTCGTAGTCACTCTCCAATGCCGATGGTATGACGTAGGCTGCGAGCGCTCGCAAAAAGCATTCCTGCATCGCTGAAACCGTCTCCGCCTTTATGAGCCTCAGGCCGTTTGCAGTAATTCGATCGACTTCTCCGATTTGCGCTTGGTCGATGCCAAGCGACTTGGGAATTTCTGGGTACAAAAATCCGAGCTTGCTTAGTGCCGAACGCCACTTCCGCCCAACGCTGTATGTCCTGTCGTCGCCCAATGCGACAATGCCGTGCTCCCCGAGAAGTTTGCGAAAAGCGATGTCCTGTTCTTTTCCCCGTAGGTTGCCTTCCAGAGGGGAGCCGTAAAGAGCAACGAGCCCGTCCCGCAAGCGGAATGGACTGCGCACTGTTGTGTTTCCTAAGTGCCATGGTCTCACATTGGTATCAATATCCCAGGAATATATACTCCTTCGCGTCGTTCTTGTTGTTTCCGACGCGGCTTGCTTGGTTGCCGATTGAGTATCTGTGGTCGACCTGAACAACCTCGACGTTCGTCTTGTACTGCTTCAGCAGATCAACCATCTCTTCCATCGTCGGCAGGCTGTTGGAAGAGTACGAAACGACGAGAATGCTCTCTCGGAAGCGCCCAAAGATTACATCAAAGGCGTCTTTTGCGCCAACTCGTGATGCAAATGGCGTCGGGTAACTCTTGAACTTCTTGGTGAGCGTGTGTTCTTGGATGTCCACGCCTTTCCAGTCTCGGGCTAGCCCTTCTACGAAATGATAACGTCGTACGTATTCATTGTCTGAATGAGGGCTGTAGTATGGTGGGTCGATGTAGACTAGATCCGGTTTATCTGTCGTGAAACTCATGGCGTCCGCATGAAAGGCGGCGTTTGCCCTTCCGTTGTCGAACACAGCGTCGTTGAGAGCTTCAACTGCTTCCAAGAACTGTTCTCGCATGGTCTTTCGCAGATCTCTCCTTCCGTCGTCATAACGTTGACCGACATATGTGAATATCCCCCTCGGTCGCTTCTTGAAACAAGCCCTGATGAGCGCAGCCATCGCGAGAGCTTTCTTGTGAGAATTCCTCAGTCGCTTGATATTCGCACGAACAACGTCGATGAATCTGTTTTCTTCGTCCGTAAAATACAACCCCTTGAATGTTTTGGTAACGAAGTTATCGACACGCCCCTTCCTCTGGCAAAGCGCGATAGTTTCGGCATGGCCTAGCTTTGTGCGATTATTTTCAATCATCGCAGTTGCGATGACCGCTGACATTGCCATGTAGTCATTCGATAAGACCCTCTTCCCGTAGGCCTTGTACATATAGCCGACGACGCCCGAACCAGAGAAGAGGTCCAAAACGGAATCGAACTCAAAGCGCGATGTCGCTTGCCAGATCCGCCCGAGCAGTTTGCTCTTGGAGCCCATGTATCGCGTTGTCGGAAACTTCGATTGCTGCAAAACAGCATGCTCTGAAATAGTCGGCGAGCTTGCTGCGACAGCCTGTGAATGGGGCGTGACTATTACGTCCTCACCTCTGCGATCTGCGCCGTGGCAGCTGATGTACCGCTTGGTCTGTACGACGTCGATACGGAAGTCCTTGTACAATTCGCGAACGAGGGGGTGATTGGAATTGGTAAGGATGACGTGACAGCCCAAATCATGGAGTCGCTTCACCTCGTCGGCCAATTCGATATGGTCGTTCGCAGTGAACTGCTCTTTTGTATACCGTCTAAAATCCGCGTACTTCGATATCGGCAAGTAGGGCGGATCTAGAAAGACAAGATCTCCGGATGAAACATGTTGCCCCAGTACAGTTTTGTAGTCGGCGCAAAGTATTTTTGTCTTGCTCAATAACGCGGAAGCCGACCTAAGAGATCCTGCGTCCAGAATTTTCGGGTTCCGATATCTACCGTACGGCACGTTGAACTGACCGCGCTTATTCACTCTGTACAGGCCATTGAAACAGGTTCGATTTAGGTAGATCGTTCTCGCCGCCGCCTCGGCGGGCGACATACAAGTCCAATCCTGTGCACGGACTTGATAGAATACCTTCTCCTGATTTCTGTACTGGGCCAAGTGCCCAATGACGAATTCGACATTGTCGGCGACTGCTTGGTATAGATTGATTAGCTCGGGGTTGATGTCTGCGATGACGCTGCTACCGGGCCTCAGGTTGAAGAACAATGCGCCTCCCCCGAAAAACGGTTCAACATAACTGCCGTAGGCAGGTTGTATTCTGGGAAGTAACTGATCCAATAGCTGCGTTTTCCCTCCGGCCCATTTAAGAATGGGCCCTGAGGGTTGTATTCGCGACTGCGAAATTCGCTCATTCATTCGTGGAAAAAGTAGGCGCTCGGCTGCCAGCGAGTGGCAGCGAAGATATTCTGCCCCTTGCTCATAATGGACAATCTGACTGCGCTGGGCATCAGATGTTGTGGATAAATTGTAGCCGTCGCGCGGGCCGACGTCTAGTTGTCGTCGTGGAACGTTAGTAGGTTTGCCGAAGTCGTTCGGGCGAGTGCTGCGTGAAAGAAAGGAGACGCCCCGGATTCGAGACGTCTCATAAGGTCCGCGCAATGCGCGGAAAAGTAAGGAAGTAGTTCGCCGATTGCCGTCACCGTTGCTCGGATTTCTCCTCACTTCGGATCTGCAATTTCCCAGAAACCGGGAACGCGTCCAACTGGGCCGTGATTGACTTGTCGCGATTGACGAACGCGACGCCAATCTTCGTCCAGTAGGATTTGTCTCCGCGCTCGGTGATTGCGAAGACGGCCATGGGGGTATTGTTTTCTTTGCTGGCCATGATGGCCTCCTTTCTAGTATATCGGCGTCAATTCGCCGAAGTGCTTTGCTGAAGGTACGTACCGGCAGCGCGATCGAGATCGAAGCGTTCCTCCGGGGAAAGCTTCTGACTCGCTCGCGTGACGGCTTGTGAGATGCCGAACATGGATTGTTCGGGTTCGATGGCGTAGGCCGTTTGCAGGTCGGGCAGTAGCCTGCGCGGCATGTGCGCCAATTCGAGTACGCGAATGAACTCCTGTTCCGGCGCTTCTATGTGATGGCCTCTCGCCTGCGTGAGCACCCGAGCACCCTCCGAGATTTTGCCCGGAAGCTCTCGAAGGTTCTTCGTCAGCGCGTCGAGCAAGCGTTTGTCGGTGATGCCTCGATGCGAACGGCGCAACAGGATTGCGTCGGGGATGGGCGCGCTCATGCCATTGAGGCAAATTAGCCGCACCAAGGAAAGCGAGATCGCTAGGCTCGCAAATCCGACGCCCGAGTTGCGAATGAGCAGGCCTCCCCAGACATCGCCGACGACTTTGTCGTCGCCATGTTTGAACGGCTTGCCGACGGCAACCATGTACGTCACCGAGCGGTCCGTGATGTTGATGCGCATGATCCGCAGTTCGGGCTCGGCAGGCGCAAGAAGTCCGACGAGCCGTCTCGATAGGAGCACATCATCAACGGGTGAAAATGTCGGTGTGACGATGGCNNAGGCGCATGTTCGTGCTCTTGCGCCAGAGGCGCCGATTAATTTCGTCGGCCTGCTCTTCGTGGCTGGTGGTCTGAAACCACTTTTGCCACTGGATACCCAGCAACGACGCGAGCTGTTTTCGCGCCCAATCGGTGAGCGCGAAGCTACCGAGATTTGGAATGGCAATGGATTCCTCGGTCGTCATGCGGAGCTGCTTGAGCTCCACGATGGTGTCCGGGTATTCCTGGGCCTCAAGGCCTTCGAAAACCGAGACCAGATCATGAAGCGTTCGAACGCCGCCGGTGGGCGCGCGGGGAACGACTTCGACGAGTGATTCTGAAATGTGCGAAAGCATTGCTTTCTCTCCTTCATGGGGTGAACGTCCGCAGCCGAGCACCATGCTCAAATGCGGAAAGCACGCGATGAAGGGGCCGGAGACGAACGTGCGACGATGCACGTCCGCCTCCGGTTGAGTAAAACGAGACCAGATGGTCTGAACTGTCACGCTGCGTGGACGTCGTTCTATTGGGAGATGGCTGAAGAAAACATTCGGCCCAGCCCGATGGCTTCCGTAACGTGGGGCATTTCCACGTTCGGAATTCCATCCAGGTCGGCGATGGTGCGAGCAACGCGCAGCACACTCAGTGAAGCCTGTGCATTCAGGCCGAGCCGCCGCACCGTGGCCTCAAGCAATTTCTCCGTCTCGCTGTCGAGCGGGGCGATGCGCTTGAGCTCGGCAAGCCCCAGGGATGCGTTCGTCGCGCCTGCTGTGCGGCTGTCCAGGTGACGCTTCCGCTGTGCCGTGCGGGCAAGAACCACGCGTGCACTCACAGCCACCGTTGACTCCCCCGCTCCGGCCGAGATCGGAGCGTCGCGCTCCACCGGCGCGACCGGGACGTGCACGTCAAACCGATCGATGAGAGCTCCGCCGAGTCGTGACAGGTAGCGCTGCCGAAGTTCGGGCGCACAACGGCAAGACCGTGTCGGGTGGCCAAAGTAGCCGCAGGGGCATGGGTTTGTGGCAGAGACCAACATGGGCTTCGCCGGAAACCATGCCCGAGTCCGCATCCGTGCGATACAGACTCGGCCATCCTTGAGCACATGGTGCAGGGCGTCGAGCGCGCTACGCCGGAACTCCGCGAGTTCGTCGAGGAAGAGCACGCCGTGGTGGGCGAGGCTCACCTCTCCGGGCCGCGGGAACTCCCCGCCACCGATGAGCCCGGCCTCACTAACCGAATGATGCGGTGCCCGAAAGGGACGCGAGGTGACCATACCGCGCTCGTCGTTGAGCAGGCCCGCCACGCTGTGGACGGCGGTCGCCTCGAATGCCTCATCGAAGGTGAGCGGCGGTAGGATGCTGTGGAGCATCCGAGCGAGCAGCGTCTTGCCACCGCCCGGTGGCCCAATCATGAGTAGATTGTGATTGCCCGCCGCCGCCACTTCGATTGCACGGCGCGCCGCGGGATGCCCCCGTAGCGCCGAAAGATCGTAGCCGTTGCCAGAGCATTCAGAGGGTGTAAACTTGGTGGCTGGCGCCCGTGGAAGCTCGCGCTCGCCCCGAAGGTGTGCGCAGACTTCCTCCAGATCCCCGGCTACCCATACCGCGATGTCGTTGACGAGGCCCGCCTCGCACGCGTTGCCTGCCGGCAGGATCGCTTCGCGGACATCGCTCATACGTGCGCCCTCAAGCTTGGGCAAGACGCCGCGGACCGCGCGGACCCGGCCGTCGAGCGATAGCTCACCGAGCAGCAGCGTCGCGCGGGCGCGTTCGGTTGGAAGCTTTCCGATCGCGGCGAGCACGCCGATGGCGATAGCCAGATCAAGCACGGCCCCTGACTTCGGAAGATCCAAAGGCGCCAAGTTGACCGTGATCGCCCATTCGTCGAGCAGGATTCCGATCCCAGCGATCGCGCTTACCACGCGTACCCGTGTCTCTCGGGCTGCCCCTTCAGTGAGGCCGACGATATGGAAATATGAAAGGCTGCGCGTGCAGCGCACCTCGATCTGGATCAGGTTTGCCTCGATGCCGACGGAGGTTGACGCAGTTGTCACTGCGCTACCTGCAGGGCCTGCGGAAGCGAAGTAGGACTCCGATCCCGGGTTGAGCTTCTCTCCGGTCATCTGATTCCTCCTTCCGGCTGTTCGACAAGGTGGGGCAGAAATTGTGAAAGGTGCATTTGAGTCATGAAAATTCTCCTGTGTGGGTCGACGCCGCGCGCGAGCCGGATGCTCATGCGCGACGGAACACACGCCGAAAGAAGGGGTGCCCGGGAGAGGAAGAGTTCCCTCTCCCGGGCGGTGCGATCAGATGGCGAGCTGCATGCAGGATACTTGCTCGATGCGATTGGTCTTGCGCAGTCGAGACACGGGCGCGACTGCGCCACGCTCGGCAAGACAAGCTTTGCCGAACTCGCATTCTATGCAGGTCGGTCCGGGTGACGGCGGAAAGTGACCCGCTTGAATCGCACTCTCAATGGACTTTGCCGCGTGAAAGAACCACGCGTTGTCGGGCTCACCGCGTTCGACCGGATACTCCTCCACTCGTGGCGTTCGCTGTTTGAGAATGGCGTGAATGACGACGCGTGCAGGTCCGCCGTGCAACGTATTGGCGGCAGCGACATAGGAGCCGACTTGAAGGTGTCGGAGAATGCTCTGCGGGTGCCAGGCTTTGGCGGTTGTCTTGATTTCGACAATTTCGTCACCCTTGCGCACCACGAGGTCGAAGTAGCCGACCAAGGGACGTGGCAAAGCTTCGCCAGTGTCAGAGTTTTCAATGTCAACTTCGAATCGCTGCTCGACACCGACGACGGGGAGGTCTCCGTAGTCGCTGAGATATGCACGCACGAGCGCTTGGCCTTTCGCCTCCAACTCATCGGGCGTTTGGTTCTTCCATCGAATGGGCATTTGCACCGTTTCCGCCGCGATATCCGCCGAGAAGATTTTCTCAGCAGCATCGAGCGTTGGTTGGTGGCCCTGGATTTTTTCCTGAAACCACCAACCAATTGACGAGTGCACCGCTGAGCCGAGAGCAAGGTTCAGTGACCGAAACTCGGGCTCGACGTGCAAGACATAACGGTAGAAGTACAAACGTCCGCACATGGCATAGGTCGTCAGTTGACTTGCCGATGTGTTCGGCGGCAGGTCAGTCATGACTCGCCCCGTTCGTGCGCTTCGGTGGTCTGTCGCGCTGCGCACCGAGCTTCTCGATTGCTTTGGATGCTTGTGCTTTCGTCGCCCATTCCAACCGTTCTACGCCAAGGGCCTTGAGAATGCGGCCTAGTGCCGATTCTCGGTCACCCAAGTCGTATGCAATTCGGAAGAGAGCCTTGCGTTGCATGTCGGTCATGGCGCGCTTTTCGCCGAGCTCGGCATCCCGAGGACTGTCGCCGCGACCATAGATGCGCCGAGGCGGTGGTGCCGGTATTCTCGGTCGTGTCGCGTCGGACGTTTGCTTTTCACCTTCCGTCTCGGGACTTTCGGGCTCCACAGTGACGGACATATTGTCGTTGTCCACGCTTTCGATGGACAGACCAATCCTGATGACGAGTACGTCTTTTCGTTTCATGAGAAAACTAACTTTCTTAGCGCTACGCGCGCTCGGGTGAAGTGAGCACGTAGGGAATGGACATGCAGCCGCGCTCAGAGAGCGAGACTGCGCCACTGCGTGCAACGATAATGTGGTCGAGTAGTTGGATGCCGAGCAAGTCGCCCGCATGGGCAACTTTTTCGGTTAGTTCGATGTCTTCACGTGATGGCTCGGGATCACCCGAGGGGTGGTTGTGCGCCAAGATGAACGACGACGCCCCGAGCCGTACGAGCGGCACGAAGACGTCACGTGGAGTGACCGCCGCGCTGGCGATGCCGCCCTTTGAAAGCAGCAGGGTTCCACGAACGTTCAGGCGCGCCGTGAGCGCAATGCCGATGAGCACTTCGGTCTCGAGTAATGACAGACCAGGTGGCAGGTGCGCCACCGCGTTGGCCACACACGAGGCAACCGGTTCCATGGGCATGAATGCTTCCGCAAGCTCGCGCGCCGCAATGACTCGCGAGGTTTCGTCTTCGCTGAGTTCGCAGCAATGCTGCAATTCGGATTTGCTCATACTACGGAGTCCGACAGTTCCAACGGATTCCGCGATGCGTTGCGCCGCACTCGAACTCACGAATGCTCGCAGGGATTCAATGAGGCGCGCGTCCCGCAGGTCACTAAACCGTGCCCCGGGAGTGAGGGATGAAATCTGATCTCTAATGTGAAGGTGCATTCGGTCTTCAGCCTTTCTGGTCCAGGGGACCGGGCTGCCGCTGTTGCGAGAGACAGTGGCAATCCGATCGACTCGACGAGGAGGGCGGACAGCGACGGCGAGGATTTCACCGAGCGCACGGACGCGGCTGTGCATCGAACCCCACCGGCGTGAGCGTTGACCGCATCGTACCGGCGCGATTACCTCCGGAAATCGCGCGACATGCCTCAGATCACGTATATGCTACGCTTTCGATCACGCAACCGGAGAGCGCGAATGCAAGGCACCGAATTCGACAAGATGACTGATCGGGAACGCGACCTCGTGATGCGATTCCTTCGGTTGTTGCGTGGCGAGCAGGGCATTGAGCATGCGCGCGCAGAATTCTTTCGTGCGTGGGATGACTGGAAGAAACGAGCACCGAATCTTCCGGAGGACGAGCTTAGGTCACTCGTCAACGAGGCCGTCCAATACGCCCGCAGCCACTAAGCACACGGCCCGGTATGCGAGTCGTGGACACCAATGTTCTGGTGAGCGGCGTCATAAATCCAGGCCGAGTCGTAGGGCTTGTCATCGGAGGGCCGCTCTACATCGTGACAGGAGACCATGCGTTGCTCGCACTTAGCCAAGTCGACGCAATTCGTGCGGTGACACCAAGATACTTCGTTGATGAAATTTTGAAGTGACCGCCCGGAGCGATGTTGGTCTCCGACTGCCGAATGCCCTCACTAAACCATTGGGGGCATTTTGGTTCTTCAACGTGCGGATGAATTCAGCCGTACAATTCTCGGTCGCTTCGTACCCTCCTTTACAACACATTCGCCAACGTCGAGCGCCATGAGAATCTCGGGTCGGAATAGACCGGCGAATTCTTTGAGCAGGAGTTCCACGTCGTCGGCTCCCGAGCGAAATGCGACGAGCGAGCCAACGTTGGTCAGCATTGAACGGCGAGCCTTTTCGTCCATTGCGGCAAGCGACTGAGTTGCCATGACGAGCGTGACGCCGTACTTACGCGCCTCGGCAAGTAATTCCAGAAATGGTCCGGTGACGAAGCTGCCGATTTCGTCGACGGCAATCGTGAAGGGCAACCGCTGTTCGGAGGGGATATCCGCTCGACTCATGGCTGCGTGCTGAAAGGCTCCGATGAGCAGGCCACCAAGGAGCAGTGCGGCGTCTTCACCGATGCGTCCTTTGGACAACGACGCAAGGACGATTCCCTGACGATCCATGGCACGACGTGCATTGAGATACGGGCGGTGGCGAGTCACGATTTCGCGCACGGCGGGACTCGCAAGGATGGCTCCCAATTTGTTCAGAATCGGTGCGACGATCTCCGCAGCAAATTGTTTTCCATACGACGGAAATTCCTTCACCCAGAACGCTCGAACATATTCATCCTTTGTCTGCTTGAGCACCCAACGTCGGCGGTTGTCGTCCACGAGCATTGCTTGAGCATCGAGCAACGTTGCTCCGCGAACTTCAGTGAGCGCAAGTAAGACATGCCGCAGAATATGTTCTGTTCTGGGGCCCCAATTGTCCGGCCAGAGTTTGCGCATGATGGCCAAAAGATTCGAGACAACGACGGCACGCCGCGCAAGGGGCACATTCCGGATGGGATTGATGCCGCGGCATTCGGCAGGATGTGCTGCATCGAACCAAATCAAATCGTTCTTGCGGTTCGTCGGAATGTCTGCGCGTACGCTTTCTGCAAGATCACCATGGGGGTCGACGAGCAACAGGCCATCCCCCCGCTTGACGATGTTGGCGCAAATCGCGCGGAGCAGGGTCGACTTGCCCATGCCGGTTCTACCAGTAATGAGCGAATGCGTTGTGAACGTGCGCGATATGGCGAGTGGAATCATGAGGGTGGGTGTCCGGGGGGCCGCCTTCCCACGCAGCTGTCAACCTCCGCCCGGGCCGCGGAAGGAGCCGCCACCGGACCGCGGGAGAGAGTACCCGGCGCGGCCCGATGCGATCGGGGTCTTGGTGAACCGCGACGGCGGGAAGGCGGAATCAGTTGTGGAGTGGTGAGAGAGCGAAATTTTGCCTCTGCTTTGCTCGGAAGATGACAATGACCGACGGAAACGGTGCGCCACACTTCGAGTCTCCGAACTTGAGACGGCCGCGAATGAACCGTAGCTCTGCCTTTGCGCAATACTCATGCCACCATCGAGTATCGGTGCGGGCGGGCAGGAGACAGACGACCGTACCGAATCCTTGCCACGCGGTCTGTGCTGCTTTTTGAATCCATTTGCCGATTTCGCGACCATAGGGTGGATTCATCCAGCAGGACCCGCGCCATGGTTGCTCGAGGCCGTCCTGCTCTCGGGTGAAGTATCGAGCGCATTTCGCGTTTGCGTGCGATGCGCAGACGTCGAGAACGAAGTGAAATTCCTGATCGAGCCTGTCGAACGTGGTTTGCGGCGTCGCCCATTCGTTGGTCTTCGACGAAAAGTGGACGTTCATAGGATGAGGACGAGTTGAAGGCGATGCTGCATCCGGTGTTCTGCAGCGAATCGCCCAACTGAAATAGCGATGACGAGCGTTAGTCCGGCGCGGGTCTTATCCATTCGCGCTCGGGCAATAATTTCACGCGGCCTTCGGGTGTGGTGCCTAGCGCATATGCAACGGGTCCGAGCCACCATTCCGCTCGGTCAATCGTCAGATGGTCCTGAAGGGCGAAAAGAAGGAATCCACTCGGATTATTGCGATTGGCCTCAAGCGCGGCTTGCATGAGCGCCCGCTTGCGCGCTTCCGTAGGTACGACCGTCAGCACTCGAAGCGCCTTGATAGAGAAATCGCGGAACGGTCCTCCATCTCTGGCCCAGGCGAGATAGCCTCGATAGCGCCGCTGCATGGTCTTCGGCTGAATGGTGCCTCGGTCGGTTTCAATCAGGAATGCAACGGTCCCCATTGCCGACTTGACGGCAACCATGCCGTCGGGTCGCAGCGTCATCTGTTCCGGTGCTTGGTCTGGCTCGGCAATGACCGTACTGAATGCGAGACGCCTGTCGTCCGTTTCGACGCCAACCAAGTCAATCATTCCGTCCTTGGCCAGTGTGAGAATGGAAAGCGCCAGTTCGCCGGTGCAGACATCGTGGCTGCGAGTCTGGCAGCGCCGCTTGAGCTGGGTGAGTGTCCGGCCTTCGACATGGACTCCTGTCGCTGAAGCGAGCGCTCGTGCCCCACTACGAGTGAGCGCCAAATAGGGGGTTTCCTCGGCTTTGAGCGGGTCAAGGAGCACCGAACCCTGATAGAGCACCTCGGCCTTGAGCCAGCCGTCAATCAGGTCCTGCCGCAATCCCAGCGGTCCCATCGCAGCAAGGAACGATGAGCGCGTGACGTACCGGCACCGGGCAAGCACGGCGAGTGCGTATTCGGCGACGGCTCTTTCATCCGGCGCGACGTTGAGCGGTGTTGTGGCGTGTAGGGGCATAGGTGCGGGATTGAGGGGTGACGTGTAGAACGGCCGAAATGGCGAGTGCTGCGAGTCGGCCCAGTCGCCCCGGTGCAAAGAGCGGCAATTCTGGATAGAGGTCGCTCGCAATCGAGACAGGGATTTTGGGAACGCGCTTCTTGATGACGGCGATGCCGCAGTGCGCGGCAACGCGGCCGATCGTTTCGACGATGCCGGTGTCGGACGTCGTGATGGCAGTTGGCTTTTCGCGTCGAACGATGCGCAAGACCGCAGAGAGCCGTGTATGGGATCGGCAGTGCGTGCGGCCTGAGCTCCGAATCATCCAGGGGTCAACGACGGCAAAGGCGAGGCCGGTTGGAATAACTTTGACGGCGAGCACGCGAGGCTCACGTCGGGGTGGGTAACGTATGGGCATAATGTCAAGCAGCTGGTGATGATGAATGAGTTCGCGTTCGGCGTCGCGCTTTCAGTTCAGGCGCGACGATGCTGGCAAATAGTGCACCTCGAGATCGACGGATATTTCGCTGTGGAACATCGAGTGCGCGCATAAGCGCATCGCGGATGATTTCCTCGGGCAATCTACGAACGACGAACTTGTAGAAAGCCAGATCCTTTTCGTCGTTGAGCTTTTCGGCGAGCATCTGCGGCATCCACGATTTGTCCACAGCTTTGGCGTTGGTGGCCCCCTTTCTTTCCCGCCTCCCCCTTGCATCCCCCTTCACCCAATCTTTCCCTAACGCCTTTTGTTCATGTGTATTAATTGCGTTTTCTTCCGGGAATGATGAGGACTCCTTTCCCCCTTTCCCCCTTTCCTCGTGATTTTTTGCAGAATAGCATTCGGCGCTCGGCAGCAATTTCTTGACGTGTACGAAGCCGGCCCCACGAATAATGTGAGTTTCTTCAATCATATTTTCTGGGTTGCGGATGCGGGGGAATCAAACCACCAAACGCATTGATCACGGTGTGAGCCGCGAACGCATGTGCAAGAACGAAGGCGACAACAAGCGGTCGCACGTGTCGCCAACGCTCTGTGTCACGCAGCACGTTTCCTCTCGCATCAAGTAGTCGCTCGGCCAGGGCTGGATATCGCGACACAATTCGCTTAGTTGCGACCGCGAGTCGAGACTCGCCACAGACTTCAGTGCAGGCACGCGCCAGTGTGAATTGCGCGACGCGGATACCGCGACTATCTGCCCAACGCACGATGTCACGTTCAATGGTCGATGGACACGATGAAGTTGTCCTGTCGACTTCGAGTACGAGCGTTGGAGCCGCGGTGTCACTAAAAATTTTGGCGAGCGCGGCTAAGACAGCTCGCGTTTTCTCTGTGTCAGACGTCTTGCGTCTCGGCGTACCGTGAACTGCCCGAATCGTCGCGAGTTTAGGACTCAAGCATGTGATCCCAAAACCACGCAATGAAGCGGAGAAAGCGACAACGGGCAGGTCCGATAGGACAGCTGCGTTTGGCTTGACAAAGTGCGAACCAGTCGGTGAGATTCCCTCTGCACCCGCGAACGGTGAATGGGTTTTCGTCAGAATCGTTCGACCGAGAAGCGGGTGTATTGCGCGGGACGTAGAAGCGTCACCGTGCAGAAAGCCCCTTGGCGCCTAATATCGTACAAGGGGCTTTTGAATACAAAAAGGGGTACAGCTGGTCTGATGTACCCCTGGGCGGTGTGGATAAGCGCCGCAACGCACGATATTATTATAGCAAATCAAGCGTTGGGATATACACGCAGCATCGTTGAGGTGCCGTGGTCTCGGACACCGGAGCCGGTAGCGGACACTTCGTGATATGCTGGTGGACGAGAACAAATGCCATGCCCGCGATCGGAACATTGCCGCCACAACACGCCTTCTTCCACGCCATCCTGGTTCATCTGTCGCGATGTTCTGACGGAGACCGGCGAAATAATGTCCACGAAGCGATGCCGGAATTGTTGAGCCTCACGGACGAGCAAAGGCACGAACGTCTCACGAATCTGCCGCATCTCCGATATCGATATCGCAGTGGATGGGGACTCAGTACATTGAAAGCGGCTGGCTATGTCGAGTCCCCATCGCGTGGCATGTGGCAGATTACTGAGAAGGGCTTGGTCCTCCTAAACCAGTATCCAAGTGNNGAAGTGGATTCGACGAGGAGGTGGGGCGTCGCATAGTCCACGACTCGAAAGCAATGACGCGTAACGAGTCCGAGGTTGAGGAGATGGAATCGTCGGGCTCGGCACTTACGGAACTCACGCCTGATGAACGGATTGACGCAGCGGTTCAGGAGCTCAATCGCGCGGTTGCTGTAGAGCTGCTCGACACCATTTTGAAGATGCCTCCAATGTTTTTCGAGAGTCTCGTTCTTGATCTCCTGCGTGCGCTCGGCTACGGCACGACTGATGACGACCTGCAGCGCGTTGGCGGGTCTGGGGATGGCGGAATCGATGGAATTATTTCGCTCGATCGCCTTGGCTTCGAAAAGATCTACGTGCAGGCGAAACGTTGGCAACATTCGGTAGGGCGGCCGGAGATCCAAGCATTCTATGGCGCTTTGTCGGCTCGCCGAGCCAAGAAGGGCGTTTTCATCACAACATCAACCTTCACACGGGAGGCGCGTGAATTCGAGAATCACGTTGGTGAGACCGTCGTGCTCATCGACGGCACGCGGCTCACGTCCCTCATGATTGAGCACGGCGTCGGTGTGACCCTTTACCGGACAGTTCGGCTGCCACGACTCGATGTGGACTACTTCGAGGCGGAGTAGCCACT
>PMCK01000298.1 GCA_003154095.1 Myxococcales bacterium | reverse complement strand
GCAGTCTTGTGCCGCGCTCAGCAGAGATCCCGACAAACCTTCCAGTGAAATGGAGGACGCTGTGGGTCGAATGTCGTCGGTGATCGTGATTTGAAAGCCACAACTACCGACGACTTGCTTGTAAGCGGTCACCGTCCCGAGCCCATTGTGGAAAATGTTGCCGGCATGTTGTAGCTAACTTTCGGATCGACCGCGCTGGGTTGCAATCGGTGCCGCAAGATCCAACCGTCAAGAACTGGAGTTTGGCTCAGCCTTTGACCCGGCTTGTACGTTTTTGCGTACGCCTCGAAGGAAGCCATCGGCAACGTTCGCGGGTCGACGCCGATGATCGACCTCGTAAGGAAATCCAATTGCGGTTTGATCTTCGTGTCGAACATCTCGATATCCGGATTCACGTTGGCTTCGCGAATGGCTTGGATCTCGCTCAAGATCGACCGATAAATGCCGGCCTGCTGTGTGTAGAAGTTCGTCCGTGTAGGCTCAGCACTAGTCCGTGCTTGTTTTTGCGCGTACGCCGCTGAACTACGTTCCGTTGCGATACGGTAGATTATGCCGAGCAATGACAGCCCGCGGGTTGGGTTGAGGCGCAATTCGCTGTGCATCCACTTCTGAAGTTCTTGCGGCGTAAACACAGACAAGTCTCTTTCGATTTTCGATTCACTCAGCAGGTCCTTAAGTTCCTCGTTATCGCGGTTCTTGACCGAATCGGGCGTCAGCTGGTCCGCGACAAGCCGATCGTATTCTTCCTCGACGGCCTGCAGTGCCGTAATAATTCCCTGCGCAAGAAGGGTGGATTGATTGCGCACCGAGTTGATGATCTTCATTGCAAGAGCCTGTGNNTTACCAAGTGTTGTTCGGGCTGCCGCTTCGGTTTGGCCAGCGGCGACCATTGCCTCGATCGTAGAAGTCTTGTTCGCCGCGACTTGGCCCAGGCTGAGCTTCAAGTTGGAATCGAAATTCGTGGAATAGCGACTCATCAAGTCGATCGCGGCAGTGTATTTGCCGGCGACTTTGATCACAGAATCGCGTAAGGGGACCACCAACAGGTCGTCCTTGGAGGTCTTGGCCAAGAGGGTGTTTGCATCTTTCAATTCTTGAACGCTGGGCATTTCAATTTTCCTTTCGTTAGCGGACCGGACGATTCAATTGACGATGAATCTGCTCCTCGAGTGGACTGATCGGGAATTCAAACTCACCGCCCTCGAGTTCGTAAATGAGATCCGAGTCGCTTGGCTCGGCAGCTTCGGGATCCGCGCTACCCTGCATCAATTGCAGGCACTTCGCTTCGCCCAGATCCCTAAGATCGGCGTCGGTGCAAGTTCCCGAACGCAAGCGTTTGATACGTGCTATCTCAAAATCTGGCGTCCCCTCGGGCGGCGCACTCGGCATCAGGTAAGCGCGCCCATTCGCGTCCCGACGGCGTTCGTAATAATTGTGTTGCAATTCGGCGGGCATGCCGTCCTGGTAAAGAATCTTGGAGCTGACAACGATGTTGCCGCCGGTTGCGGGCAAAGTCTGCGCGACTTCACTAGCGAGCAACAAGCAGTCCAATCCGTCGTCATGACAGGACCGACGATTGGGCGCGCTGATAAGCCAATGTCCGCCGGATAGGTGTGTTTCGGCCTGCTTCATTTCCTTGAGCAGTTCCGGATCGTCGAGCAAATCCAAAGTCCCGTTCGCAACGCGACCCATCAATGTCGACGCCCGCTTTTCTTGCGCGGACACTGCCATCGGCATTTCAACAAGCGTCAACCCACGGCCCTTCAAACGTTCACCGAGTGACGCGGCTTCCCTCGAATCAGAGTGCACCTTCGTAAGTTTGTATTCGCGGGCAAGACTTACGATGCGTTCCTCGACGTCGGTCATGGAGACCGGGCGAAGTAGTTTCGGAACCAACCACTCAACAACATCAACACACAGGTACTTCAACGGTGGAGCGTTGGGGCGCGACCGTAACTCGGCGTGGAAAACCAAAAGGGCAGTTCTGTCCTTCTTGATCCCAATGTCGATCGCTAAGCCGTAACGCCCGCCCGCATTCGGTCCGCGCCGTTTGATTCGCGTAACGCATGCGTCCAGCGGTTCACTCTCGAACGCAGCGCTTGTCGCATCTTGCGCCAACCCCGCATACTCTCGCCGCCAAGTCTTGTGGTCGGGTTCGATAGCGTGAGTCTCTGCCTCGCTGATACTCGGGTTGGCTTCCCAACTCGCAGCAACCGATACAATCTGTTGACCGCTAATATCCCCCTTCTCGACTTGCTCGTAATGCCAAGTCGTTTTGCTCATGGGCGAACTGAACGCGAACAAGTGCGCCCCCGAAGCGTGAGTAACAGTCATCGCCCGGGCGGATGCAACGACATGCTTGACCGGGTTGCTGCCGTCATCCGTGTTGGTCCACTTTGCGCACTCATCCAAAAAAACACCAACACAACGCGGACCACTCACGCTCGCCACCTGACAACCCAAAACCTTGAAACCGAGTGGTAGCGACCCAAGGCTGATGGTGTCGCCAGCAGCGCTAAACGGAATGCGCAATATCCCCAGGTAGGTCTGCATCTGTTGCAGCCTCGAAAATGCCTCCTCTTTGCTCGCAGAAACGAAAACAAAGTAGTGCACCTCACCCCGCGGCACCCTCCACTCGTGGCCAAGTACTTCAGCCAACGCGATGCGCACGGCCGTCGTGCTCTTGATTGCACCTCTCCCAGCCTGCACGAACCAGTTGCGACAGTCGCTATCAAAGAAGCGTTGGCACTCTTGTTTCCAAAAGGGTGTCAACGGTGGCAACCCTCCACCCACGAGCGCCCTGTCCAAATTGAGCAGCGTACGATATCTATTGTCCACTACTGCACCACCGTTTTATTGAGACGGGAGATCGATCTCCCGTCGCCATCGTTGGGTGGCTCACCTTCGGCGGTTGTGTTCGTCCCGTCGCCCTCGCCATCGTTGGAACCGTAGTTCATCCAAGGGAAGGCTACAGGGTTGCTCGCGGCCCTGGCCTTCGCTTCGAGGGCGCACAATGCGTGTGCAGACAATAAACTTTGGCGTGACTGATCGGCTAAGCGTGCCCCTGCCATGAGCATCTTCACGTCCCCGTCCTTGGCGCCCATGTCCGATAGATATCTGCTGGCACCTAGTTGAATCGCGGCACTGCTGACGATGCTCGCGGGACCCGGACCTACTCGACCGCCCCCGACAGTTTCGGCAAGGGTGCGCATGTGGTCGTCCCGCCTTTCCCGCGCTAGGCGATGGTAAGGGTGATAGGCGTCCGACTCGTCGGGCGTCCACAAGCCAAGCAAGCGAGCCAACTGTCGTGCTTCCGCCTTGGCCTTACCTGCCATGCTCGCTAGGGATCGAGTGCCTGCCCCGGGTAAGAGTCGCCCTTGTTCGTCCCGGTCCGCTACCGGTCTCTCAGGCGCTGCAATCCCCACCGGCAGCTCGTCGACCGGTGGTGTCTCGACTACGAGCATCTTACCG
>PMCK01000144.1 GCA_003154095.1 Myxococcales bacterium | reverse complement strand
GGCATCGAGAACAGGACGCGCCTTGCAACCGAGACGATTATCGGTGTTGTGTTTTCAGTAGCACTCGCTATTGGCAGTCTCATGACCACCGGAGATCAACTCATCGAAGCTCTCTTCGGTGGTGTGGGGCGCTTGACTGCGGTCGAGGCGATGCTCGGACTCGTGGTGGCGCTCGGTGNNGAAATCGCGCATACGAGCGGTATCAACGTCCCTCGTTTGAACCTTTACTTCTTGCTGGTCTTTGCGTTAACCATCGCTCTCGGTCTGCGCTACCTGGGAGTACTGCTCGTTGGCTCGTTGGTGATCATCCCCGCGGCAACGGCTAAACGCCTCGCCAAGAGTCTTCGCGGTATGTTAATCATCTCCGTGGCGCTATCCATTGCGTCAACGACTTTGGGCACGTGGCTCTCCCTCTCGCTGCACCGGACACCGGGATCCATGATCGTTCTGGTGGCAGCGGGCTTCTTCCTCGTGAGCCTGCTGCGTCGATTCGTCACATGAAAGCATTCTTGCGCCCTGCCCTGGGCGAACTTCCGCGTTTTCAAATCACAAGTTAGCGTCCGCGGGGCACAAGGTCTACCCGCGCAATTACGGGTGACTCGCCACGCAGGATGCCTTCAGCCGCACGCACTAGTTTCTCGACATTAGCGCCGGTCATTGTTTCGTCGATAGCCACTCTCGCAACGACCCATGCTCGCCGCGGACCGATGAATGTCACCAAAATCTCCGTTACCGCCACGATGCCCGGCTGGGCGACGATCATCGCGCTAATCTTACCGCACAATGCTGCTGACGCCTGGCCCCCGATGAGAACGTCGCCGTTGCGGGCCGCCAAATGAAAAGCGACAATGCCCAGCAGTATTCCAATCATGATGGCTGCGATCGCATCGGGAATTGCTGAGCCGGTAACGTGGTGGAGCGCGATTCCCACCAGAGCGAACAAGTCACCGAGCAGCGCTGCAGCATCCTCCGCAAACACAGCTCGCACGACCGGATCCGAACTTAGATCGAGCTGCTCGAGGAAT
Organism: Myxococcales bacterium; assembly: GCA_003154095.1. Lineage (GTDB taxonomy): Bacteria > Myxococcota_A > Polyangia > Polyangiales > Polyangiaceae > FEN-1139. Next base: position 2,926 of record PMCK01000144.1, on the reverse strand, counting down.
GTCCGCTTCAAACGACTTGCCTCCTTTCTCAGTTGTTTGTGGGCCTGAATCAAGGATGCCCCATCCAGGCAAAAAGAAATAGAAAGAATTAGGTACGCAACCCGGAAGGACACGATTGGTACACGGTGGACTAGGCCCTCGATTCCTTGTTGCACCGAAAGGAGAGCGCCAATCGCGAATACTCCCATTGAAGCGACAAGCGCCCAGAAATATGCGGCTCGGCCGTAACCCAATGGATGTTGCTCGTCTGGCGCGTGTCCACTACGTCGCTGGGCTATAAGCAACAACACCTCGTTGCCACTATCCGCGAACGCATGGAAAGTCTGTGCCCACATCGCGCTCGACCCTGTAACCAGGGCTGCGATTAGTTTGGCGACGGCCGTGCCCAGATTCGTGATCAGGGCAACCACCACGGTGCGAAGGCTCTCGTCTGTTCTTGAATGCATCACCACGTTCAAGCCAGGCAAACCACTCATATGATACTTCAGTTGCCGCCGAATTCTAGAATGACGCGCGCCGCTACTTCGCCATGTTCAAGCCGGTCGAAGACTTGGTTAATCGACGAAAGCGGTTGTAGCTCAATGTCAGCCTTGACCTTGCCGGCAGCGGCAAAGGCAAGCGCTTCGGCCATGTCCCTTCGAGTTCCGACGAATGATCCGCGGATGGTAATGCAGTTTGCCACCACGTCGAACAGTTGAACAGGAAATTCACCTGGTGGTAGGCCCACCAAGACGCAGGTGCCGCGCTTACGGGTCATGCCGACCCCTTGTTTGAAGGCGCTCAGCGACGGAGCAGTAATCAGAACACCATGCGCACCGCCGCTAGTCGCTTCCTTCACCGCTGCCGCTGGGTCACTGCTCTTGGCATTGACTACGACATCGGCCCCCACACGCTTGGCGTGCACGAGCTTTCCGTCATCGATATCGACTGCACAAACCTGGAGTCCCATGGTCTTCGCGTACTGAATCGCTAGATGCCCAAGGCCGCCCGCGCCCGAAATTGCGATCCATTGGCCAGGCTTAGCTTCGCTCTCCTTGATGCCCTTGTACGTCGTGATTCCAGCGCAGATGATTGCCGCGGCATCTTTGGCTGGTAGCCCCGCCGGTATGTGAGCAACGTAATTCGGGTCGGCAAGAATGTACTCAGCGAAACCGCCGTTCTTGGTGTAGCCTCCAAACTCTGCCTTTTCACACACAGTTTCCCAGGCGCTCAAGCAATACTCGCAATGTCCGCAGGCAGAGTAGAGCCAAGGCACGCCAACCCGGTCACCTTCCTTCACGATGGTCACGCCCGCACCGACAGCAGCAACCAATCCGATGCCCTCGTGACCCGGAATAAAGGGAAGCGTCGGCTTCAATGGCCAGTCGCCCCGCGCCGCATGTAGATCCGTGTGGCACACGCCGCAAGCTTCCGTCTTGACGAGAATCTGGCCCGCCCCGGGAGTTGGAATGTCCCATTCCTGAAGAACCAGTGGACTTGCAAATGTGGTAACCACGGCTGCGTTCATCTTATGTGTCATGGGTATCTCCCGACGAATCAATCCTTATGCTGGAGCGTCAATCGAGGCTACGCGCACCAGTTTCTTGTTCACGAATTCTTGAATACCCATGCTGGACAGCTCGCGTCCGTAGCCAGAGTTCTTGATTCCGCCGAAGGGCAAATCTGGGGTCGTCCAGGTGGGATGGTTGACGAACACCATGCCCGTGTCGATGCGACTCGCCACACGTTTGCCGCGCGCAACATCCTGGGTAAATACCGAGCCGCCTAGGCCAAATTCCGAGTCGTTAGCTAGAGCAACTGCCTCGTTCTCGTTCTTGACACGGAAGAACAGCGCGACAGGTCCAAAGAATTCCTCCCTGTAGGCAGGGTTGTCAGGCTTAATGTTCGCCAAAATCGTTGGCTGCATGAAGGCGCCCGGCCGATCGACACGTTTGCCGCCCATTACAAGAGTCGCGCCCTTAGCGACGGCTCGTTGGACTTGATCGAGCAATTTTACGAGGGCTGCTTCCGTCGAGAGTGGCCCGAGCGTTGTTGCCTCGTTCATCGGATCTCCCGGCTTGAGTGCATTGAGCGCCGTTTTGAACTTCTCGAGAAAGCGGTCGGCTAACTCTTGCACGACGATTATTCGCTTCGCTGCCACGCAGCACTGACCCGTGTTGTTCATTTTGCCCCACACGGCCCACTTGACCGTCTTGTCGAGGTCAGCATCCTCTAGTACGATGAAGGCGTCGCTGCCACCAAGCTCCATAGTCGACTTTTTGAGGTTTTGCCCGGCTCTCCCTGCCACGACCTTTCCGGCTTCTACGCTCCCAGTCAATGCCACACCCTTGATGCGTGGGTCGTCGATGACGCGATTTACCTGTTTGTAAGAGATCAATAGGTTGGTGTAGGCGCCCACAGGTGCGCCCGCCTCGAGCCACAGTTTTTCAAAGGCTATGGCGCATTGCGGTACGCATCCAGCGTGTTTCACCATTACGACGTTGCCCGCCATCAGATTGGGTGCGGCAAAGCGAGCAAGTTGGTAGTACGGAAAGTTCCAAGGCTCGACGCCAAAGAGCACACCAAACGGGCTGCTCTCAACGTCCGCTTCGCCGGAACTCGGCGTTAGGTGCTCGGGCGCGAGAAAGCGCTCGGCGTTCTTGGCATAGTAGTCGATGATGTCCGCGCTGAGCACCACTTCGCCCCGAGCCTGGTCGATGAGCTTTCCCATCTCGAGCGTCACCGGGCGAGCGAACTCGTCCACGCGTGCGTGCAAGATGGCCGCAGCCTTTGCCACAATAGCTGCGCGTTCTGCGAAAGTCCTGTGTCGCCAAGTCTTAAAGCAAGTTGATGCGGTTTCAAGCGCGACCTCGAGTTGTTGATCGGTGAGTTCTTGGAATGATTTGAGAGTTTTTCCGTCGTAGGGGTTGACGCTTTGGTAGCTCAT
>PMCK01000268.1 GCA_003154095.1 Myxococcales bacterium | reverse complement strand
GCTCGCAGAACACCGATCAAAGCTGTGCACTGCTATGATTCCCTGGCAGATCCCGCTGATTGTGTGGCATCCTGCGAAAGCACGCAAGAATCGGGGAGACCCGAATGCACTGAGGCGCTGCGCGCACTCGTCGAGTGCTTGCGGAACGTAACGTCTGTCAGTGAGTATTGTCTAAATCAGCCGTGCGCCGCGAAAGAAACTGCAATCTATAGCTGCGGCCCGAATTCAGTCGAATAGACACTTATTCGTAGATGGGGTCGGCATCAAAATGCGCCTTCGGCACCGATGCTCGGTATCGTGACTGGCCCAATGCCTTCGAACTTGCAGCGGTAGGCATTGCAGCTGCCGTTTACGACTTCCTTGTTGAGCGTGGTATTGAGGACTTCGAACACCAGGCCCCACCAGACATGCGGTGGCACAATGTACCAGCGCTTTTGTAGCTTGAAGTCCAAACGCCAAAATGGTGGCGTGCGCGGGGGTGACTGCGCTGCCTCGAGATAGGCTACACGCGCAGGAATGCCGCTGTACAGCAGCCAGCGGCCACCCAGTCGCCAATTCTTCCCCAAGTTGTACGATGCTGCGAGGTTAAGCACGTGAGTGCGGTCAGTCGTGGCAGGCCCTTGCAACCGACCCGCGCTGCGCACGGAACGAGACAATGTATACGACAGGAAGCCTCCCAGATTACGAGCCAAGCTTCGCCGCACCATCAGTTCGGCGCCAAAAGCGTGACCGGTTGTGCGTGTTTCCGTCACGTTCTGATTGCCATTACCGGATGTATCTTCAAGCTGTGCAATGCTGATGTAATCCGTCATATTGAAAAACACATTCTGAAAAACGGTCGCCGATGCTGAAAAGTCCGCTGGCAATGGGAATGATATTCCAACGCTATGCTGCACGGCGGTTTGCAGGCCACCCGCAAGTGACGGTTTGAGCCCGGGTATCGGTACCACGAAACTAGGTGCTTGGTGCGCTAGTGCCAGGCCGTGAACCAAACTGGTTCGCTTGCCTAGCTCGTAACGAGCGCTGATGCGGGGGTCGACGCCGAGTGCCACACGGTTGCCGGAATTGAACAAGTCCATGCGCACACCGGGCGTCACCTGCACAGTGTGCGTGGCGTCGACGACGACATCTACCCAGGCGCCCGCAGTCATATCCCTCCTAGCGCGATCAAATCCGTAGTCCAACTGACTGTTCGAACTGGACGACGTCGTCGCGGTGTCCGCTGGCGCCGCCCCGGTACCGCTTGAGGCCGAGTTCGATACACTGGAATCGGAACTACCCGTGTTGACTTTTTGAGACAGAGATTCGTACAGAACGTCTGCCCCGGCACGTAGTTCAGGCCCATTTTTATAGTGTTGCCCAAACTCCGAGCGGATGCCCACCAATCGATTGGTAACGTTCACGTTACCATTATCAAAGCCAGTACGATCAAGTCCCAGCATTAGCGCGCTTCGCCAATTGCCGCGAGCAATGCGATGGTCGAAACGAAAGTCCAAGCGGTGAAAGCCGACATCAACCAGGGTATTTTCGCGCGTCGTGGGCTGTGAAGTGGCGGCCGGCGTCCCGCCCGGTGTTGACCCCGGATCAGCGTAGCTGGTCTCTCGGTTCGAAAGGAAGTCGCCTGAACCAAACAGTAATACTTCGACACTGTTATGCGTATCGATATCATAGCGAGATCGCGCCTGATAGTCCCAATAGTTCAATGTAACATCCGGCACAATCAGTGACAGAACTAAACCCGTATAAGAAAAGCGGCCACCCACCATGACCGAGCCGCGCCCTGCGGCAAACGGCACCTCGAGCATCGCTCCGCTGTCAATCAATCGAATGCTGGCTTCACCATTCAAACGATGGCTGGGTGGCGCCATTTCGCCCGCCACGATGGCGCCCGCGAATCGACCGTAACGTACCGGGTAGGCTCCGGGGTACAGATCGACACGTTCGACGAACGCAGGGTGCAATACCCCGGGCCCAGCAGCAAAGTGGTACAAATACGGAACGGGGACACCATCGAAGAAGTATCCGACATTGCCCGGTGGGGCGCCGCGTACGTAGAAATAGGGCAATCCGCTCACAATCGGCACGACACCCGGCAAAGCTTCGATGGCGCGGTACGGGTCGCCAAAGGCCCCCGGCATATCGTGGATTTCCGCACGCCCGAGCTCGTGTCGAATCGGGTTGCGCTCGCCCTGCACGACGACTTCGTATTCGTCGTGCTGTTGGGGTTCAGTGGTCTTGCGCGCCGCAATCGGGGGCTGAGTTTGTGCCGCAGGAACCTCGCTTTTAGCAGGTGGCTCGACAGCGGGCGGCACGAACCTAACCAGGAACTGAATCTTCGATGCAAAGGCCTTGTCACCTCGCATGGCCGGACGAAACACCCAAGCCCGAGAAGCCTGCACGGCCTGCATTGAATAGGGCGGTTCACCCTTCACGCTGGCGGACTCGGTTACACTTCCATCCTTGCCAATAGTGAGGGCAAGAATCACAACATGCTCGCCGGATGCTCCTTCCGGGTACGTCAAGGGCGTGGAGACAGCTACTGGCAATGAAACTGGAGTCGGCGCTGGAGCCCGAACGGGTTCAGCACTCGGAGCTGGCGGCTCCGTTTCAGGGGCATCTTGCTTTTGCATCGACACGGACTGAGCATGGCTCTGCCCAACCCACACGATAACACCCAGAAATAAGCAAGCCCCGCCGGCCCGACGAAAAGGCATGAGAGGAATCCCTAGCACGCATCTTGGGTGGCTTCGTTGCATAAGGCCGCGATCGACCTACAGAACACTGCGCCTAGAGTGGAATTTACTTTAATTCGCCCGAATGGCGGTGCCTTGATGTGTTCGACGGCGACTCTTGGTCAGGCTCTTGTCGTATTCGGGCCGCGCGCACCGCTTGTAACTCAACCTGACAGCGACCAAAGTACGGCATGCTCTCGAACGATTGGGAAAACTTTGCGGCGCGAATGGCTGAAGTTCGCGACCTGGGCAATGCGGTTGCTCTATTGTCCTGGGATCAGGAAACTCACATGCCCAAAAAGGGCATGACCGCGCGCGCAGAGCAACTGGCAACACTGCAAGGTCTACACCACGAGCGCATAGTCGACACGGCAGTGGGTGACTTGATTGCCAAGCTAGAATCGAACGGTAGCCTCTCCGAATTGCAGTCGTGCGCCTTGCGAGAATTCAAATTCGACCGAGACCGGGCAACCAAGGTGCCCGTTGATCTCGTCAAAGAAATAGCGCGAGTGCAGGCTTCAGCGCTGTCCGCTTGGGGCGAGGCGCGTAAGGTTCGCGACTTTCGACTTTTTGCACCCGAGCTGACTCGCCTGCTGGAATTGCGGCGCGCGATGGCGGACGCCTACGGTGCGCCGCCAGGCGGCGAGCGTTATGACGCGCTGCTGGAAGGCCACGAGAAAGGCATGCGAGTCGCGCGCCTCGTCCCACTATTCGAGAGCCTATGCGACTGGCTCGTGCCGGCAATTCAAAAAATTAGCGCTGCACCGACGCCGCGCAGCGACTTCCTCGAAGGTCAATTCGATGCTGATCGACAATGGCAGTTCACTCTCGAATTGCTGGAGGCAATGGGCTTCGATATGCAAGCCGGGCGGCAGGATCGCTCCGTGCACCCTTTTACAACGAGTTTTGACCCCGAGGACGTGCGCATTACTACTCGGATCTTCGACAATTTGCCGCTTTCTAGTGTCTTTTCGAGCATTCATGAGGCCGGGCACGCTCTGTATGAGCAAGGCCTTCCCGCAGAACACCGCAGGAGCGTTTTGTGTTCGGCGACCTCGATGGGCCTGCATGAATCACAATCGAGACTCTGGGAAAATCTCGTGGGTCGCTCACAACAATTTTGGACCGCGTTCCTGCCGCGCTATCGGCAACTCTTTCCCGAGCGCCTGGGCGACGTATCACCGGACGCATTCGTGGCCGCCGTAAACCGTGTCGAGCAGAGTCCAATCCGCGTGGAAGCGGATGAAGTCACGTACAACCTGCACATCTTCATTCGATTCGAGTTGGAGCTGCAGTTGCTGCGAGGTGAATTGCAGGTGAGTGACCTTGCAGCAGCCTGGAACGAGCGCTACCGCCGCTTGCTGGGTATCCACGTAAGTGATGACACCCAGGGGGTTCTGCAAGATATTCACTGGGCCTGGGGCGAGTTTGGCTACTTTCCAACCTATACGATTGGTAATCTCTACAGTGCCTCACTTTTCGAGGCGGCACTTCGATCGATCCCGGATCTGATGTCGTTCATAGAGCAGGGTCGCCTTTTGCCACTTCGTGATTGGCTCAAGACCCATGTGCATCGGTTTGGTCGCATTTACGAGGCCGAGCAAATTGTACAGAAGGCCACGGGTATAGGGCTCAACGCTGCGGATTTCATCGCGTATTTGACGAGGAAATACCAAGCCCTCTATGCTATTCGATTCTAGCCGCCCGGGTTGATTCGTGATTGTCGCCGCGCTGCCCGACGGCTTAGTTGCAGGTGCCCGTGCTCGTTTTGCAAGTCAGGGCGGTCCCCTCGGCGCAGCCCGTCCCGGTATATGTTCCCCCGGTTATTGCCCCGGTACAACAGGTTTGCCCGGATGCACCGCAACTAATCGAGCAGACGGACTGGAGCGCGCTCGAAGTAGAAACGCAAACTGCATTCGCGACGCAGCAACCTGCGCCCGTAACGCAAGCTGAGGTCGCACCATTATTGCAGCATGATTGGTGATCGAAGCCACATGATCGGCATGAGTTCTGGTAGCATTCGAGCCCGGCACCACAAGTCGAGCCGCTACAGCAAGCTTGCTGCACCTGCCCGCAACCAGTACCGCCACCGGTGCTTAGCCGGCCCCCAGTTGCTGCTACGGCACCGCCGGTGCCCGGAAACCCGGCCACGCCACCGGTAGCTACGTTATTGCCCCCACCAGTGGATACAATGTAACCAGTTCCCCCATTGGTGGCCGCGCCGCTATTGCCGAAGCCACCGGTACCGTTGGCTTTGAAGTCCTCGAACCCAGCGACTGTTGCGCAGCCAACGCCTAAGAATAGTATTTGTGCCAAAGCAAATAGTTCGGGAAACCGACAGCGTCCCGAATTAGGCAAGAGCGGGAATATACTCATGGTCTGGTTCTCCAGTTGTACCACCAGTGTCGCCAGTTGGGCATTTAGGCACTAGAGTTAGAATTTTCCTGTTGCCCACAATACGGCCGAGTCAGAAGTCACCGAAGGTCGGACAACCACTCGCGCGCTGTCGCTGTTCGTCGGTCCGCCAACCAGTAGCCAGACCGCAGCTGTCGTTACGCCCACGATACCCACACCAATGCCAATATTGGAAATCATGGCCTGTTGATTTCGACGATCAACGGCATCAAGGGCAGCCTTTGAACAATTGTGTCGCGACTCACAAAGATTCTTGGCGTCCTTGTTCGATTGAATTGCTAGGTAGCCGAATAGGCCTCCTGTCGCACCGGCGGCCACTCCCAGTCCGCCAATTATCCACGGAGCCTTGCCTGGACCTTCGCCGACAATTTCGGGCTGTTCCATCGGTGGAGGTTCCGGAGCAGCCTTGCGCTCTTCCCCCGTACTCACTTCAGCCTTTTCTTTCTTGGCTTCAGGTTCTTTCGATTCTGAAGTAACAGCAACGTCGGGAGCTTCGGCTGCCTCGGCTGCCTCGGCTTTATCCATTTTTTCAAGCTTCGGAATTGTGAGGGTCCGCTTATCCTTCTTGGCCGAGATTTCCACGCTAAGCTTGACAGTTTTGTAACCCGGTGCCGAAGCAACAACCTGAATCGGCCCCGGATCTACGGGAACTTGCACTCCAAATGTCGCTGGGCTTACGTCCATGTCCTCGCGCTTCACTTCAAGGCCAGGCACGGGTTCAGGCACGGAAATCGTCAAATAAGATAGCTCGGGTTCCAGAGCCTTGATGCGCCGATTCGCCTCGGCGGCTTGTTCGGCTTTACCTTGAGTTTTGGCCAGGTTGGCGGCATTGCGAAAGCGGGCCCACGCCGTNNAGAGCAAAACTGTCCTTGAGTTTCTCGCATGCTGCCGATGTTTGGCCCTCCGCCAACAGGCGCCTGCCCTCTTGAAATAGAACCTCTGCGCCGGCAGGGTCGTCGGCGCGAGCGGCTCCCGCCATCAGAAGCACTGGGCAGAAAGCAAGCAGCGAGAAGATCGATTGGCTGGTCCTGGGCATATTTCACCGGTATTTATAGGGATCGTAGCCTGCGGCAGCCTTGCCTGAGCCTTGCTTGGTCGGTGTGCTCACAGTTGCCGGAGGGGTGCTTTGAACTGGACGTTGGGGACGTTGGGGCCTGGGTTGAGTCGTAGGTGCAACATGTGCGGCCGGGACCGCCGAAGCGACTAATTGGGCGAGCGAAGGTGGTGACTTCTTGCTAACGGCCGCGACGCCTTTTGCGCTGGGCTCCGGCGCTGCCTCAATGGTCTTGGCCACACTTGCAGTGCCTGCAGGTTCGGGGAGGCTCGACGGTGCTGCAACAGGTTCTGCAACTGAAGGAGTTAGTTGCATCGCACTGTGCGTCGGTTCGGAAGCGACGGACTTTTTGGCCTCGGGTTTGTGTTGAAGCAGGATGAGTGCAACACCAGCCGCTGCCAGCCCCAAAAGAACAACGGCAACTACCAATCGTTTTCTTGATCGCGTTGGCGTAACACCATAGGGCCCCATATCTTCGGCATCACTGGCGGGCGCCGCGATGGGTTGGGGCGGCGGAGGTTCAGCCTTAAGAGTTGGAGCTGGGGTGGCCTTGGCAACCGCTGGCTGCACCGTTGCTGCCTGAACCAATGGTGCCGGTGCCGCTGCTGGCACGGGCCCAGATATTTGTGCCTGCCTCACTGCTGTGGGCTGGGTGGCCGAGGCAACGACCGCTGCGGCATTCGTGGGTGCGGCGATTCCCGGTTCCGTCGCCAGTCGGGGTCTAAACGGGGCCAACACAGGTTCCTGTGACGCCTGGTTTGAATTGATGCCAGATTCGGCAGACTGCGGTGCGCGAACAACGACGCCAACGCTTGGCTCGGCCGATTGCGGCGCGCGAACGGCGATACCGCCAATGCCCAAAATGGTGCGCGATTGGCGAAATTGACCCTCCTCCACCGTGGGCGCGGCAGCAGCCGAAACCATTGGGTTCGTCAATTGGGAAGGCGTCTGGGAAGGCGTCGGTTCGGGCGGGTCTTGAGCGGGCGCGGCGGCCGCCTGGAGTGGCAGTGGGGTTGGTTCCCGCTCCGCGATCGCGGTCTTCGGGGGTGAGGAATCAGGGACGGCGGATGCGCTCGCCGGAGCGACTGCGGGTGGTGGTTCGAAGGTTTGCTGTTCAGGCGCGCGCTCCACGGGCGGAGCGGCGACGGGACTCGAAGCGAGCACTTCAAGCGCTACGAAGGGTAATTCATCTCTCGGCGCAGTGGGCGGCAGTGCAAACAGAGCATCCTCTTCAGCCAAGCCAACTGGTGTCTGCTGGGTAAAAGGATCGCCCGTGCCAATCAACACTGCGGTGGCCGGAAACGGCAAGGTTTCAGTCTCGACTACCGGTGCCATACCGGGATCGGTCCGCTCGAATACCGGCTCTTGAGGAACACTGGCGGATACCAGTGAATTTGCCGGCATCGCGTCCGGGCTGGCTAGATCTGGTTCCTTCGTTATCTCATCATCGTCGGGGGGCCTTAACTCCGCCGTTGAGGCACGTTCGCTCGATGTCACCTCCTCGAGGTCGTGATTGCGCCAGCCCGTTACGCCGGACTCGAGCACCGACCGAGCAAAGCCTGCACGGTTGGCCCAGTTCGAAATGGCCGCGTACATTTCCTCGGCATACTGAAAGCGGGCGTTGGGCGAGCGCGCCATTGCCCTGGTAATCAATTGGACGAACGGTGAGCTTGATTTCGGAGCGAGATCCTCGACTGGAACCGGATCTTCTCGCAATATGTTGAAGGTCAAGTCGCCGAAGTCTTTGCCTTCGAAGGGCAATTTTCCCGTTATTGCCTCATACGCAATGACACCGAGCGTGTAGATATTACTGCGCGGGTCCAGCTCCCTAAGACCGTTGAGCTGTTCGGGCGACAAGTATTGAAATGACTCGGTCTCCGCAACAATAGACGAGGGTGGAGCGTTGGGGTTAGCGGTCAGAAGTTGCAGCCTGGATATGCCGAAATCTATGAGTTTGACGGCTTCACCGCCACCGGATGACCGTGGAACCATGATGATGCTGAGCGGGGTCAAGTCGCGATGAACAATTCCCACCTCGTGGGCCGCCGAGAGGCTCTCCAATAGCTGAATTAGCAATTGCGCCACGTTGAGCTCGGACATTGAGCCCAGTCGTTTCATGCGACGCTGCAGAATCTCACCCTCTACATATTCTGAAACGATACACCGCTCGCCACTCGGCAAGAACCCCATGTTGAACAAGCGTGCAATATGTTCGTCACCCAATTGGCCGACGACGGTTGCGTCATTTTCCACGAACGCCGGCACTTGTTCGTTGTCGAACTCCGGCATGATCAATCGAATGGCGACGCGTTGGCTGGATGACGTATCGCGGCCCTCATAGACAAGGCCTATGCTGCCCCGTCCAATGACGCGCTCGATAAAGTACTTGCCGCCGAGTATCTGGCCTACTTCCAAACTCACCGCGGTGCTCCTCGAGGCGAATTGTGCATTTGAATTGCTTGCCACGATTGCACCCTTTGGAGCTTGGTCATCAAGAATTTTCCTCTATCGTCGCCGTTCCGTGGGCGAGCCTTCGGGCAGTGTAGCACCCTCTTGGTCACCGGTGACTAGCCCAAGGTTCGTCGGATTTGTCAGTAATAATGACGAAGTTCGCGCCACTATCGGCTCACCCCTAATTCGCTCACCGTCAACTTTTGTGCCCGGATCGTAAATGGGAGTCCTTGGAACAATTGCGCCGACGGTTTCCGCCCTTAGGTCGCTAACCGGGTGGAAGGGTGGCGATAACACTGGGTCGAAGGGCATGTGCATCGCGGTACGCCGCGGTGGCCGACAAGCCTTCCAACAGTTGCGGGCGCCGGAGCGCCACGTAGCCGATCGCCGACAGCAGAGCGGCATCAGCCAAGGTAAATTCGTTGCCAAAGGCAAAAGTCCGCCCAAGAATCTCCGCTTCGACGTGCTTGAGAGTGGCGGCCACCTTGTGGTCCGAACGAGTGATGACTGAAGCTTCTTGCCTTTCGGNNATTGATTCCCACTTGCGCACGATGACCCGTTCCCAAAGATCGATTGGTATCATCCGCGGATCGCTTTTTGCGAGCTCGAGGTATTCCACAATCACTACTGAATCGAACATAGTCGTTTGGTCGTCAACAATCAGCGTCGGAATCTTACCGAGCGGGTTGACGGATTCAACGCTCGTGTCATTCAGCGGTACTTGAGTTTCTTCGCAGGGTATTCCCTTTTCGCGCAGGACGATGCGGACCTTTCGCGCATAAGGACTATTGGGAGTATAAAGGAGCTTCATCGCCTGCGACGGTTACCACACGCGGAGTCATTTGCATCTCGCCATAGTGGACCAGCGGCGCGGCGGCGCCGCCAATTTACTCCGCCGCTATTCTTTTGTGGGCCATGAAAGACTCGAACTTTCAGCCTCCGGATTAAGAGTCCGCTGCTCTACCATTGAGCTAATGGCCCAGCCGGTCCCAGATGGGATCCAACGGGGCCCGCTCGTAGCACGCGAAGAATCGCGGTCAAGTCCAACCCGCCGGCCGCCATACAGGGCGCTTCAATTAATGATCACTTGTACCGGAGGGACTTTGGGGATGATGAACTCATCCCAGGCGGGCGTTACGTGCAACCCGGGCGAGAACGTAACCTGGGGGGTGGCGTTAGGATCACTTGCATTCGGCGTCACCAAATAGTTCTGGTTCCACAGATATATGCCCGGGAAAGTTGTCACGGTCCCCCCTTGAACCTTAATCGTAGCCAAAAACAATTCCGACGCTGGGGCATATTTCAAATTCGGATCGGGATTGCCTGTGTCGATCATGTTCGTCGAGTAACGTGTCGATGAGAATATCAAGAAGTAGTACGACGCCCCGTTGACATCCTTAGGATAAGGCGACCACTTAGGCCAGCTGTTGTGAATCGTAGCCGTCGTAAGACCCGTACATTGGGGTGGATTGTTGGCAGCCAGCGGCTGCGCGGTGCCACCTGCGGCCGGCACCAAATAGATCTGAGCATCAGGACGATAATAGAGAGCTTTGCCGTCCATCGGTGCTCGATTAAACGCAACGTATGCGTCGTCGCCCGAGAAGGCTGGGTAATATTCGCCGTAGTTTGCTTCGGAAGCGCCGGTTAGCGGCTTGGCATCTCCACCCTGGCCATTATTGAAGGGAACAACGTAAATATCCGCGGCAGTGAGCGTCGGTGTGTTCGACTTGGGATTGGGGCCAACTCGGCCATCCGTCGTCGAATCGGTCGATGTGTATGCGATCTTGGTGCCGTCGTGACTCCAGTTAGGCGTAACCGCGCCGCGCGGCATCTGCGCGCACGGTTGATTGTCCGAGCAATTCGATCCCTGCGTGCACGCGGTACCATCCAGACAAGCCCAACGAGCGGGTTCGCCATTTCGCGCAATGATTCCCCAGAGGTTGTCTTTGGCGTTTACTAGGCCGTTGAATACGTCGTTGCTGTTGTTTCCAGTCGGTGCCGGAACAGCCGCGCTCGACGCAAGGTTAACCCAGATTAGCCAATCTAAGCCTGTTTTGGTCATGACTTCACTGGCAAGGCCTGCCCATATCTTCCAACTTTGGCTCGGATCGGAAGATATGGTGCGCGGCGCCCAAGAACCGACGTAACGTCGGTTTCCTGCATTCCAATCGTCCCTCGAAAAGGACGTCACTCCTTGCCAAGAAGTGTTGGCCATCACCATGCCTGCCGTCGTCACGAATGAAGGAAGTGAACCCACGACTCCCGAGGTCGAATCGATATTCGAGACAGCAACGTTCCAGGGCCAGTCATCCGTCGTCGTCACGGCCTTGCCGTCCGGCGTCGATGTGTGACAGCCGACGCAAAGAGCCGTACCCGCCGTAGTGCTGGTGCGGCCGTTCTCACTGGAAGGTTGACCCGAGGCACCCATCATTTTCGTCGTGATTTGCTCGGGGGTTAAGGCAGAAATTACCCCTTCGTCGCCCGGTCGAAAGCCCCGCAACGCCGATACGCCCGGCGCTGCGACATACTGCGTGGTGTGCCAAAAGACGATAGTCCCGGCCACTTCCGCTGGCGCAATGCGGAACTTCACCACGCTCTCGCCCCCATTGCTGGCGCGAACCGTGAGCGTGATGTCCTCTTCCATCACGTTGGTGGCCAGTGCATGCCAAATCTGCTGCGGCATCGCCCAGGGCATTTTTTCGGCGGATGCGTAGGCAACCAAATCATTGGCTTCGCGATCGGCGTGAAAGGTCAATCGGTATTTTAGCCCCGCAGTGGCGCCGTTGAAGAAATTCACACGTGGGCGCAACCAATTGCGCGGAAATAGCGTGCCATCTTGCGGTTCGACGATGCAAGGACCCGCGCCCGTAGCCGCACCAGAGAAAAGATTTGGGTCGATGTTGTCGGGGTTCAGTGTCTTTGGATCGATGCCGGCGTCGGAGGAAGACGAAGGCGCAACCCTGAAGTCCGTGCATTGTGAATCGCACTTGGGCGTAACGGAATCGAATTGCGAACCCGCGTCGCCCGGGTTGAAGCCACCGCCAACGCCAGCATTGAAGCCAGGTTTGCCGCCGGTTCCATTGTTACCGGTACCGCCCAGGGAGCTGCTCGGGCTGCCGCCTCCGCCCGCCGAAGAACAGGCCGCATAAATTAGTGCGGCCAAAGGAGTTGCGAGTCCCAAGTACTTCCAGTGCAATTTCATGTCCGATGCTCCGAGCTAAGTGGGCCAACCGTAGCACGCAGGGGTCTTTGCCAAGCTCGCGGTAGTCCCAGATTCTGGCCCCAGGTGAAATTTTAGCCACGTGCCGCAGCGACATCCCCCAAATTTGCCATATAGGCGAAATTGCGGGGATTGACTGGCAGTTTGCCCGCCCTGCCCCAGCGGCTCACGGCAAAAACTCTTGCGTTACCGGGTCCCAGGTCGTCCGGCAAATATTTCGCGACTCTCGCGTGAAATCTGCAAATGTGACCCGCCGCGACCTGTTGCGGACACCCTTTGCGTGGGAATATTGACCGTCACCGCGACCCAATCTTTGGCAGCACAATCGGGAAAGAGGAATCCTTGTCGAACTTATTTTTTCGTCATCTGACATTTCGAATCCGCTTGAGTGTGCTGCTTGGAATCGTCCTCGGGGCGGCAGTGGTCGTAGCCATCGGGTGCTCGGCTTCCTCGGGAGGAACTGGCAACAGGCTTGGTCCAGATGGAATCGTAACCGGCGTCGGCGGAAGTACGAACCCGTCGTATAACGTCTGTCCCAACGGCGATTGCAGTAACGTTACCGTGACGGACAATTGCGACGGCGGAGCCATGGTAAATATCACGGCCAAGACTGGATCGCGCGATCTGCTCGCCGTGAATACGGGCTGCACCAAGGTCGTCAACTGGGGCGGTCAAGATGCCGCGGTGGTCGAGACGAAACCGCCACCGCCGTTGACAGAGGATTACAAGTGTCCGAGCGGTACGACGCGTGTGCACGTTCGTGACGTATGGTCAGCGCAGGCGAATCCGACGTTGAGCGGGCAGACCGTAAACAATCAGACATTTTCCATGCCGAATCGACCGGTCGCCGTGCTGCTCGTGGACACGGACAACATGAGCACCAAGTACGCTGCACGCCAGGATAGCTCAAATTGCGATTGGTATTCCACCTGCTTGAATCTAAGTACAATGGCTGGGCACAAAGTCTATATCAACGCGCAAGCAGCGGAATGCGAAGACGATAGCAAGCTTACGCCTTACGCCTCCGGTTTTACGTATGATCCCACCGCCAAAACAGGGGCGGACTTCGGCTCGTTTGCAGCCAATAGCGACGTTTGGATCGACTACACCGGTCCGTCGGGAAGCATTGCATCGGACTACGGGGCTGCTTACGTCAAGAATATGCTGACCGGTGCCGGCCACTTCCGCTTCACGACTAATAAGGCGGACGTTCAAAGTGAACTCTGTTCGTCAGGCACTCCAGACACGACCGTACCCGCCGACATGATAAAGCTGCACATTCGTTGGCCCTGGGGCGATCCTACGACGACCGGGTTCGCGGGTACCGCCTGCGAACAGCAGAGCATGGGTATTACGACACCGCCCTACCCAACGTCGCTTCAAGTCACAATCAGCGGCGGCTGCAGTAACGCGCTCGCGATGCTCGAATTGCAGAACAGTGACTGCCCCTGGTACTCGCTGCTCGTACCCACTTCTGTTTGGAACACTTCCGGAGCTAGTCTTACGATCGCTTACGGCGGCTTCAATATGATCGCCTTGTCGGGAGTACCTTTGCCTCAACCCGCGAAGGCGACCGAATATTGGCTGGCGTACAACGGTCCCGCGCAGAACATGACGACCGCGGAAGCTGTTTCTTGCAGTAACCGTTTCGACATGAAAACCCTGTCTTTCTTCTATACGCAAAATCCAGGCCCCGGTTACCAGGGTTGCGGCGGGCAAAAGGTGAATATCGACCCCTGTAATCCGCCCGTTCCCGACAACTACTCTCCCGTGCATTTCCGCTACTTATGGGCCGGGCAGAAGACGTTTACGTATTTCCCAAAGCCCGAATTCATGCCCAAGTGGATAGTCTTGCGGGTGATTAGCACGGCGGGGACACGCGAAGTCATTTGCTTCCGTGAAGCCGATCGTCCCTGGTTTAATTGCCCGGTTCCAAATGCATTTTTTGCACCGGGCTCAACTTGGATTGCAGCCGACTTGACGCGAGCGCCGACCGAGTGGAATACGGTCGAGGCGCACCCCTTCCCAAGCACACCCGGCGAATACTGGATCCGTTGGACGTACGGCAAACCGGACTTCAATGACGCCTTGGCCCCGTGGGAAGTGACCGAGAAGTTTACGACTTACGACTACTATCCCGACGGTCTCGGCGGAGACTTGTCGGCGACGGGAAGTTGGGGCGATCAAGCTTGTGCACCGAAGCCACCTGCCGATACCAATGTGAAATTGGGATTCGGGGGATGGTTCCCTTATGACGAAACCAAGTACGTCTATCCCTACGGCGCGTCGCTGGCGAGGACTTACCCGGCACCTGATATCGTGCAACAGCTGTTCAACTTCATCGTGCAAGAACGCTACACGCTGTGGAGGGAGCATTACGTCGAAACGGCTGATGATCCGCTGGGGCTGGGTAACCAAACACAAGTCTGCGGCGCGGACACGGCGCGAATTGTTTATCGTGATCGCCAGAACCTCACTTACAGCGAGGGCCAAGGCTACGGAATGGCCATTTCAGCGGCCGTCGGCGACAAGCCCACGTTTGACAAGTTGTGGAACTTCGTCAGGCACTATTTGTCGCAAAGTGCAAAGAAATATTGCGGCGGCTTGATGGCATATCAGTGGAACGCAGATGGCAGTACCGCCTGCCGGCCACTGGACGTCCCCTGCGATCCCGATACGGAAACGACTTGCGGTGGAATTCACGATAGCGCCTTTGATGGCGATGTGGATATCGCGATGGGTCTCGTTTTTGCTGCTATGCAGTGGCCCGAATATCGAAATGCCGCCGTCTCGTGGTTGCTCAAGATGGAATGTGAGATTGATACGGCATACGACGGTAAATGGAACTATCCGTCCAACGGTGACACGTGGGATAAAAATTGCAGCGGATACCCCGGGTCACCGTGCACGTATGCACAAGGTCAAGTTCTCAATGTGCACATGGACTACTATCCCCCCGGCTACTTCCGGGTGTTCGGTGACTTCTTGGAACGATTCATGGATTCAACAAAGTCGACAGCCAACGAACGCGCTGGGCATCGCCAGTTTTGGTACCACACGGCGTCGACCGTTTATGAAATGTACGAGCGATGTTATGACAACCAGAGCATAGTTCCGGCGTTGGCTGGGAGCTCAGGTGACAATACCTCACCCTGCAGCGGTGGCGATGGAGGGCCCTACGAATGGCCCCGGTACCAATGGCGAGTTGGAATTGACGCAGCCTGGTTTGGCAATCGCCAGGATTTCGTCGAGAACGCTACTGGTTCCTCGCGCCACTACGCAGGGAAGTCGGAAATGCAGGCGAAGATCGACCTCATCCAGGACTTTTACGCCAATTTCAGCAAGAACAATCCGGTGGCAGCGAACGCCAACCGGTTCTCGAGCATTTGCGATGGACTGGGTTCGAACGGCCTTATTGCAGCATGTGATCCGGGCAGCGGGCACAATTCCGTTTTCGTCAATACGGCCATGTGCTCGTACGTCAGCATCTTTGACGACGATGGCAAGACCACCGGTGATATCCGCCGCGAGGCAATTGAAGAAGCGGTATCGACAACAATCCAGAACACGCGAGTCTATCAAGAGTCAATTGGCGTCTATTCACTGCTCTTCCTGACCGGTAACTACCCGAACCCGCTGACCGTGCCCTGATGCGGCAATTTCTTTGCTAATAGTGTCCGCGTCGGGCACGAGACCGCGCCCGTGTCCGATCTCGACGGCCAGACTTCCATTCCGGGGAATTCACCCCGAAACGGACTGCGTTGCGCCGACATCGAACAAAGTGAGTGGCCGACACGTGGCAAATTCCTCGCCAGTGCTACCCTGCGCGCGCCATGTCTACACCCGCAATAGCTTGCTCAGCCTTGGTCAAGGACTATGGCGAGAAGCGCGCCGTTGCTGGCATTGATCTCGAGGTTCGAGCGGGCTCTTGCTTTGGACTTTTGGGTCCCAACGGCGCTGGAAAGACTACGACGGTTGAAATGCTGGAGGGCCTTCACTCCCCGACTTCCGGCACAATTCGACTCTTTGGGTTGAGCTGGGGCCAACATCGAGATCATGCGCTACGGGAAAGAATCGGTGTTCAACTCCAGGACACTCAGCTTGCAGATAAGCTCCACGTGGATGAAGTCTTAACCCTCTTTCGCTCCTTTTATCCCAAGGGACGCAGTACGGATGAACTCTTGCGGCTCCTCGATCTCGAAGCGGAGCGCCATCAGCAATACTCTCGCCTGTCAGGTGGGCAAAAGCAACGCGTTGCCGTCGCCACCGCCTTGGTTGGCACACCGGAGTTGCTTTTCTTGGACGAACCTACGACGGGTCTCGATCCAAGAGCACGACAGTCCCTGTGGAAGGTAGTGGAGCGGTTTCGTGGCGAAGGCGGGACCGTCCTGCTCACTACTCATTACATGGAAGAGGCAGCAGCACTCTGCGACGAGATCGCAGTCATGGACCACGGCAAGATCATTGCGTCGGGGACACCGCGCTCGCTAGTTGACGGCCTCGGTGATGTACAATTTCTCGAATTCGATACCTCGGAATCGTTGGACGAGACCGCCCTGACCGCGCTGCCTGTCGTGGAAAGCGTCGAGCATCGGGGCCAGCACTACCGAGTACGCCTCGATCGCAGTTTGTCTGCTCTGTCCAGCGCCCTCAGCGAAATCGACCGACAAAAGGCCACGCCAATTGGTCTTAGCACGCATCAAGCTACGTTGGATGATGTCTTCATTCACCTGACCGGGCGCGCGCTCGTCGCGGAGTCAACGCCGCCATGAGCCCGCCTTCGACACGATTGAATCCCCAGCTCGAACTGGTCAAGATGCGGCTGCGTGAATTCGTGCGCGAGCCCGGTGTCTTGTTTTGGGTATTCGCATTTCCACTCTTGATGGCCTTCGGCCTCGGCATCGCGTTCCGCTCGAAACCTCCTGAGCGGCCGCGAGTCGCCGTGGTGACCGAACATACTACTCCTTTGAGTCAAGCGCTCCTCTCGAGCCCACGAGTCATGGCCGAGGTCAAAGACGAAGCCTCGGCTCGCCGCGATCTGGCGCGCGCGAAAACCGACGTCATCGTTAGATTCGACTCGACTGGGCCTACTTACATTTTCGATGGCACCCAGGAAAAGGGGCCTAGCGCGAGGATGCTCGTAGACGACGTTCTCGAACGTGCCGCGGGGCGTCGCGATCCAATCGTGAGTAAGGAGATTACATCTTCTGAACCCGGTTCGCGTTACATCGATTTTCTGTTGCCCGGTCTAATTGGTATGAACCTGATGGGCACCAGTATGTGGGGCGTCGGGTACAACCTTGTGGTAGCGCGCAAACGCCGGTTATTGCGGCGATTCGCCGTCACGCCGATGCGCCGTCCTCAGTTTCTGTTGTCGTACTTCTTCGCGCGCAGTCTATTTCTCGTGCTCGAAATTGGCCTCTTGCTTCTTTTCGGCAGGTTCGTGTTCGGTACGGTAATCCATGGCAATCTGCTATCGCTGTTCGTCATCAGCTTCACCGGCGCGGCGTCTTTCGCTGGAATCAGTCTGTTGATTGGCGCCCGGGTAGAGAACACCGAATCTGCCAATGGCTGGATGAACTTGGTTCAGCTGCCGATGTGGGTTCTGTCGGGGGCATTCTTCTCGTATGAGCGGTTTCCCGGTTGGCTCCATTGGCTGATTCGAGCATTGCCGCTTACCGCGCTGAACGATGGATTGAGAGCCATTTTCAATGACGGCGCATCGATTGGCAACACTTGGCCACAGCTTCTCGTGCTCGGAGTTTGGGGCGTTGCCGGTTATGCAATTGCTCTCAAGACATTTCGTTGGCAGTGAC
>PMCK01000393.1 GCA_003154095.1 Myxococcales bacterium | reverse complement strand
GTGTCGATGGCTTCCCGACGTTTGCCTGCCCGCAATAAGCGAGATGCAACCTCGTCAAACGCCTGAATTGCATCACTCTTGAGGCCTAGTTGTGTATAAATCCGGGCGAGGCGCGGAACTATGTGTGAAAACCGATCAGCCAGTTCCGGTGAGCGTTTCTGAATGTGCTCACGAATTTGCTTGTAGACGGCGAGCGCCTTAACGGCAAAGCCCTGCGCTTCGTAGACCTGCGCGACTTTGTCGTAGGTCTGCATGGCGTCAGCAGAAAGTTGCATTCGCACTTGTAAATCGCCCAGCTTGAGCAATGTGCGCGCGTCGTTAGGGTCGTCGTGGACGAGCTTTTGATACTCTTCGAGCGCGCGATCGAATCGCCGTTTTTCGATCAACTTTTGCGCGGACTGCAGGATTTTTTCGCGATCAAGGGCCACGGTAAATTTCGTTCGGCGCGCACAGTACTCGAATTGGGCCTGCGCGCACTCATCATCTCAAAGCGGGATGAATTGAGCCAAAGTCAGCCTTGGGCAAGGCGCTCGTTGCGGGACCTCCCCAATGATACACCGTATTAGGGGTCCCCGTAGTTTTCGGCGCCATTTTCCCACTGGCGCCTGGGCCGCCACCGGTAGACACCGAAACACAATGTCCTACGGTGTAGTATCAAATGTAGTATCAAAAAGGTTTGACAACCCCCAATACGGCAGCTCCTGCTGCAAAAACAAGCAAGAGAACGACTGCGTAGATCGGTAGTGCCGCCTCCCTACGACCGGTGGCCGTGCGGCGAGCGACGGCTCCAATCCAATGGTGAAGCGCGATCACCCCAACAGCGAGTGTCAACTTCGCATGCATGCTAGGAATTTTCAGGAGCGATTTCGTCGGATCCAGAATCAGGCAGGCCACACCTAAGGTCAGTGAAAGCAAAAATGACGGAACTGCCAAGCAGCGGTAGGGCCAAAGTGCAAGAGTTGCCCGTTCTCGCGTTGAACCGAGAAGACTACTGGCCAGGATCAGACCAACCGAAGCTATCGATCCAATCCAAACCATGTTCGCGAATACGTGAAGCGCGACCAGAATGGGATAGACATTCACCCGATTGGAATTGCATCCAGAGCGTAGCTACCGCAAGTGTCGAATGACGCAGTTTGGTCCGCCTTGCGAATTTTCGACCTTTAGCCCATGGTGTGCCGAATGTCGCCCGACCGCAGTCATGAGGTGCCACCACCCTTTGCCCCTGGAGGGTCGTTCGGCCTGGACGTGAAAACCTATGAGATGCTACTGTCCGATGCACTCAGCAGGGGTGGAAATTATGCTGATCTGTTCTTCGAATACCACGTTGCGGGCAGCCTCCTTTACGAGGAAGGCATAACCCGATCGGCGTCGCGAGGGGTGTCCATGGGTCTGGGCGTTCGTGTATGCCGAGGGGACGCTACCGGCTATGCGCACACGGAGGATCTAAGTACCGAGGCTATGCGTCGTGCTGCCGTGACGGCCGCCAAGATTGCTGAATCAGGACCCACGCATGTCCAAGTGCCGCTAAAAAATATAGCAATTCCAAAGCGTTATGAACTCGACAGGCCATCCATTATCGAACCGGGTCTGGAGAAAAGGCAGTTGTTGGAACGGGCCAGTAAGGCTGCCGTCGCAGCCGATACTCGAATCCAAAAAGTCGAGGTCCATTTCGCCGAGGAAATGCGGGATGTGCTGATCGTGAACAGCGATGGGGTACTGGCGTCGGATCGACGACCGCTGTTCCGATTTGGCGTGAGGGTCGTCGCAGAATCCGACGGGCGTCGCGAGTCGGGACACAGCGGTGGCGGGGGGCGTGCAACATTGGGCTATTTTTCTGGCCGTTCTCCCGAGTGGCACGCCCAAGAAGCCGTTCGGCAAGCCCTGGTTATGCTGGATTCGCGAGTCGCGCCCGCTGGACAGTTTGAAGTAGTCCTTGCTCCCGGCGATAGCGGTATTTTGCTTCATGAAGCCGTCGGACATGGCCTCGAGGCTGATTTCAACCGAAAGCAAACCAGCAATTATAGCGGGTGCATGGGTCAGTTGGTCGCGAGCCCAATGTGCACCGTAGTGGATGATGCCTCATTGATTCAGGGCCGTGGTTCAATTAACGTAGACGATGAGGGGACCGTCCCCGGCAAGACAGTTTTAATCGAGAACGGAGTCCTGGTCGGGTACCTGCACGACCACATATCCGCGCGGCATTTCTCGGCAAATCCGAGCGGAAATGGCAGGCGTGAAGGCTTTTCGAGCCACCCGATGCCGCGGATGACCAACACGCTTCTGCTGTCTGGCACCGAGGAGCCAGAGGACATAATTCGAAGCGTAAAAAAGGGGGTCTATGCTAAAGCTTTCGGGGGCGGCCAGGTGGACATCTCTAATGGAGATTTTGTTTTCAGTCTCACTGAAAGCTACTTGATCGAGGACGGCCGATTAACGGCGCCTCTGAAAGGCGTGAATCTTATTGGTAACGGTCCGGAAACATTGCGCGGCGTAACGATGCTCGGTAACGACGTGAAGGTTTCCGACGGCATCTGGACCTGTGGCAAAGATGGCCAAAGTGTACCCGTTGGTGTCGGTTGCCCCACAGTAAAACTCTCACGGATAACAGTCGGTGGAACGCGGATCGATTGAAATACCTAAGAAACGACCCAAGACCTTCGTTGGGGTCCTGGGCCATGTCCAACACATCGAGCGAGAGGATGGAGCTGCAGCTACGTTACGCCAGTTAGGCGCGCTGGTTCGAACCTTGGACTTATGGGATGACCCAGTTAACCTCATTGAAGAGGGCGACGATGAACTGGACATCAGGCCAAGAGCGCTCATTTTCGAGGCTTTGGATCGACCGGACCTAGCCATAGCGGCGCTTCGATCAATTCGTCGAGAACCTTTTTTCGACAACGTCGGAGCGATGATCACCGTCAGTGTTGGGCAAATCGCTCGGATCGAACCGTGGAGTGGCTTCGATGATTTTTGCCTCCACCCCTATGTTCCGGAAGAGCTCTATGCCCGGATCCGCGCGCTCGAATGGCGCCGTAGCGAATTTGCGACCGAAGAGCGCCAGAAGATCGGTGGAATCGTCATCGACAAGGCCGGCCATGAAGTCGTGGTCGACGGCAGGCCCGCACAATTGACCGCCAAAGAATTCGCGCTGCTCTCGTATCTCTGCGAAAGGCGAGGCAAAGTCCTGTCGCGCGAGCACCTGTTGGCGCGGGTCTGGGGCAGCCGGTACGAAGGCGGTCCGCGCACAGTGGATATCCACGTTCGCCGGTTGCGCGCGAAATTGGGCTCGGCACTGCCGCTGGAAACATTGCGAGGTTCGGGCTACAAGCTCCGCGCACCTGAGAGCGACAGCCGCTCCAGCGACGTTGAGCTCGATGAGGAATGATCGTTATATCCACCGGATGCCCCGCCGGCATCGGTCCTGAAATCTCAGTGGCGTCTGCAGCCGAGGTCAAGTTTCCCTGCCTCCTCGTGGGGGACTTGTCGACGCTGCGGGCAGCGGCAAAAGTAGTTGGAATCGCACCAAGCCGGCTAGTGCCGTTCAACGACCAGCGGCTCGCTGCTTCGCAAATTGCGGTGCTTCAAGCTGGACCGCAATTGACGGCAAGCGATCGCGTTCCGGGTAAACCCAATCGGCGTTCTGGGGCAGCGCAACTCGACTACATCGAGGCTGGTTTTGATTGGGTAAAGTCGCATGAACACTCCGCGCTGGTAACGGCACCCGTTAGCAAAGCGGTCATTGCGAAATCTGGCATACGGCGCGCCAAAGGCTTTTTGGGTCACACGGAATGGTTGGAGGCTCGCGACGGAGCCGAGAGTTCGACCATGTGCTTTGCCACACGAACCTTTGCCACGAGCCTGGTGACGACTCATTTGCCCCTCGCAAAAGTTCCGAACGCCATAACACCCGAGGCTGTCCTAAAGGCAACCCTCGCGCTTGCCGAATTACTGGGTGATTTGCATAGCGACATTCCTCGAATTGCGATTTGCTCCCTGAACCCACATGCCGGTGAAAGCGCACTCTTGGGCAACGAGGAAAGCCGAGCAATTCTACCGGGAATTCGGGCCGCAAGGCGTCGTTTGGGAACGAAAGCCGTGTTGATAGGCCCGCTCGGAGCCGAAACGGCGTATCGAAAGGCTCAAGCCGGCGACTTTCACGGCGTGGTTGCCATGTACCACGATCAGGCCACCATTCCGACCAAACTCGTTGCGTTCGGCAAGGCTGTAAACGTGACCTGGGGACTCTCGATTATTCGCACCAGCGTGGACCACGGTACGGGCTACGACATAGCCTGGTCGGGCTCCGCGGATGCTCGCGGCATGC
This sequence comes from Myxococcales bacterium, assembly GCA_003154095.1. Classification (GTDB taxonomy): domain Bacteria; phylum Myxococcota_A; class Polyangia; order Polyangiales; family Polyangiaceae; genus FEN-1139. The sequence goes on along the minus strand of PMCK01000393.1, from coordinate 4,206 downwards.
TGTCGGCGATCTCTCTAGCCAGGCGCTTGATTCGCGCGCGGGGGCTGTGAAAACGGACGTTTCTCCGGTGCGCAGAGGGCCCTGCGCGCGTCAAATTGACGGGCTTGTTGCGCGATGAAACCGTCAAACATAGAAGATGCAGTCAAGCTGCTAAAGAGCGGTCAAGTGGTCGCTTTCCCGACGGAAACGGTTTACGGATTAGGCGCGGTAGCCTTTGATGCGCTGGCGGTGGCTCGAATATTCGAGATCAAAGGCCGCCCGCACTTCGACCCATTGATAGTGCACGTTGCAAATGCAAAGCTCGCGTTTGACTTGTGCCAAAGTCGCCCGTCGGCGGCGTCGCGCTTGGCCGATGCATTTTGGCCTGGTCCCCTGACATTGGTGCTTCCCAAGCACCCTTCGATTCCAGACATCGTTACCGCGGGTCTGCCTTCGGTTGCGGTTCGAGTCCCCTCTCACCCCGTTGCCCAGCTGTTACTGGCAGCCGTTGGCGTGCCATTGGCCGCTCCCAGCGCCAATCGATTCGGTCGCGTCAGCCCCACCACGGCAGCCCACGTATATAGTGATTTGGGTACTGATGTGCCGCTGATCTTGGATGGCGGAAGCTGCAATACGGGCATTGAATCGACCATCGTATCACTGCTACGGGAGCGCCCGCAGTTGCTGCGACCTGGTAGCGTCTCACTCGAGGATATTCAGGCTATTGTCGGTGAAGTGGATTCGAATACAAATTCCACCGAGAGGCCGCAAAGTCCGGGTCAAATGCGCTCTCATTACGCGCCGCGGACACGGCTGGAACCCCTTCGGGGTGCGGCACCTCCGGGTAACCTGGAACGAGTGGGACTTCTCTCGATGGGGCCTACCTCCACAAGCGGTTATACGGCAATCGAGGTTCTGAGCGAAGCCGGAGACTTGCGCGAGGCGGCGTGTAACCTTTTCGCTGCATTGCGGCGCCTCGATGAACGCCACTTGGATCGAATCGTCTGCGAATTTGCGCCGCCGCACGGCCTGGGAAATGCAATCAACGATCGCCTTTGGCGCGGTTGTCAGCGTTAGCCGGCTGAGTCGATGCTGCGGCAAGTTTCGGGCTAATTCCACTCACCGAACGTCGCTCTAGAACCGTGCGAACAAGGTTCGAAAAGTCTTCGACTCTAAATGGCTTCTTCAAGAAGCCATCGATTGTCACGTTAGACAACCGCTCCAACACTTCTTCCTCGCCAAATCCGCTGGTAAGAACGATTGGAACTTGTGGCCGCAGTCGCCGAATTTCCGTAAGCGCCTGGTCGCCTGTCATCTCTGGCATCGTCAGATCGAGGATGACGAGGCTGATCTCGTCGGCGCGACGAGCAAACTCGTCAATCGCCATGCGCCCGTTCTGGGCTAACACGACGTGAAAACCGAGTCGCTCTAGGATGCGTCGGCCAACCGTGCGCACAGGGGGCTCATCGTCCGCGAACAATATGCAGCCTCGGCCATGCCACCACGTGGGTGACGCCGCGGACGCCATCGACGAGCGGCGACGATTGATCGGCAGCAGGACTCGAAAGACGCTGCCGTGCCCCTCGTTGCTAACGACTTGAATCGCGCCTCGATGCCCACGTACAATCCCGAGTAATGCAGGGAGTCCTAGTCCGCGTCCGGCAAATTTCGTGGTGAAGAATGGCTCGAAAATTCTCGATAACGTGGTCTGGTCCATCCCACAACCATTATCGACGACCTCGAGTGCCACGTAGCGACCCGGCGGCAGATCATCCCCCAAAATACAGGTGGAGAGTTCTTCGCGACCCATATCAGCCACACTAGAACGGACCATGACATGGCCCGTGCCCGAAGGCGTGGCCTCTGCTGCATTCATCACCATGTTTAGAATGACTTGGCGAATCTGTGCAGCGTCGATATCCACGAGAGGCAAGTTGGGCTCTAGCTCGAATGTCAACCTGGGTTTATTGACAACTGATACTTCCAGGAGCGGTCGCAATTCTTCAACGAGAGTCGTCAGCGACATTGGGTTCACGACGAATCGCCCGCGCCCTGAATAAGCAAGTAGTTGATCACAGAGGACGGAAGCTCGCTCAGCGCACTCTCGTGCAAGGGTGAGCGATAGACTGAGACTCGACTCGGGTATGAGTTCCGAGGACGCGAGATCGATGCTACCCAGGATTCCGGAAAGGAGATTGTTGAAATCATGGGCAATTCCCCCAGCTAACACGCCCAGACTCTCGAGTTTTTGGGCCTGTTGCATGCGAGCTTCGAGCTGAATTTGCTCTCGCTCTGCAAGCAACCGCTCTGTCACATCGCGAATCGTACTTACGACGATCACGCGTCCGTCGAGCACAAAGGAGTTTTCCTTGGCTTCCACCGGAAAAACTGTTCCGTCAATTCTCCTATGATAGGTAAGAGTCACACCCGTTCCAGTCGGCGTGCGGTGTGTAAGAGCGGAATCCGCAGCGGGCGAGATCAAATGGTCCCACGTGAGCCGAAGCAAGCTTTCTCTGTCCCACCCATATACCGCAATCGCTGCCGGATTTGCATCGAGCAATCGCCCCGTTTCACCATCCGCTACGATTACGGGGTCGGAGACCGCCGCGAAGAGCAAATCGAAACGGCCAGCGTGGTATTCAGACATGCACACAAACCCATTGTTCAGCCGTGTTTTTTCGGACAAACTCCCGATGCTCCGCGTTCACGCGACGCAAGTACGTGCAACATGGGGTCCTAGGGAGCACGCGCTCAAGGTTCGGCGCCGTCATTGGCTCGACGGCACCCATAGCGCATATTGAACCCGCCTGGTGTGCAGCCATTCTAAAGTTCGTTCAAGCGGGTGTCCGGTTGAACAGTCGCAGTGCGATCCTCACGCCAGGAGTGAAATAGTTGAGTCATAGTCTCGAAATTCCGCGCCCGCTGGCTTGAGTCCAACTGGTGAGGTCTAAGTATCGTTTCACCTACAATGTGCGCCTGTTATCGCCGGTTAAGCTCGATGATCCGAGGGTTAACATGCCTTGCGCAGTCCACTTCACGAATTAATAGGAAGAGATTGGCAAACATACGCCGCAAAAAATTACAGAGCAAGAAGACCGGTGCCCGGCGGACCCATCAAGTCGTCGCCAATCCCAGCGCCGATTCGAGTGCGCCTCAAACGTGGATTGTCGGCTCGCTGAGCCTGCCGCGTGATTTGGCGAGCCCTCACGTTTCTGAACTGATTATTTGGCTGTCTGAAGATGGTTACGTACTGAACGCCGACCCCTGCGACGATATCGATTCTGACAAATTGATATTGAGTTTGGAGGCTACGGTTGCAAAACCGAAGATTGGGAACCCCGGCTGGCCCGCGGTAATAAGAACCGCCTCGGATAAATTTGGGGCGTGGCTCAAGTCGCATCTGGGCTCTCGCGTGCTGATATCCATTGAGGCGACTCCAGAAATCGAGTCGACATCGCGTCTCGTCTTGGATTTTGGAAATGCCGCCGACAACGGTGCAAGCCGTCCCAGTTATTTGACTACGACAATTGACGTCGAGCAGATGGCCCAGTTTTTCGAGAATGCCGCCAGACTATACGTCACCCAACCTTGGAGGCTAGTCAAGAGCGACACGGAAGTGTTCAGTGTTTGCATTCCGGCAATTGATGTCAAGGATGCTGCGGTAATTGTCATCGGCCAAAGTCAGCAGAGCTATGGCCTTTTGGTATTTGCCGATTATGGTCAGTACAATCAATATGTGTCTTTGGCCAAGGCCCATGCAGCGGGCGCCCGAGTCGCGGCCAACATTAGATTCGTCAGTCTGAATTACGAGCACGCGCGGGATCTTGACCCGTCCTTGCGAGAAGAAGTGAAGCGATTCGGGTGGAAAGTGGCTGGCCCGACTGCATATCCTTGGCCAATTTGCGTTGAGGAGAATTGGGCGACACGACCACTTTCGTCGAATGAATTAGTGATGTTGGGCGTTCTGTCACACGCATTGGTGCAATTTCTAGAGGATCGTCGTCGTTTCAGGACTGCCAGCGTTACAAAAGCAAAATACTCAGCGCGTTATCACCTTGACTACCTTGGCAAGCCGGTAGACGTCGAGTTGGATTTTCCTCATCCGGCGGAAGGCGGCGACGATGCCGCATAGCTCGAATACCCGCAGAATGACGCGGACGTTCGAGACGTGAGGGATGTGCTAGACCTTGAGTGACGCGTCGAAAAAGGCGCGACTTACGTCATCAT
>PMCK01000521.1 GCA_003154095.1 Myxococcales bacterium | reverse complement strand
AAGACAGGTACTTTGACGGAGCCGGGTCTGGCCGTGGTTCAGTGGCAGGGTGACGAGACAATTCGCGATCAAGTGGTGGCACTGGAAGCCCAGGTATCGCATCCCATTGCGAGAGCAATTGCCGACATAGCAGAGAGGGAGACAGTCGCGTCGGACTCTGCAATTCTGCTCAGATCGTCGCCTCGAGGAATCGAGGGCCAAGTCGAGGGAAAGCAGTTCAAAATCGGGTCCGAATCCTTCGTCCTGCAATCGAAACCCGAAGATTCCTCGACGTCATCATCGGATCCAGCAGGGCCCGAGGCATGCCTCGGGCCCGCTTATCCCGTCGCGAACCCTGAGGAATCTTCCTTGTCCTCTTTCCCCGTCGAGCATCGGCGTTCCCTTCGATCCCTAGATCCAGCAGGGCCCGAGGCATGCCTCGCGCCCGCTTATCCCGTCGCGGAACCTGAGGAATCTTCCTTGTCCTCTTTCCCCGTCGAGCATCGGCTTTCCCTTCGATCCCTAGATCCGGCAGGGCCCCAGGCATGCCTCGCGCCCGCTTATCCCGTCGCGGAACCTGAGGAATCTTCCTGGTCCTCTTCCCCCGACGAGCATCGGCTTTCTCTTCGATCGATTGCCCCCGATTGGGCGAAGGCTGCGCGACGCGATATGACGTCGGAATGTCTAACGCCCGTCTGGGTTTCGGTGAACGGCGTAGTTGCTGCGGTGATTGGCGTTGGAAGCCGTTTGCGCGACGATGCGACAAAAACAATTCAGAGCCTGCGACAGATGGGACTCAAGGTGCAAATCCTTTCTGGCGACGATCCGGACACGGTCGCGAGCTTGGGTCGACAATTGGGCATGGCGTCCGCGGATTGTCACGGAGGGCTCTCACCAGAAGACAAACTTCATATTATCGAGGCTGCTGCGACACCCGCATTCATGGTCGGNNCTCGTCGAGTTGCTCGAGGGTTCCAGGCGCACGCTCAACGTCATCCGACGCTGTCTGCGCGTGTCGCTCGGGTATAATTTGGTCGCTGCGGCGCTCGCTACGACTGGCGTAATCAATCCACTTATCGCAGCAATTTTGATGCCGCTAGCATCGTTCACCGTACTTGGTATTGCGCTCGGATCACGGACGTTTCCCGTGACGCGGAGTAGAAGTTAATGTCCGTCATCTACATCTTGCTTCCGCTTGCGGTAATCTTGGCGTCAGTCGCACTCTGGGCCTTCGTTCGTGCAGTAAAGGCCGGGCAATTCGATGACTTGGACACACCGGCCCATCGGATACTGCATGACGATGATGAGGACACGAAGCGTCCGCTGGCCGTGGGTTGTAGCGGCACACCAAGCGGAGGCGGAACTATTTCGGTCGGTGGAGTGTCGAGTGTCGGCGGCGGCGCAACAGGGGGCAACTCGCCTACGAGCGGAGGAACTGCGACAACCTCGGGCGGCACGAATACAGGTGGCAAAGCCACGGGTGGCGTATCGTCGGCTACCCGAGGCAAGGCTACGGGCGGCTTGAGCGTCACCGGTCATTGCGAGGATCTGGTCGAGACCAATATCGTTCAAAGTTAGACATCTGGTTCCAGCGATACCCCACCTGCCACTACGACGCTCACGGTGCTGGGAACGGGCACCGCATTGATGGGACAGCAGGCACTGCGCGCAGTAACGAACGCAGGTTTCGACTTTTGGCTGCGCTACGGCTACTCGAGTGCCGTGGTCGAACTCTCCGGTCAGTCAGTAGATTCGATGGCGTAATTGGTTTGAATTTGTCGTCGAATTCGAGCAACGGAGTCATCGGCATTTGTCATAACCGTCACGGGTTTGCCGCAATTCGGCGGTAATAGTCGGGTGTTGTCTAGATGCCTTATCGTTCATCAACGTTGCACCGACCATACCCCTGCATTATTCGAACTTGCGCAAGTAGCAGCCGCCCCACAACGTGATCACTGCGCGGCGTTTCCTCTGCACCCCAATTGGGGCGTGGAGAATTCAAACGGCCGAAGGATAACCAGTACATTTCTATGAAATCTGCTCCCGCCGCGCAAGTACGCTTAAATCCATCGGCATGGGTGCTTGCGATGCACGTGCCACTGGCCGCTTTCGTAGCACTGCATGACTACCCGGCGACTCAGGATGGTCCTTCCCATCTTTACGGTGTGCACGTCCTCAGATCGCTCGCTGCGAATGTCGACTCGCCCTTTCGATCAATCTTCTCCGCCAACTTGCGGCCGGGAACCAACAGTCTGTTTACCTACATAGCCCTGGGTGTAGCTCGGTTCGTCAACGAAGACTGGGCGGTGCGCCTCTGTTGGCTGCTGGCACTAGTTGGCATGCCTCTAGCTGCCCTCGCCTTCGAGCGTTCGCTGCGCGAAGAGCGCAGCACGAATGGCGCGCGAAATCTCTCCCTCTCGGTGCCACTGGCCTGCGTGCTTGCCTACAACTATTTCCTCTATCGAGGTCTATTCAACTACGTACTCGGGGTTCCGCTGGCAATCGGTTGCCTTGCGGCTGTCGTCGCATCCGGGCGCCCGTCTATTAACCGTTGGCGCGCCGGAGCATACACCGTAATGGCCATGGTTTGCGCCCTCCTGGCGGCCCTGGCACATCCGGCTGCGATCCTGTTCTTGCTAGTCGCAATACCCGCCGCCTGCATTACCGCGTGGCGGCGAAGGGGTATCACAGGAGCACTTGTGTGCTTATTGCTCGTTTGGTTTACCTATTCAACTTGGATCCCGAGCGAACGCCCGCCACCAGCGGAGTTCGTAAACCCCGCAATTGCTCTGTCACAATTCGTACGCGCGATTGGTGTTACGTATTCTTGGCTGGAAGTGTTGCCGGCTGCAGCAATCCTTCTGCTTTGCGGGTTGGGCGTCGTTCGTTCCCTCAGAAACGGAGCTAGCGAATCGAAGAACCTTGCTACGCACTTTCCCGTGTGGCTCGCGCTTGCTCTGGTCCTTGTGTATTTCTTCATTCCCTTCAGTTATGGAGGCGCGGCCGGATTAAACGAAAGAATTCCGATTTTCGTAGTGCTGCTCGTACTGCCGTACACTTCAATTTCGGTCAAAAGGAGAGCCTGGGTCCCTGTTCTATTCGTACCTTTTGCGGCGTATACCTTGATTCAAAATGTCCGCGCCGATGCGCTCGCTAATCAAGTTCGCCATAGCATTGCAGGTAGCGCAATACCACGAGGGAGCCGAGTTAGTTTGGATTCACTGCGCGTAAAGTACGGAACGCTTAGCGCGGATCTCGGTCGGCATTTACTCGGGGACCTGTCGCGCACCTCGGGTCTAGTGTCGGGCAGCGTATTTTGCGGGCATCCAGCTCACGTGGTGCGCTGCACGTCTCGAACACCCGACATACCCGATCTCAGCGGTGTTCAAGACTTCGAGCATCTGGGTCCCGAGCGCCGCCGTGCGGCACTGGCCGATCCACAAAGCAGCATCGTTCGCAGTCTTGATTCGATGCGGCAACGCGCCGAAGAGGCCGAGTACCTCTTGGTGCTGCACGCGCCCGAGCTTGACGACGCATACGATGAACGGGTCATCCGACCCTTGCGCGCTGTACGCATCGATACAATCGGCGGCATGGTCTCAGCCTATCGAGTCCCACGTCCCGTTGACGGGAAGTACTTGGCTAGTGCGGGAAGCATACCCTAATTCGTCACGAGACGCTCGTTAGCCAATCCTGATGCTTCGGGTCGCGGCCATGGACAGAATCGGAGTAGGCCTTCTGCAGCAGCGCGGTGACAGGTCCCGGTTGTCCCGAGCCAATCGTGCGCCGATCGAGCTCAACGACTGGCACCAATTCAGCGGCAGTACCGGTCAGAAAAGCCTCATCTGCCGCATAAATATCATCGCGAGTTACCCTGCGGGAGATGACGTCGAGACCCCGATCGCGTGCAAGTTCGATCACGCTCTCACGCGTAATCCCAAGCAGAGCTGCCGAGGGTTCCGGTTCGATGAGTTTACCCCGTTTGACGATGAAAACATTCTCGCCGGACGCTTCGGCGACGAATCCCTGCGAATCAAGCAGCAGTGCCTCGTCGAATCCCTCGTCGATGGCCTCGGTTTTGGCCAAAATCGAGGCCGCGTACAGAGCCGCAATCTTGGCCCTCGTGAGCACTGCACCGGCTGGTGGTCGGGCAAAACTCGATGTTTTGACGCGTATGCCTTCGACGATTGCGTTGGGTCCCAAGTAGGCGTCCCAGGACCATGCCGCAATCGCAACGTGCACGCTAACACCCTTGGGCAAAAGGCCCAGTTTCTCAGCGCCGTAGAATGCAATCGGTCTGAGGTAGGCTTCCTCGAGTTGGTTCCTGCGTAGCAATTCGATATGTGCCTCGCGCAACTGTTCGTGTGTAAATTGTATCTGCATTCGATAACCGCGTGCCGACTCGAACAGGCGCCCGAGATGTTCCGACAATCGAAATAGTGCTGAGTGACCGGCATCGATTCGATAGGCCCGAATGCCCTCGATTGCGCTCACCCCATAATGAAGCGAATGAGTAAGTACATGCGTCGTTGCAGCCGCCCATGGAACGAATTCACCGTCATACCAGATGAAAGCCGGATGTTGATTCATGCAGCACCTTCCTGTTGTGGGGTCGTAGTAGTGCTTTAGCATTCCCA
>PMCK01000176.1 GCA_003154095.1 Myxococcales bacterium | reverse complement strand
GCGGCCTCTGCCATCTGCGCGATTGTCTTTGGCGGATCGGTCGCCGACTTGAACTCCCCGTGCGCGTACAACAACGCCAGGGCGTACGTCTTGAGGTTATCGAGCCGCAAAATCTTGAAGTCCGGCAGCGCCTGAACGATCATNNGCCTGGCGCAAAATGGAGTACGAGGGGTCGTAACTAGATTGACTCATGGCCTATTCCTCTATTCTTGGTGTTCTTCTTTCCTTCGGTGACCCGGGGCCAATACCGGTTTTTCACCGTTCACCAGCTACATCGGGCCGGCGTCGATCTCGGTTGCTAATTATTTTCAAATAAGGAGCCAACGACTCCACATCCGCGCCAAATCTCGCCTCCCCACGACTCCACGCGAGAGTTCCCACCTTCCAAACGCGGCCCGAGGGAGCGTCGACGACCACTCGAAGTTTCTCGACGCACGTTCGCTCGGCGTCTGGGACCACTGCGAGCGCTCCAATCCACCACCCTCCTTTACGATTTTGAACAGCGAGCGATTTATCGCGCGGACACGCTGCTATAAAAATATCATCGAGCCCGGAAAATCGCCGAGGCCCCGCGAATTTCCGACGATCAACCTTGAGAAATTACGCCGCCGTTGCGTTTTCGAGCACTCGCAGTTTCCCAAAGCGCGAAGCGGTGGTGTTTTCGGGCGCTCGCAGCTTTCCGGCGCACGCAGGCATCGCGTTTTCGAGCGATCACAGCTTTCCAGCGCGCGGAGCCGTTGCGTTTTGGAGCACTCGCAGTTTTCCAAGGCGCGAAGTGGTCGCGTTTTTTTGCGCTTGCAACCTTCCAGCGCGCGGAGCGGTCGCGTTTTGGAGCGCTCCCAGCTTTCCGGCAAACGCAGGCGTCGCGTGCTCAAGCGCTCGCAACTTTCCGGCGCTCGCAGGCGTCGCGCACTAGACCACTCCGAGTGCTCCAGGATTGGGTGGACCTAGATATCAGCCAAGGTACGGTCGTGCTCTACGCGGGACAGAACGCCGTTTTTGCCACGCTCGCGCTCGGCATGCCAAAGAACAAATTGCAGCGCGGCCTCGAAGTGACGAGTGTCGCAGCGAAATATGTCACCGATGCCAGCCTCGACCCCAACAGCCTGGACACCGATCACGAACGAAGGCTGGCATGCGGTGCGGCTTCCAATGATTCGAGTAACCGAACCGACGTCCTGGTTCGATAAATTTGCACGACGGGGTTTTCTTGCGTCCGATGCATTTTCTTGTGCGACATCGGCGACGAAGCCCATCTACAGGGTGGTGGCCAAAAGTTTAGTCAACTCGAGTCCGTCTGGGGAACCTATACCTTAGAACCAGACAATTCGTGTTGACCAAATTGGAGGAACACTTAGGCGCCGCGGCACACGTAGCAACAATTTGCGTGAGAATCAGGTGAAGAGCATGAACATGAGAAATACTTTCGTCGCACTGTCAACAGTTGCGGCTCTGGCCCCGCTCAGCGTGGCCTGCAGTAGTACGTCCGACCCCCAATCCGAAGCGGTGGCTTCGACTGAGCAGGCTCTGAGCCTGACGACATCTGAGATCGCATTCCAAGCTAATACTGGCAACCTATCCGGGTACGGAAGTCAATACGCGGGAGACACGGGGAAGGGGATGCTGAATGGCACCAACCCGAGCATCACTGCGCTCGACGGCGGAAGCTATGAGATGGCATATCAAGACAACACCGGCTATCTGGAAGTCGTCGGATCTAATAAACAAATCAAAACGAATTTTCTGATGGTGTCGAACACCAGCCCAAGCATTGCCGGACTGAGCGGCGGCGGCTATGAAGTAGCAGTTCAAGGCACCGACGGCCATCTGTGGCTCTACGGAACGGCGTACATAGGCTCCACGCCTTATGTGTTGAGGTCGAGCAGTAGCCCGAGTATCGCTGCACTGACCGGCGGCGGCTACGAGGTCGCGGTCCAGGGCCTAGACGGACAACTTTGGCTCTACGGAGCGGCGTATCAAGGCCCCACGGGTGTGTATATGACGGGCAGCCCGAGCATCACTGGACTTCCCGGAGGCGGCTACGAGGTTGCGGTCCAAGGCACCGACGGCCATCTGTGGCTCTACGGAACGGCGTACATAGGCTCCACCAGCTCAGTGTTGATGCCGGGCACTAACCCGAGCATCACCGCACTAACCGGGGGCGGCTACGAGGTAGCACTCCAAGGCCTCGACAGCGGTCTCTGGCTCTACGGAACGCAGACCAACGGCGGCACGACCAATAAGTTGATGTCGGGCACGAGTCCGAGCATCACTGGACTGGCCGGGGGCGGCTACGAGGTAGCACTCGAAGGCCTCGACGGCTATCTGTGGGTCTACGGAACGCAGACCTCAGGCAGCACTGGTAAGGGCATGATGAAGTTTCGTGTCGCTGAGTCGACAGGTACGGTCACGCTGGGTACCAGCCCAAGCATCAGTCCAATCTTTCCGAAACCGACAGGCTTGACCGCAACGACTTTCATCGATCCTAATTATGGTGGGACGCCAAATGCCGCGATCACAGTTTCGTGGAATCAGGTTCCTGGTGCGAGCAGTTACCTCCTGTTTGGCGGATATATGAACGGCCAATACTTTTACATGGACCAAGGAAAGGGTCGTAAGGCGACAGGCCCGAGTTACACTTACAGCCACTCTTCGGGGGACGTAATATCGTACTCGACGCAGTACCTATTCAACGTAGCAGCCTGCTACCCTAGTGGCCTGTGTGGCCTGTACTCGGACCAAATCCAAATCACGTCAGCCTCCGATCCCAACAAGGTGCCGCCACCGCCTCCAACGACCGGAGGCATTTCCGTTTACTATGAGCTTCATGCCCCCGCCCCATATGCGATTTGTGGCACCGCGACCTTCGTCCTCGATAACGTCGTTTATGAGTACCAAGCTGGCTACTGGCAGCAACTGAGCGAGAACCAACAGCCATATTCGGCCGCGGGTTGGTGCCAGTACAACTGGGGATTCAGCCTTGTCAAGCCAGGAGCGCATCAAGTATGCGCTTACGTAGGAGACCCAAGTACGAAGTCTTGCGCAAGTAAGTCAGTCAGCGCAGGTTCGACGGTAGAAGCCCGCATCAACGGGTAGGTGATGAAAGCTTTGGGCGCGACGCTTAGTGCGCGCCCAAAGCCTTACGCGCAGTAGACGGCCCCGGCGCACGTCCCTCGTGGAAGCGTGCACCGTTTGTTTTTCGCCCAGAGTTGAGTTTGCTTGAAGCCAGTTAAGACCGAAAAGGCACCCACTACCGAAGCAGCGAGTGCCTTCTCGTTCTGTTAGCTCGATGAAACTACTTCTTCGCGTTGTCCCGTCGCGAATTACCGCGAGAGCTTCCTGAGAATCACGCGGCCCCCGTTGCAAAACGGCTACGACGAGCTGGCCAGAGTGCTGGCCCTCATTCCTACGGAGGCTCTGCGGCAAGTCACACAACGGGAGCGGCGAGAACCACCACCTAAGGGGGGGCATCTGCGACTGGGGGCCGCCATCCGCCAATGTTCGTGTCACGCTACTACCAAACGGTTATCTCGATCAAGAGATCCTTATTACGAACGAGCTGGTGCAGTTAACTAGCCTTCCGAAGCGACGGAGGTAATCATGAGCAAGGTGGTCCGGCAAAAGCCCTGGCGCGCCGATGCAAATCTTCGGAGTATCCCCCAAGTTAAAATGAAGTAACGCGCCGCCCCTTCAGGCTGACCCTATCCCTTCAGGCTTCCGGCTAACCCATCAGGCTTCAGGCAAATCCAAACCCTGATCCTAACCCTGCCCCAAAATCCAACGCACACACGACGCACAGTAACTTCCTGCAATCGACCCCGAACGCGGCATTCAGGGCTAGGTAATGGTTTAGGAAAAGGTCCAGCCAGAAGCACCAACCGGAAGGGACAGCCGGAAGTTTTAGCCAGACGGGCTAGCCAGAAGGGATAGCCAGAAGGGCTTCAACGACGCGTTTCCGTGCCGCAACTACCCAAAAAAAGACCGCCATAGCCGAGCGCACTCACAATCCACCCGACATCGAAAAATGTAGTCGCAGTCTAAGCGCCCGGCGACGCTCGGGTTGGCTTTTCACTTCGCGTCTGCGCTTGATCAGATACGTACTTGGTGCGAACCCGCGGTTCGCGAGGCCCTACCCTCGAATCGCTCACAGCATAACCTTGTGAAATCACTCAATTTACCTGTGCGACTGGGTCCCAACACTCGCTGCTCGTCCGATTGTTGGATGACCAGCACTCTACATCCTGAGCCTTCGACGCATCCTCGCACCACTGCCTCGGTTGAATCAGTATATTCAGACTCTCGGGGACCATTTAGCCATGAAGCAACCGATCATCTTCTGTTCACCGCTACTCGCAACCATCTGCTTAGCTTCGCTGGCACAGGCCACGGATTACTATGCTAGCCCGACCGGCAGTGGCAGCACGTGTAGCGAAAGTGCCCCCTGCTCACTGTCGACCGCGGCGGGCAAGACGAACGGCGGTGATACGGTCTACTTGCGTGCAGGCAACTACAGCGGCCTTACCGCTTCGCGTTCGGGCGCCGATGGATCCTGGATAACATTTGCTGCGTACACCGGTGAGGTTCCCTTTGTTAGCGGAGTCAATGTCACCGGCAACTACATTCGATTCGATGGCCTCGTATCGCGCAACAACCAATATGGCGGATTTGGCAACCCCTATTCCGCTGCTTGCAGTGCGCACACGGCCGGCTACATTCAGTACATTCATTGCATTGCGGACGGCAACGGCCTCAACGGCATCGCTCATTACTGTGCTCCTGGTCTTCTCAT
>PMCK01000050.1 GCA_003154095.1 Myxococcales bacterium | reverse complement strand
ATCGACACTCCCGCTCGTCAAGGACTTGCCGAACTCGTACTCCAAGCCCAGTCAGATCCCGCTCGCATGGCTGACCTCTTTCGCCATTCCAAGAACGTTCAGGGTCTGATTGTAGATGCGCTCGAAGGCGTGCATGGTCCTAGGATTCAAGACGCAATCCTCGAAGAAGGACGTTCCGCCGTTGCTTTTGCCGTCGATAAAATTTCAGAATCGTCGGCAGAGGAGCGTCCGCCCCAGTATAAATTGTGGACACCTTATCAGGTCATCTTGTTCCAGTCCCTCGGTGCAGCATTTCGTTCGAGTCGAGTTCGACAGTTGCTGTACGCTTTGTTTCGCGCAAATGATGTAATCATCAACCAATGTGCTTCCGCAAACAGCGCCAGTACGAAGTTCAGAAATCATCTGTATGACCGCTTGTGCCACATTTCATCGGGTACCCCGGCGGCAAGAGCACTACTCGGTACTCATAACTCGGTTTACTTATCGCGGCGGTCCTTTCAACCTTGCAGCTCGGAACAGCCATCTGATGATGTGGCAGAATCACCTGCGGTCGCCGTGTTTTGGTGTTATCTCCTCAAAGCATCGTTGCTCTCGCTTCGAGGAAAAGGGTTAGTTTCACGTCAGCTTCAGGATGCGATCATTGAACATGTCTGCCGCGCAAGCACTTCTGGAATGCATTGGGTTTTTGCGGAAGCCATGGAACTCGCTGAGGATGCTGTAAACTATCTCGACGATAATGCGCGAGCCAGGATGGTCGAAATCCTTGAGTCGGTTACCACATCTAACATGCCGATTGGCGTAGGCCCCTTGGAGGTGCTGGATTCGTATGGTCGATTGGCGCCTGCCTACGATTCGGCGGAACTCACAGATCGAATAGCGCAACTCATGGTTCTCGCAGAAGACGAGGCGAGTCAGCAAGAAGCCTGCGGGATATTCAACGCGCAGCTTGAACCATTGGGTGCCATTTCGGCTCCTCACATGGAAGCAATCGCTGAACTAACAGAGTTGCAGCGCACGACGTTCTTTGCAATGGCTGCCCTTGGCGCTCATCATGGAGATTCTACTCATGGTGTAGGACTTTGCCTAAGCCAATTGGCAGCAACTGAGATTGCTCGGAGTTCCGAAATTGCACAAAAGGCGTTCAATACTTGGGCGGTGCAAGTGCCGGTGCTGGACTTCATGTGGCAAGACAACGTGGAAGCGTTTGTCGAGGCCAACCTGGGACTGGGAAGACTTGGAATTTCTGTGCCTGAAGTGACATCGGAGCCTGATCCTGCAAGGAAGACGTGGCTCCTTGTTGGCTGTCTGATTAGAGCAACATGCAAAATGGGACTGGAAACGGACTCAGAATGCGCGTCGAACCGAGAGTTGTGGTCACGGTTGAGAGGGCCACTCCTGCAATACTCGGTGCGTCCAATCTTGTGCGTCCTTGACGTTGGTGGGAAATATGGACGACAAAGTGACTCGCTGTTCCTGCGAATCTGGCATAATGACATTCGCGACCTATTGAGAGCTTCACTTGACCTTCAAGTTCGGCCAATAGACGATATCAATGGTCCATTTTTTGAGCCAACAATGGCGCGTGCTATAGGTGCATTGGTCACCGTTGGTGACAGCAATGACATCGAGCGGCTACGCAGATTTGTCCGCGACCCAGTGCTGGGATATTATGCGGTTTCTGCGATACAGACTCTTTCAAATGGAGACGCGTTGCCTCAACGCGTGCCATAGACATCACGCTTTGTTTTGCCGGAAAGGTAATACCGGGCGCATGATGGGCAAGAGCGTCGCACTCGACCTCGGCGGCGGTATCGCGATCCACGACGATAGCATCACGTGGGGGACAGTGCGCTCGTGGATGCTCGCCCACTCTGTGCCCAGAGTCGTTGCAGAAGATGGTGAAGCTACCTCGATAGATGGCGTTCCGTGCGGCAATGAAGCGCTGAGCTTTTTGTGCGAAGTTGAACGAGTGTTTCTGTAGTTTACGTTGGCTGACACAAGCGCGATGTCCTGTTTCCAGCACACATCACGCAACACCGCGGCATTTCGATCATCGCCCAAAACATGGCACTCCACGGAGTGTGGAACAAACTCGAATTGGGGTGCAAACAAAACGCCCCATTACTCGAGTGACGACAACTCCCGATTTTTGTAGAAACGCTGTCATGAGATCAGCGCCGAGCCCGGGGACCAGGGGAAAGAGTGGGTCGCCTTTCACACAGCGCAAAGAGAGCCCATGAGCCACGACAAGTTCAATTCGATTGTCCCATGCACCAACTGAGGTATAGTGCCCACAGATTGGTCGGCAAGACGTGAGGAGGTTTCGTAATGATTGAGGAGGTGATCGCGGCAGCTGCGGCGACGTTGACTGGCGCAATGGCAACCGATGTGTGGCAGTTCGCCCGGGATGGGGTGCTGAATTTGTTCGGGCGCCACGGGGATTCTAGCGCAGCTCTGACCCGGGCGCGCTTGGACAAGGACGTCGCTGCGATCGAGGCGGTTGGCTCGGGGCACCGTGAAGTGGTCCGGGCTCAGTTGCTGCCCAGGTGGCAGACTCGGCTTGAGGATCTGTTGGAGGAGTTCCCGGATGCCCGCCAGGAGTTGGATGAGTGGGCTGCCCGGGTTCAGAAGCAACTACCTCAGGCACAGGTGTCGTGGGTGCAGAACAATATTGCTCACGGCCAAGGAATGGTCATCGGCGTCCAAAATGGAACGGTCAACTTGCACCAGACCCGCACCGCATCCCCGGCCACAGCAGACGCACTGGGCGACAAGACTGACGACGTCTCATGACCATCAAGCAGCATGTCTCCGCAGTCAGCGGGTTTGCTTACGGGGTGATCGGCGCCGATATCCATGTGTTTGGCGATGGAATGCCAGTTTATGTGCTGACGAATTGGCAAGGTCAGCCGGAAACCAATCCAACGTGGTTGAGGGAGTCGCCCAGCCGGATGCTCAACGCCCGATTCGCTATCGTGGCCTTTACCGGCCGAGATGACGATCTCGCACAACTTCACCATTGGAAGGACGACGGTCCGCGGCTGGCAGTCCGGTGGCTTCACGGCGCGGGTGGTCAGGGGAAGACCCGGCTTGCTGACAAGTTCGCCTCCGAGGTAAAGGCCGCGGGATGGAAAGTCATCACGGCGATTCACAGTCCAGGCTCGGTCACAGCGCCTCCGGGCAGCCAAGACCTGCGCTCCGATGGCTCCGCCGGCGTCCTGTTGATTGTTGACTACGCCGATCAGTGGCCCCTATCACACCTGACCTGGCTGTTACGCAATGCCCTACTCCACCAACCGGGAGTCAAGAGCCGGGTACTGTTGATCGGTCGATCAGCTGACAACTGGCCGGCTTTGCGCGCAAGCCTGGCCAATCTCCAGGTCGGCACATCAATGCATTTCCTGACGCCATTATCAGATGAGTGCGGCCGCGCGAAGATGTTTGGCGCGGCCCGGGACAGCTTTGCGGTTCACTATGAAGTTGCCGACCCAGGGACGATCGAGCCTCCAAGTCCTTTGGACATTCCAGAAATGGGACTGACATTGTCCGTGCACATGGCTGCTCTGGTCGCCGTCGACTCTCATGTCCACGGTCAACGGCCGCCTCAGGGTTTGTCAGGGCTGACAATCTATCTCCTTGATCGCGAACACTTACGCTGGGCAACCCTGTATGGGGATTCGACCCACGAACTCGGCTCGGAGAAGCGCACGTACACCACCCAACCGGACGTGATGAACCAGATTGTGTTTGCCGCAGCATTGACCGGCCCACGAGAACGTCCGATTGGAAAGTCAATCGTAAGAAAGCTCGAACTAGACGGAGACCCGGATCACGTCCTGACTGACCACGCGATTTGCTATCCGCCGGCCAACTCATTGGGTATGGTTTTGGAACCTCTCTACCCCGATCGACTCGCCGAGGACTTCTTAGCGCTCAGCTTTCCAGGTCATTCGGCTGAATACCAGCCAAAACAATGGGCCAAGAATTCCACTCTCACACTGATAGGTCGTGCCCCCGATGGTACTCCCCCTGTCTACCTCGCCCGCGCACTGATCTTCTTGGCAGCTGCAGCTGCGCCCGGACGTTGGGCACACGTATTCACACACTTGAATGC
>PMCK01000559.1:5131-5390 GCA_003154095.1 Myxococcales bacterium | reverse complement strand
GGCCTATTTATCATCGGCACGAGTCACTTCTACGTCTCCCGGGGCACGGGCACCTGGGGTCCACCCATGCGCTTCGGTGTCCCGCCCGAGATCGTCGTCATTCGGTTGAGAAGTTTAGGCGCGTCAGAGGTAGCCTTGTCGTAGGGATCGGTTCGCTCTTCTTGGCATCAAAGTCCCAACAACACGGCCAGGAACGAGGCGAGGTGCCAGCGCTCGTGGCCATGCGTTGCGTCATGCGGTAACATCGAACTCTGGAGCC
>PMCK01000559.1:0-5121 GCA_003154095.1 Myxococcales bacterium | reverse complement strand
AAAGCCCCAAGGTTGAAGACGTGGTTACTCTTCCGCTTGGCGCAAACGAACCGCGGCCGCTGGTGGTTGCCGTGCATGGCGCCGGAGACAGACCCGACTGGGCCTGTGGCGGCTGGAGAATTGGCGTGGAATCTTATGCATTCGTCGTGTGTCCAATGGGCTTGCCCATGGCCGGCGGTGTTTACGGCTGGAGCAGTACGAGCAGCATCGCCGCCGCGGCTACGCGGGCGATTTCCTCGGTAAGGCAAGAGTTCCAGGGATATGTCGGCTCTGGACCCATGATCTATGCGGGCTTTTCACAAGGCGCGATCCTTGCCAACGACTTCCTCGTCAAAAACGCAGCAAAGTTCCCGATCGCGGTCTTAGCCGAGGGGGGCTACAGCTACCTTGCGACGTCAGCGTTCGCGCATCGCTATCATGCCGCGGGGGGCCGGCGCCTGCTGGTCCTTTGCGGAACGCCGGGGTGTTTCGTCACTGCAAAGCGCGCGCAGTCAGTCGCTGAGCGCGAGGGGCTCGAGGTGATTGTTACCGGTGATCCCAAAGCGGGACACAATCTAAATGGCCTGATGCAGCAGGCGCTCCAACGAGATTGGCACCGACTCGTGGCGGGTATCGAGGGCTGGGAGAGCTACGCGCAACACCGATGGAAGAAATCGGACTGATACAGCATGGCTCGATGGCAAGGTCAGCGTTGACTTGTTATAGGTACGGCCACTGCCGCCACTAGTCCCTTGATAACCCCCACGCATGATTAGCCCCTGATTATTTGCCTCAACGGGGAGCGACGGCGCAGCAAGTTCTAGCCGAACCGAGCCTCGATTCGTTACCGTAGGACACTATGCCCCAATGTGGGTCATAAAGCGCATCACGCGGAACTCGCGCGGCGTCTACGACGTCCTACTCTGACTCAACTGACAGAAACGCTGGCGCACAGGTATTCCCACGAAGCCGTAGCTGGCGTGGATCAATTCACTATGTACTGCCCGTTCCCGTACTCGTACCCGTGGAAACGCCCGAACCCGTTGCAGTGCTGGGGGCGTTGGTCATTGTCCCCGTCGAAGTGCCGCTCGTTGCACCTGTTGCCGTTTGCGTGCTCGTACCGGTGGCGGTTGAAACCGCGACCCCGGAAGTGCATGCGGATATGGCGGCGCAAGGGGCGGCGCATCCATTCCACTGGCACCTGAACGTGTACCCGTAGCCTGTGCCGGTGGGTGTCGTACTGCAGCTACTCATGCTGAGCGTAGACGTATCGGGCCCAGTTCCCGTGCAAACTGTCGCCTCGGGTGCGGTGAGGCAGGAACATCTTGCCACCGTCGACGTGTACGTATGCGTGCCGGTCACTCCCGTGCCGGTGTTCGCCGACGTCTGACTTGAAGCAGCCCCTCCGCTCGACGGCAAGCCGCCCGTGCCGTGGCCAGGCAAAGTCGTCCCCACCGTGCCGCCAGCCGCGGAACCCCCTACGCTGGTGTCGCGCATCGTTGTCCCGCCTATTGACGGGTTACCCCCCGCGTTATTGTCCGGCGTTGGGCTGGTGACCGAACCGCCGCACGCTACGACACTGCCACAAACGAATGCCACGGCGCACAGCGCTAAGCTCGGTCTTTCCGCATTGATCACAATAGTTCCCTCGCCGTCCATTTCACCGCCTCGGAGTGCCACTGAGTCCGAGAAATGGGGCGCTATGGCTGTGTTAGTGACGGGCCAGTGTGGCTCACCACGCGGCGTTGGACGAGGCCGTGATGGCACGAGTCCGCGGCGCCCAGAGCGAATGCTGGACCCGTTGCTCAGTAAGCATTTCGGAATGTGTGTCACCTGCGGCCAATTGTTCGGAGCCGGCCGTCAGCACTTCGGATCTTATGAGTCCCGTTGGGTCCGTCGTTTCCGTTTCTGCGCGGTGAGAACATGAGCGACCGTCCACGCTCCGACAACGGAAGTCGACTGGGCCGTTCAAACATGAGAGCGGCATGACGCGGATCCCGGCCATTCTGTATACGATCGGTTGGTCGCTTTTTTCCTTGGGAGCGCTCATTCTGGCTATCCGTCGCCATCGCACCATTTTGCTGTGTCGACGCGACTACTGGTTGTTTCTATCACAGCCGTGGCGTTTGATTACCTTTGCGGTTGCGCTCGTGGGGTTTATCGTGCTTGCGCCCTACGCGGGGGATCCTACTTGGGATTGGGTGGATGCCACGTTTATGGGGCTTCTCACGTTCACGACCGCCCCCTACGCGCTTGGCGTGATGGTGCGCTGTTTTCGAGATCGATGCGAGCGCTGGCAACTCTTGCCTGCGGCGGCGCTTTGGCTTCTGTCAGCGAGCTGGATCTACGATGCGTACGTCTGGTGGCGCGATGGCATGTATCCTTGCACGTGGTGGTCGAATCTCCTTGTCTCCTCGATCTTGTACTTCGCCGGGGGCACGTTTTGGAGCCTAACGGTGCGGCCCGAGCGTGGCGTCACTTTCGCGTTCCTCGAGGTGCGGTGGTTCGAGCCCAAGAAAGAGAAACTCACGGCTCGGATGATGCTGGTCATTCTGTTGGGTGTTGCGCTGGTCCTCGCATTGATGCAGCCCTTCCTGGCAGAAGCCTGGACCAGGTTGCGGGGATGAGAGGACCGTGGTTGCGGGCACGCGAATCCGCTCGCTTTGCTCGCTCCTTCGCGCGCCCGAGAGGATTCGAACCTCTGACCACCGGCTTCGAAGGGCTATACAAGGGCGCTGCAAGCGACATGCCGAATGGAAAAACGGCTGCGGAATGTCACCGAGAAATCAGCGGGTAGAACACCTACTTTGCCCGGCTTCGATTTGCTGCTAGTTCTTGACACAGAGTTACCCGCTCTAACTACGCCTCGAAGTTCCAGCTTCGGGGCGTGCTTTATCCTAGTCCAGGCTCGGCCATTAGGCCAGTATAGTGACTCCCTATGCAAAGCTGCAGGCCGGGTGCATACTTCAGGTATGCCTCTCGCTGAGAAGCTCGACCCATTGGTCCTCGCGCTGTTGAATGCTCCCATTGATGATGAGCCGACGACTGAGGAAGACCTGCGCGCCGTTGCCGAAGCGAACGCTTCGCTAGCAGCAGGCGATCGTACATACACGGTCGAAGAGCTCGCTCGTGAGTGGAACATCGATTTGTGAGTTGGAAACTCGTCATCACGCCCCCCGCACGAAAGGATCTGGAGCGACTCCCGATCGATATTCGTACGCGGATTTTGCGAGCATTGAACCAGGCTGCACACTGCGAAATCGAGCATGGGAGCGTCAAGCGAATGCAAGGCGCCGGTGGCGCGCTCTATCGGCTTCGCATCGGTGATTACCGAGTCGTTTTTGAGGTCGGCGCCAGCGAGCTGATAGCAAAGCGTGTCGGACACCGACGCGAAGTCTACCGAGCCTAGGTCAGTCATGGAGCGCGCTCCGTTGAGTTACTGGGGCCTTCTCGCAGTTCATGCGCTGCGGGTCACTCGCATCAGTGACCGCGACTCCAAGCCGCACTTCGGAATAACATTGCAAGGCATCGCGCAACTTCTGCGCTGGTGCCCAGCTGCCGCACGCCAGTTGCTCGAGCAATTCGCCGGCACGGGTTGCCAGGATATCGGCGCTTAATACTACGATCGTATTCGCCGCCGGTGGCACTGATGGTCGATTACTAGGTGACATTACATCTTCACTTCCCGGGCGCGTGACTGCGCCCCGGCTGCCACCTAGGTCGATGGCAGCAAGGGCCAGTTACGAGCGGGACGAGCGCTTCGAATCGATGGCAACGACATTGCCGGCTCGAGCCAGTCGTCTTGCTTCGAGTTCACGACACAACTGGCTGACCGTGCCGAAGTCACCGACCGCAACGGCTGCCGTGATTGCATTGGCAAGGGCGACTTCTACAACGTCGTCTTGCGAGCCTGGGCCAGGGGGTGGCCCACCCTCTGAGTCGTCAACACCCGAACCCCCTTGTTTTTCGGCGCGCCCGAGAGGATTCGAACCTCTGACCACCGGCTTCGAAGGGCTATACANNGAACCTCTGACCACCGGCTTCGAAGTCGAGTGACGTTGAGCGCAGTCCGCTAGTTTGCGCCATGAATTCAAATTCCTGCGAAGGGACCGACATGGCCGACAGTGACGTAAGTGTGCGAACCGTGGAAGGCACAGACGATTCTGGACGATTCGTTGGAGTGGTTGAAACTGCCCTGGCGGCTGCACTGGAACGGGCTTCAGTGGCGGGTCAGTGGGAGCTGGTGGGTCAGCTGGCTGCCGAGCTAGAAGCCCGGCGGACCCGGAGGGAGGGCGAATCCAGGCCTACCGAAGGGGCCCCGGTGGTTACCCTGGACGATGCGAAAAGGCGGGCACAGCGTTGAGATATGAGCGAACGCTGGTGGGGGGTAGTCGTAGGATCGGTGGTAGGTCTCGTGGTGAGCGGATTTACCACTTGGTTCGCTAACTGGTTGGCTCGCGGAAAAGACGAACGCGCTCGGCTCCGACTGGCACACGAGAAACAATACCAACAGGGGCAGCGTGGCCGACGACTTCTTGCGAAGGCCATTACCGATTGGTGCAATGATGATTCACCTTATGCCTATGATGAGCCATTTCAGCTCCGAGATGACGTACGATTTGAGATAGAAACAGCGCTCGGCGACGCGTTTGACGACAGTTTCGCTCGCGAAGTGGTTCAGACGATCCAGAGTACCGCCAAGACGTTTGAAGCGTGGCAGGATTATGACCGCAAGATGGCTGATCGACTCAAAGTAATTGCGGAACAAGCCGGGCTTCCACCAGTTCAAAATATCTCTGAAATGAGTCCTTGAGGCGAGTTGTTGCCGCCTCAGCGGAGCCACCGACAAGGCCCTAGTCGATCCGCCTGAGCATCAGCTCGACGGCAGCCCGGGTCATCCGCCCGCGATCGAATCCTGTCATCCTCACGGGCGGCGAGGATGCCGATTGCTGGTCGCTGGGCGCGGCTGTGGAGCGTTCTACGAGGGGGACGTCCACTTGGACGGGGTCTAGGTCGTTCGGGTCAGTCATCTTGCAGTTGACGGGTCCTTGTAATTCCAGCCACCACTTCCCAGTGCATTTATAATCGGCACATTGCTCGGGACAGCTGCCAGTATTTCTGCTCGTCTCTGCGCCATCGGTT
>PMCK01000477.1:3596-3791 GCA_003154095.1 Myxococcales bacterium | reverse complement strand
CCGAAGAATTTCGAAATCTACATCGATGACATCACGTTCAGTATGAACTGAACCGGTCAAATGACGCGCGTACGCCAACTGTGGCGCGCCGCGTCGCACCCGGCTTGATCGAGCTACAACTGCTTTGGCTTTGCAAAGTAGTCCATTGGGCGATTACTATTCTGCCAGCGTCCGCTTGAAATACCCGATTGTCTC
>PMCK01000477.1:0-3549 GCA_003154095.1 Myxococcales bacterium | reverse complement strand
TTTCGGAATCCATCATACGGAGCATGGCTTCGACGAGATCGTCAACATAGCAAAAAGAGCGAGTCTGTTGACCGCTGCCGTAAATAGTAATGTCCTCGCCGCGTAGTGCTTGGACAATGAAGTTGGATACGACGCGACCGTCATTAGGATGCATGCGTGGCCCGTAGGTGTTGAANNAACAACGTTTCGGCGCATCGCTTGCCCTCGTCATAGCAACTTCGAATCCCAATCGGATTGACGCGTCCCCAGTAAGATTCCGTCTGTGGGTGTATCTCGGGATCGCCATATACCTCGGAGGTAGAGGCCTGAAGGATCCTAGCGTGAACCCGCTTCGCCAAGCCAAGCATATTGATGGCGCCATGCACACTAGTCTTCGTCGTTTGGACCGGGTCGAACTGGTAGTGAACAGGCGAGGCCGGACAGGCCAAATTGAAGATGCGCTCGACCTCGACATATATTGGAAATGTTACGTCGTGGCGGAGTGCTTCGAATAGCGGTTCCTTGAACAGGTGGGCAATGTTGGTCTTGGTGCCCGTAAAGTAGTTATCGATGCAGAGCACATCGTGCTTTTCCTTGATCAGTCGTTCGCAAAGGTGGGAACCGATGAAACCTGCGCCCCCCGTAACCAATATCTTGTTTGTCATAGGCCTCAATTGCTTTGGAGATTACGTTAGTAATGGCTAGGGTCGATGGGAAGTACAATCGTGAGGGCCCCCAAACCCCAAATGGAATAGGCATGGATATAGGCTCAACAGCGCATTGGTCGCCCAGGGGTGGGCAATGGTTACCGGCCGAGTGATTCCTATACCACCCATGCTTGCACCGTGACCGGAAGCTGAGTGACATCGGGACGCCTAAATTTGCGAATGTCGAAGGGTAAGTGTAGCGGCAGCTCAGTGACAGCGTGCTTTTTTGTTCACAGTCGTCAATCTTAACAATACCGTGCTAGGCGATATTCATAGTCTCACACATGACCACACACAAAGGTTCGGGCTGGATAGGATATTGGTCACCAGGTATTGGTGACCCCAGTGTCGTTGGCTGGGTAACCGTCGCGTTGTACGCACTGGCGGCGATCTTGTGTTTTCGTTGCGCTAGCTGGGTCAAGGCGAGAGCCGATGTGGTCGGTCGCAAATTGGAAGTGCTGCTTTGGCGGATTACCGCCGTCACGCTTTGCTTTCTCTGCATCAATAAGCAATTGGATTTACAGACTGCAATGACGGAATTTGGAAGAATCGTTGCATACCAACAAGGCTGGTATGCTGTTAGATTTAAAGTTCAGAAAGCATTTATCGCGGTATTCGCACTTTCAGGATTTCTAGTTTTATCCTGGCTATTGGCGGCCACTTGGCACTTGAGTCGTTCACTGAAACTTGCCATAATTGGGCTATGTTTCATTGGGGTATTCGTGCTGATTCGCGCCAGTTCATTCCACCATGTTGACGTTTTTCTCGGCAAGCGTTTCTTCGATGCCAAGTGGAATTGGATCCTGGAAATTGGGGGTATCTCTGTTGTCATAGTCGCAGCTTGTGCGAGGTTATTGTCGCGAAGAGCTCGCAACGGCGTCGAATAGCAGGAGGGCAGTTGCGACCGATGGGCTGGCGCACTTGCCTAAATTGAAACAATATTGACTGCCAGGGGTTGCAACGGCTACCTTTTAAACAAGAACGCGGAGGAACTAGTCTCGTGAAATTATGGTCCGTAGTGGGGTTGGCTTTGGCAATCGTCAGCGCACTGGTGGTCGCAGTCTTGGGTCGCCCGTATCTGCAACGCCGAGTTCGCCATCGCCCTTGGTTCACTTACTCCTGCTCACCCTTGGGCGCCGCCGACTATGCCGCGCTCGTTGCTCGACCCGGGTGGTCACGAGCTACATTGCAAGTGTCGAACACGGTTTCGCTCAACGGACTCATTCGGCGCCCGGTCAGTCACGAGGCGCCATGGTTGTTGTTCTTCCCGGGTAACGATGCAACTCAGTTGGCAGGCGGACAAAATTTTTTGGAACGTGTTCGAGCTGCTCGCGATTGGGGTCTTGCGGTATTTGCATACCGAGGCTACGATTCATCTGGCGGACGGCCGAGTCCAGATGACCTTGCGTCGGACGGGGCCAAAATAGTCGAGAACCTGCTGCAGAGCGAGGATATCAAACCAGCACAACTTCATGTGGCAGCATTCTCNNAACAAAACCTGCTACAGAGCGAGAATATCAAACCGGCACAACTTCATGTTGCCGCATTTTCGCTTGGCGGTTATGTCGCCGCCTATGCCGTGGGGCGGGCGGCAATGACCAATAGTAGGCTCGCTTCGCTGACACTGCTGTCGAGCGTTTCTGAGGCAGAAATGGTCCGCTCTGCGCTGATTGCCAGGGTTGCCATTTGCGACGTCTATCAAACACTTCCGCTTCTCGATGCGGTACCCGAGCCGGTGCTTGTTCTGCATGGCGGAGCCGACGTTACGGTTGACGTGAGCCAAGGCCAGAGTATCGCCGCGCGTCTATCGAATCGAGCCAAATTCAAAATAGTGCCGGGCGCGGTGCACGCGCTAACCGAGAATGAAACAGCAATCGACGCGGTGCGGGAGATGGTCGAGTCGTCGAATCCACGGTAACAGAACTAGTAGGTACTCCGGGGCAGGGCGGGGTCTTGAATGCCCGCTACGGGCCGAGAATCGATTGGTCCAGCTGGCCAACGGAGCCGAGCTGCGAGAACCCGGAGTGTGTAAATGCAAACATATAGCGCGCTTGGTTCCGTCGGGGTAAACGACGACTCGAGTTGAATGGAGCCTAGCGGATATGTCGCATGAAACATCGACGCGCCTTGGCGCGTCCGCATACTCTGAGTTTCTATCGCGCTACGGCGTGGTTGCAGCTATGGCTGTGGGGCTAATTGCGCGCGTCGTGTTGACGACTGCTCTCGTTGCGTGGAACAACGTTCCCACCCATTGGGACGATGCGTCCTACGCGCAATATGCAAGAGCCGTCGTGGATACTGGTCGCCTCGCGACCCATCATTTCCCAGTAGGATATCCACTATTTGTCGCATTGTGCCTAAAGATTGGAGGCGGGTCATTTGCAGCTGTTCGCGCTGCCAATGTGCTGCTTGGCGTGGCGACGATTGCCATCGTCTCGAGAATCGCAAATCTGTGTTACGGAAGATCAGCTGCGGTAGTTGCGGCTTGGTTGACGGCCCTGTACCCGCCGCTGGTGTTCATGACTTCGCGTGTCATGTCGGAGACGCTTTTCATTACACTGTTGATGCTTAGTCTCTATTGGTTCTTGGCCAGCACCGAGGACGGGCGTACCCGCGGTAGCGCCATCGCCGGAAGCTTATTTGCACTCGCATCATTGGTCCGATCCAATTTGCTGCCAATGTTCCCTTTCATACCACTGTGGCAAATTTGGCGGGCTGGTTCGAAGCTTCGAACGAGACTTGTGGCAGCCATTGTGTGCTCGGTCGTAACACTCACGATCTTGGCGCTTCCTGGCTTGTATTTCCTGGCAACCAAAGGTGAATTCATCCCGCTTGCAACCAATGCAGGTCAAACGTTTTACGG
>PMCK01000068.1:5319-28120 GCA_003154095.1 Myxococcales bacterium | reverse complement strand
GTGGAGCGCATCAAGTTCAGCTCCTTTTTGGTCTTCTCCCTGGCCTGGGCCACTCTGGTCTATGATCCCGTAGCCCACTGGGTCTGGGGCGGCGGCTGGCTGCAACAGATGGGCGTTCTGGATTTTGCCGGTGGGATAGTGGTGCATATCACAGCCGGCGTCTCGGCCCTGGCAGTGGCCATCGTAATCGGTGCTCGTAAGGGATTCGGAACCGACCCCATGGAGCCACATAATATTCCGACGACTGTCATGGGCGCGGCTCTGCTCTGGTTTGGCTGGTTTGGTTTCAATGCCGGCTCCACATTGGCCGCCACAGATGCGCGAGTGGCTACGATTGCAGTAAACACGATCCTCGCTTCCGCGTCGGGTGCGATTACGGCCCTCATGTACGAATGGTCGCGAAATAAGAAACCCGACATTCCGCTCACGTGCAACGGCCTACTCGGGGGCCTCGTCGCAATCACTGCACCCTGTGCATTCGTATCTCCGGCTGCGGCCGTCTTGATTGGCCTTGTCGCTGGATTGATAGTTACCAAAGCGGTCTCTGTTCTGGAGCGACGCTTTCGGATAGACGATCCGGTCGGTGCCATAGCGGTACATGGCTGTTGCGGCGCTTGGGGCGCGCTGGCCCTGGGCCTCTTGGCGGACGGCAGCTATGGCGCCGGATGGAACGGAGTAAAGGGTCCCGTCACCGGTTTATTGTTTGGCGACTCGAACCAGTTCTTCGCGCAGTTAATTGGCGTAGTTGTAAATGCCGCTTTCGTGTTTGGTGCCTCCTTCGGGTTCTTCAAAATGGTCGAACGCGTCATGGGTAACCGTGTTTCGGCTGAAGTTGAGTGGAATGGACTCGACGAATCCGAAATGGGCGCGGAAGCGTATCGCAACAGTTAGCTCGGATCCAATGAGCCGATTGCTCAGGAGAAACCCGGCCTAGTACCGCAAAGAACAAGCGGGCCACACAAGGTAGCCGGGCATAAAGATTTACTTATGCGTCGCTCGGGTTCGGCCACCTAGACGTCGCCGCACCCGATCTTGGGAAGCTTGCGTGGTCCCAGCCCCACAAAATACTATAAGTTCGCTGGTTATTTAGCTCGCGTTCCGGTAGATGCTGTTCGGTCAATGAGCCACGCGTCGGAGGGTAAGTCGAGGAAGAGAGCCGCGGGCGGGACATCAATGGCGATTGCCGCACTTGGTGTCGTGTACGGCGACATCGGTACCTCGCCTCTGTATGCCGTAAAAGAATGCTTTACGGGGGAGCACGGAGCTGCGCTCACGGCCCACAATGTGCTTGGCATCGTGTCGCTGATCTTCTGGTCGCTGACCGCCGTCGTGGTGATGAAGTACCTGACATTCGTAATGCAGGCCGACCACGATGGTGAAGGCGGGATCTTGGCGTTACTTGCCTTGGTAACGAAAGGCAAACCAGCCGGCAGCGCCAGCGGTTGGATTGCAGTCCTCGCGATGATGGGTCTATTCGGAGCTGCCCTTCTTTATGGCGATGGCGTGATTACACCAGCCATCTCGGTTTTGAGCGCCGTCGAAGGACTTTCCGTGGCAACGGGCGTCTTCGACCCATTTATCGTTCCAATTACGGTCATCATACTCGTCGCGCTGTTCGCCGTGCAAAAGCGCGGCACAGGTGGACTCGGCAAGGTGTTTGGAGCCGCCATGCTCGTGTGGTTCTTGAGCATCGGGGCCGCCGGACTCTCTTGGCTGATCCGCGTCCCGAAGATCTTGTATGCGCTCAACCCAATATTTGCCGTCCGATTCTTGGCACACCACGGCATGCATGGTTTTCTCGTGCTCGGCGCCGTCGTGTTGTGTATCACGGGCGGTGAGGCGCTCTATGCCGACATGGGGCATTTTGGCCGCCGACCGATCCGCGCGGCCTGGTACGCACTCGTGTTCCCCGCGCTGACGTTCAACTACTTGGGCCAGGGGGCATTGCTGCTCAAATTAGGCAAGCCCGCCCTCGAAAACCCATTTTATGGGTTGGTGCCGAGCCTGCTACTTTACCCGATGGTGATTGTGGCCACATTCGCCACCGTCATCGCTTCGCAGGCGTTGATTTCTGGCTCATTTTCACTAACTCACCAGGCCGTACAACTCGGTTACCTGCCTCGTTTCAACGTTGTACACACGTCGAGCCATACTGAAGGCCAAATCTACATCCCCACCGTGCGCTCGTTGATGATGGTCATGTGCGTGGCACTCGTTCTGGGCTTTCGCCACTCGTCGAACTTAGCTGCCGCCTATGGAATTGCCGTCACGGGAACGATGGCCATAACTACGGTCTTGTTTTTTGCCGTAATGCGCCCGCGCTGGGGCCTGCTGCCAACCCTGTCCCTGACTATCGTATTTATGTGTTTTGATTTGGCGTTCTTTGCCAGCAATGTTGCAAAGATTCCGCAGGGGGGTTGGTTTTCAATTGGCCTCGCCGTCATAATTTTCGTCATCATGATCACGTGGCGTCGTGGCCGCCTTGCGCTGCGCGATCGGATCCGAACGGCAACACTACCTATTGAAATGTTCCTCGACGACGTTGCCCGCACGAGCGTTACGCGCGTGCCAGGGGCAGCCGTGTTCATGTCACTGAATCCCAACGTCGTCCCGGCAGCGCTGTTGCACAATTTCAAGCACAATAAGGTGCTGCATCAAAAGGTGGTCATGCTCAACATTTCGATGGAGCGGGTGCCTGAAGTAGAGGCAGAGCGTCGGGTCGAGATCCGTGAATTCGGCGCAGGCTTCTACCAGGTGCTCGCTCGCTATGGGTTCATGCAGCGACCCAATGTCCCCCAGATCATGCGAGCCTGCAAGGATCGTGAATTTGACATGGGTCCCGACGTTAGCTTCTACTTGAGTCGAGAAAGCCTGGTTCTGACGGGTCGCTCGGGAATGGCGGGGTGGCGCAAAGTGCTATTCTCGTTCCTGTCGCGCAACGCACATTCTGTAACTGACTTTTTCGCAATACCGGCAGATCGAGTCGTCGAACTCGGCATGCAAGTCGAAATTTAACGGCGCTGAAATCTTGGGGGGCGCTAAATGCGCATCGGGCATGAACGTTGTGCTCAACGCGCATGCCCGATATCGACTGGGAGCTTTCAGGCTCCGTTCTTATCACTCATTATCAGCGCGCGGCCACCGCTCCGCTAGGCGCTTCCGTAAACACCGGTCTCTCCTTCGTCTTGCTGGACTTGGCGAAGTAGACGGCTCCATAGATGCCCCAGAGGGCTACAATCCCAAGAGCGATGTAGGGTTCTTTGATGCTCATTCCCGACACGGCAAACGGACCAACCAAGTAGAACAACATGCAGAGCAGGTTGGCGATAAGCCCAAAGATGGGCACGACGAAGTGTTTGAACCCGTGGAATGTGTGGTGTTGATGAAATGCCACCATCGCCGTAATACAGGTCATCATGTAAAGCAGGAACGTTCCGAAGTTACTGACTAAGGTCACTATGACGAGCGTATTCGGGAGCTTGGCAATCGTGGCGGGGTCGAATATGCCGAAACTGTACCAGATATTGTGGTATTTGGCCTCGAGCGGCGCCGGGGTCGTTCCACCCAGATACGCAGTTACTGTTACCATACCAATGACGGCCGAAATAATCGCCAGCGTCCAGATGGCTCGGTAGGGAGTGAGCGTCTTGCCATGTAGTAGTCCGAAGTGCGAAGGCACCTCGTCGTCTCGACCCATTGCGTACGTAACCCGGGCACCCGTGCTGAGGCAGGACAGCGTCGTGCCGATGAGGGCCAGGAACACTGTAAAGGCTTGCACCAACATGAACGCGCGACCAGCCGCGGGGCTTCCAAACATCCAGGTGCCCACTAGGACCATCATGTCACCGAGGGGCGCGCCGGAGGCGGCGGCGTTGGTCATCGTGTAACCTTGATTCAGGAAGTAATTCGCGGCGAAATATTCGATCAAGTAACAGAATATGCCTTGAATGCCGAGGGACAGCAGCACTGCGCGCGGAATGTCCCGCTTGGGTTTCTTCGCTTCTTCACCCATGGATGTCACGGATTCGAACCCGACAAGGATTAGAATCGCGATGCAAGCTTGAATGAAGATGAGCGAGAAGCCATGTGGGGCCACGACAGATGAAGCCTTTGCATGAAATTGGAAGTGCGGGCTCAACTCTGCCGGTTTCGCCGGATCGGTTGGATCCATCGTAACTGCATCCGACGGTGCGTAACTCAATTTGAAAGGAACCGGCTTGCCATCTTTCATCTCCGGAACTGGGTTGCCGTCATTGTCCATCTTGGCTTGCAGCACCGGCGCGCCCGTTGGGTCCAACTTCGGCTTGCCGTCTTCGACTACAGGCTCTTGTGCCACGACATAGTCAACTGGCACGCCATTGACGAGGTGGTAAGCAGTCGAACCCGAGGGGTGATTCGCGCGGTAGGATATTGCCATCACGGAAAACACCAACAAGGCCGAGATTTGGACAATATTGATGGCCATGTTCACACCGGTCGTACCGGTGACGCCGCGGAATGCGATGTATGCGACACCGAGTGAGAACACGATGCAGAACAGGAACATGAACAGCGGGCTGTTGAATCCGCCGCTGAATGTGTTCGGGAAGAACTGATTCAGCAGGTAGCCGCTGATGAGGGCGGTAACACCCACCATGCAACCCGGGTAAACCCAGTAGTAAAGGTGGCTTGCCCAACCGGTGGTGAACTTGGCAAGGCGCGCGAACTTGAACGCCTTGGTTTTGGAAAGGAATGCTTGTTCCGCGAAGAAGTACGAGGAGCCGGCTCCAGGGTAGAGCTTAGAGAGCTCGGCGTAGCTAATCGCAGTTGCAAAACACAATAGTAACGCAGCAACGATGCCGAACCACATGGCCGAGCCGGCCATGGGCGCGCCATAGAGCGATTGCATCTGAAACGTCAGCCACAAGAATGCTCCCGGCGCGATCAGCGCCATTGCATTAATTGTTAGCCCGGTCAGTCCCAGCGTGGGTTTGGTCGTTGGTGGTCCCGACGCTGTCGAAGATCCAGTGTTCTCAGCCATAGCGCCTAATCCTTTTGTTCGAATGAAAGGCTTATTTCCTTGTGAGGCCAAATTCCGGTTCCACGGATGCAACTCCCCCGCCCAGACTAGAAACTAGTCTGTTTAGGCTGGCCCCCATGTGGGGGACAGGTTTTGCCGGAACGACTGTGAACCTAACGGGTATGATGTTTCTCGTTGATGTCGATGTTGTAAACGGTCCATCACGACGCCCACGTGCGGGAACAAACTACTCCAGCGACGCTTCAGAAACCATCCGTTGCGGAGTCGGCAACGGACTCGAAACAAAAGCAGGGGTGTTACCTATGAATCTGGGCATTGGGTGAGTAACAATTCACGAATTTTTTTTGGATATGTTAGTTTCCATTAGTGTCTCTGGCTTAACCATTCCGAAACACAGGTGGACGGATACTGGTTCCGGCCTCGAGCCAATTGACTGATATCAATATGGAACTAGCGGTTGTGGACAACTCACTGACTCGGTCCAATTCGTCTCCGCCCTCAGAGCGAGTGGTCGCGGCCCCTTTCACTGATTCCGCGAATCTCGGTGCCTACGACGTGTATGCGTTGACGGACATTGGAAATGAGCGAGAAAACAACGAAGATTGCGTGGGCTTCTCTTATGAGAGCAGCAATGCGCTCGTGTTGGTCGTGGCGGACGGCGTGGGCGGTTATGAGGGGGGTGAGCAGGCAAGCCGTATGGCAGTCGACGTCACCTTGGCAAGTTATCGCGAACAGGGCGTCGAGGTATCCCCCGAAAAACGGCTGTACCGGGCCGCACAACAAGCCAATATCGAGATTTACGACCGGGCCATTGTTGTTACCGAGCTGCGCAGCATGTCAACCACACTGACCGCCGTGGCGATAGAGGAGGGGATGCTACATGCGGCCCACGTGGGGGACAGCCGCTTGTATCTGGTTCGGGGGGGCAAGATAACTCAAGTGACCAAGGACCATACCATAATAGCCGAACGGGTTCGTCAGAAGCGGATGAGCGCCGAGAAGGCGCGACAGCACCCAGATCGCGGCACGTTGACGCGAAGCCTGGGCCGAGAGCTCATTGCAGCGGTCGACCGGATAACGCTACCTGTGGAGTCTGGCGACGTTCTCGTTTTGTGCACTGACGGGATGTACAACATATTGGAAGAGTCGGAGTTCGTCGAGTTGACGGCAGAAGGCTCTGCCGAAGTAATTGCGCGCCGATTGATCGATACAGCCAACGAAAAGGGTACCTACGACAACCTTTCGGCGGTTGTGTGTCGCATTGTGGGTGAATTACCCGCTCGCGCGGAGTCAACGAGTTGGCGCAAGCGTTTGCGCGCTTGGTTGAACTCGCGATCGTAGCACGGCCGTTAGCCTTGCAGGTGTTTCAAGATTCTTCGAATTGCAACTTCAGTGCTCACCACTTGTTCGCGTTCTAGATCCAGCGGTCGCCAATTGAAAGACTTGCGTTGGCGGGGCGCCGGAGGTAACTTCCGCGCCATTAATGCCCTCAGGTTGACGAGAAGCTTGGTCGACGGCAATCCGAGCATTCGGACAAGCACGGCGGGTCTTTGGTAACATGGGTATGATTTCGTAAGGACGTCGTGACGCACTGCGACAATTCAGAATTACAGGGCTGAAACGCCAATGAATCAGTCAGATTTGCGATCTTCGGATTCGGTACTGACCCGCTATTTTCAGGAATTGGCGAATCATCAAGTAATGAGCCCTGACGAGGAACTGGAGTGCGCTCAGGCATTGGAGGCCGCCGAGGTCGAGTACTGGGTTGCTCTCCTTTCGTACGTGCCAATTGCCGAACCTGTCCTCCAGGGCTTGGAACAAGACATCGTTGCAACCGACGAGGTCAATCGACCCGATGTGCCGCAGCTGGAGGAACTCAAGAAGTTGATACAAGCCTATCGAAAGCAGCGATCAAGACTGAACGTTACGCAACAGCAGTATTGGAATAAATCGTCGACTGAACTGGGTCGTTGTATTCGGCTGTGCGATTCGGATCGGGTCTGGATGACACACGCCCTCGCGATTGGCGCACAAATGGCAAAGTCCGCCCAGGTTGGCCGGGGCAGTTCGGAGAGACAGGCTCGAACGCAGTACATAGCCCGCGCCAGAAAAGCGGACTTGCTGCAACAGGAAGCCAAAAATCGTTTCGTTAATGCGAACTTGCGGCTCGTTGTGACAATTGTCCGTCGGCACGGTCGCGGTCGTTTGCCACTGCTAGATCTCATTCAAGAGGGCAATATCGGCCTGATCAAAGCCATCGAGCGATTCGACCACACTCGCGGCTATCGCTTCTCTACTTACGCCACTTGGTGGATTCGGCACAGCATCAGGCGAGCCCTGGCTGATAAGGGGCGCACGGTCCGCATCCCTGTCCACATGCTTGACATCTTCAGCTGCATTTCTCGCGCAACATTGACGATTGTCTCTCGGACCGGGCGTGAACCCACTTTGGACGAACTCGAGAAGGACACAGGGATTTCCAAGGATAAACTCGTGCAAGCGCAGGAATTTTCTGCGAGCAGAACCTTGTCTCTCGACCGTCCAATCGGCGACGACAATGGTCGTGGGTTAATCGACTTGCTGGCTGAAGAGAATTCCCCCTCTCCTTATGATTGCGTAGTCAAGCAGACATGGTCGCGCGAAATGCAGCACTTGCTGGGCACTTTGACACCGATTGAGACTCGAATTATCCGGTGGCGATACGGACTCGACGACGACATTGAACTGACACTGAAGGAAATCGGCGACAAGTACGGCCTGTCTAGGGAGCGCATTCGCCAAATACAGGAGCACGCGATCTGCAAGCTGCGAAAGCAGGTTAGTGACAGCTGGCAGTGACCGTTGCGACTTGAACTGAAAGCAAAATTAGACTCCCGTGAACTCTTGGAAAAACTTAGCCGGTATCGCGGCAATGGTGTAAGAGAAGTTTCTTTCCCGTGCGATGAGACAGCGCGCGTCTCTTGGGCACCGACTTCGGGCTACTGCAAATAACTTGTACGCATCGGCTACCGGTTGCCTGGTTGCCGCCGACAACGGACGCAATCATGGCGTCATGACATTTTTCGCATAGTGACATCATGCAAGACGTTTCCTCGCACAGTTGGTCCGGTACGCGTGTCAAAATCCGTCTGGTCGGTTTGGCAATTCTGACCGCCTGCACACTAATTACAGTGGCCGTTGCCAGCGCCGAGTCACGTGTGCTCCCCGACGCCGGCGTGGCAGTGCCAGAGTCGCCTGCCGGCGCCGAGCCGGGTCGAACGTCATCATCGTCCGAGGCGGATACGAGCGGCTGCACCGTTAGCAATCGTCATGATAGACATTGTCCGTGGGGCCGGGTCGGCGATGGACAGGGCAAACTGGTGCGTTGTCTTTCAGAAGACGAGTCCCGGGAGATGGCAAAATCGGCCAAGGCGGGAGCAGGCGCGACGGCCGCGCCGTCGCCAGCGCCCGCTGGGGTCGTGGCCGTCGTCAACAGCGTCGTGTTCGAGGGCGAAGGCGTCACGTCGGCGAAAGGCAATCTCGCCTCTGCGGTCTCGGATTATCAAAATTGTGTCGCCCGTCTTGGTGGTCTTCGTCACGGAGCCGGGGAGGTGCGAATCCGTTTCCACGTCGACGCGCGGGGTCTGGCGCGCGACGCCTCGATCTCCCGGCGGCGTTTCATTAGCGTACAGGCCGGGCGGTGTGTGGCCGAAATCGTCGAACGTCGATTCGTTGGGGTTCCAAAATCAAAGGCCAGCATCGGGACGGCCGTCATTCACTTTGAACACAGTGCACACTAAGCTATCCTAGGTTCACACGCCTTCAAGTATTTTTGTTTTGACGGCACGGAAAAATCGGAGATGTCACTTAGGGTTCGCGGGCGGTGAAGCGCTCGGGCGTCGGCAACCCTCCCAGAGTTGAAGCACTCCTCTCTGCCCGGTTCCAAATTGCGTCGCCGCGGATAGCCCGGAGGCAAAAGAAGACGACGCCAAGAGCCAACATGCCGAATACGCCAAACATTGCTACGAATCCTGGGTACCCGGTCGCGGCGCGATAGTAGCCCAAGTTGCCCATGCGAAGTAAGCATTCAAGGGTAGTCGTGCTAACGAAGCGATCGGAGGGACAAGGTCTAATTGAAAGCCGTGCAAGTATCGGCGATGGCCGCGGGGCATGGCCAGTGGTGCGTCGACGTGACCCAAAGTCGCGTCGGCGCATTGCTGTCTGCCGATCCGCAGCAGCAGTCTCGGCGCCGATTGCAACGTGTAAGGAATTCACTATTCCCGAGAAACTCGCAGGAAACGCCTTTCCCGTTATTGCCTAGGTCGACGGGCGGTTCCTGTATTGCTTG
Source organism: Myxococcales bacterium (assembly GCA_003154095.1). Classification (GTDB taxonomy): domain Bacteria; phylum Myxococcota_A; class Polyangia; order Polyangiales; family Polyangiaceae; genus FEN-1139. The sequence continues at coordinate 18,773 of PMCK01000068.1, read as the reverse complement.
TCCTCGGTCAGCCCCTCTACTATTTCCGATCCGAAGTTGCAGTTTCCATGCTGGACCCCCATCCCGTTACTGTCCTACCCTTCGCACTTCTGCTGCTAGCCATCGCTCTATTTCCGCTCTTCGCACCTGCTTTTTGGGACCACAATCGGAACAAGGCAATCGTGGCGGGGTCGCTGTCCACCCCAATTGCACTTTGGCTACTTTTCCGCGAGCCCTTGGCCATCGTGCACAGCCTTCGTGAATACGTGTCATTTATCGCGCTCCTCGGTTCGTTGTTCATCATATCTGGTGGTATCCATCTCGAAGGGGACCTAAAAGCGACTCCTGCAAGGAATACGGCGCTTTTGGCGCTCGGCGGGGTGCTCGCCAATATTCTTGGTACGACAGGCGCCAGCATGCTGCTGATTCGAACGGTTCTGAAAACCAATTCGCAGCGCACTCACGTAGCCTATCTCCCCTTCTTCTTCATATTGGTGGTATCGAATTGCGGCGGGTTACTCACGCCGCTCGGCGACCCGCCACTATTCTTGGGCTTTTTGAGGGGCGTGCCGTTCACCTGGACACTTCGCCTTTGGCCGGTTTGGGCAGTGGCCATGTTGTGGCTACTTGGGCTTTACTATTTGATCGATCGGCGAGCCTACGCCAAGGAAGATCCGGCTCGACTTCAACGGGACATCCAAGAGGTCGTACCACTTAGTCTCATTGGATTGCGCAACGTTGGCCTCTTGTTCGGCGTCGTAGTGTCAGTGCTATTGCCGGCTCCTTATCGCGAAATCTGCATGCTGGGGCTTTCAGTGCTGTCACTGGCGGTCGGTGGAGCAAAGGCGCGCCGGGCCAATGCCTTCACGTTCGGTCCCATTATCGAAGTGGCGATTCTATTCGCTGGCATATTCGTGACGATGATTCCTGCACTCAAATTATTGGAAATACATGGCGCTAGCATCGGCCTCACTCAGCCCTGGCATTACTTCTTAGCCAGTGGCTCGCTCTCTAGCGTCCTCGACAACGCTCCAACTTACCTGACATTCCTATCCGCTGCGCAGGGGTTAGGGTTACACGGGACAGTGGGTGTTCCCGATGCATTTTTGGCGGCAATAAGTGCAGGTTCCGTCTTAATGGGGGCCAACACATACATTGGGAACGGGCCCAATTTCATGGTCAAGGCCATCGCAGACGACGCGGGTTACCGCACAGCTTCATTTGGTAAGCACGCCGCAGCGGCGATTTTGGTGCTGATGCCTGTCTATGTCTTTACGGCACTTTGGGTGTCATTCTGCGTTACGTAGGCACCTTGTCAGTTGTGTGCTCGACATAAGAGCCGCTAGCCCCAGTCAGCCTAGCCAATCCTCGCTAAGCTTATGTTTCCGAAACACGCATGACTTGGATTTCATCATGCGTGTGTGGCCCCCAATATCCACACCGAAGCCCTAAAATTTCGCGCTTCTAGAGTTTTCGAGGAACAATTTGATTGCTCAGCGCATAATGAAATATTTATGTGCATTGCCTTAACGGAACGCGCGCTGGAAACAAACGTGATCGGCTTTACGCGTTAGTACTTATTTCTATCAAGACCCCGTAACCCGATCACGCCAGCGAATCCACAGTGCATGGGCACGCAAGTAGCCGGAACAGCCTTGCTCCGTTGTCTGGGATTCGTCTGGCAACTTTTAGGCAGTTCAATATCCGTTTCACTGAGCAATGAGGCACTATGTGGGATCTATACAAGAAAACATTCGTCGGAATGCAGACGATAATTCTGCTGGTCACGTTGTTGATTTTCATGCGGTCCCACCTATGGACTCATGCGGTCACGTTCTTTGCGATTATGCAGACGGGATCCGCATTGGGTGCAATCTGGGGCACGAGACTCAGAAGAAAACTGCAACCTAATCGCGTGGGGCCTTAACTGCGTCGCGCATGATGCCCAGGCGATTTAAGCCAAACCCCGAACACCAAATCAGGCAACAAATTCAAGGATACCCCCTCTAGTCGCGCAATCACAAGATGACGTGACCTTCCCAGACAACATTGAGGTACGAGAATGCTGAACTCCAAATCCAACTATCGTCGGCGCTATTGGTATGCGTTTATGTTCTTCGTCATAGGGTTGCTCGCTGTGGTAACCACCACGCGGGCCTACGCGGACGAGCCCCCAAAGCCGGATCCGACGGGTGCTTTTCAGACAACGCCCACCGCTTACACGGTTCCAGGGTACGTCAAACCGGACCCTGACAAAGCGACCAACAAGGAGCTCGCCATTGCTGTAGATAGCGTCGCACAGTCGGCTTCACACAGCCTCTTCTCGATCAATTTCGTTTGGACGTTGATTGCCGGCTTTCTCGTCATGTTCATGCAGGCGGGATTTGCGCTGGTTGAAACGGGTCTGATACGCGCCAAGAACGCGGCTCACACGATGTCGATGAACTTCGCCGTTTATGCCTTGGGCATGTTCGGTTTTTTCGTGTGCGGCTTCGCCTTCATGTGCGGCGGGCTCAACGGAACCGCTATTGGTGGTCCAGCCTCTCTGGGTGGTGTGCCCACGCTCAATCACATGCTGACAACCGGCGCGTCGGTCAATGGTGATCACGGCTGGGGGCTGCTCGGGACCACCGGGTTCTTCTTGTCGGGTAGCGGATACGACTCAGCAGTTATCGTATTGTTTCTATTCATGATGGTGTTCATGGACACCACCGCTACGATCGTAACTGGGGCTTGCGCTGAGCGATGGAGCTACAAGAGCTTCTTCATTTTTAGTATTATTATCGGCGCCATCATTTATCCGATCTTTGGCGGATGGGTCTGGGGTGGCGGTTGGCTAGCTCAACTGGGCTACCGCGCGGGTCTCGGACATGGTGCGGTAGATTACGCGGGCTCCGGTGTCGTACATCTTCAAGGCGGAGCGTTGGCCCTGATCACGGCGTATTTGATTGGACCACGCATTGGGAAGTACGGCAAAGACGGAAAAATACATCCGATTTTGCCCCACGACATCCCGATGGTTCAACTCGGCACATTCATTCTAGCCTTTGGCTGGTTCGGTTTTAATGCTGGCAGTTCGCTCGCAGGCGGCGACGGTCGCATCGGAATTGTTGCCGTAAATACGATGCTCGCGGGTATGTCTGCGACACTAACGGGCATCATTTACATGTGGGTCGTAGTCGGGAAGCCCGATCCCTCGATGATGTGCAACAGCATGCTTGCAGGTCTAGTCGCAATTACGTCACCCTGCGCATTCGTAACCCCAATGGGTGCGTTCATCATCGGTGCGGTCGCCGGTGTACTGGTCGTGTGGAGTGTATTCTTTTTCGACAAGATCAAGATCGACGATCCAGTTGGTGCAATTAGCGTCCACGGAGTCAATGGCCTCTGGGGTCTAATCGCGGTCGGCTTGTTCTCAGACGGCACCTATGGAGCTGGCTGGAACGGCGTCGGCGCCACCTCATACCTCGGAGTAGCAGGCAAAGGCGTCACCGGGCTATTCTACGGCGATAGCAAGCAATTGATTGCCCAACTCGTCGAAGGCGGAGTAGGCATAGCCTGGAACGTGATCGTAGGTGGCGTTGTTTTCTACGTCCTAGGCAAGGTACTCGGCTCTAATCGCGTCCCTGCCGAGATCGAAATCGCAGGTCTCGACGTCCCCGAAATGGGAATTCCTGGCTACCCCGAGTTCATTCCTCAATTGGCGCCGGAAGAGGTCTCTGCTTCGGAACTCGAGAAGGCAGAGGGCATCCGGGTACCCAGGTTGTCGGCCGCTGCACGTTAGCCGACGCGGAGTATGTACGGGTTCATGGCAACGTGAACCCGTACTCTCCCAGTAGTCAAGTCCCGACAGCTGACCGAAAACGGATTGCGACAAGTTCGTAAGGAGACGACCGATGAAAATGGTTTTGGCAATGATAAGACCGCATAAATTGGACGACATTAAAGCCGGACTCTCGGAGATTGGAGTCCAAGGCATGTCCGTCACGGAAATCAAGGGTTACGGTCGAACACATGGACAGACGGAAACGTACCGCGGCTCGGCCTACACCGTGGAATTCATTCCAAAGGTTAGAATTGAGGTAGTTGTACCCGACGAGCTTGTCGAGCAGGTATTGACGGTCCTTGAAACGACAGGCAAGACCGGCAAAATTGGCGACGGAAAGGTATTCATCTACCCAATAGACGAGGCACTGCGAATTCGAACCGGTGAACGCGGCGAGGCGGCAATTTGAAACATTTCGCGAGGTCCTAGGGCTCTGCACCCCCGATAGGACTTCACCCCATGTGGCAAAGCCGCTCTTGCCGTTTCAACGTCGAGCTATTGTGATTGTTGGCTGGGCCTCCGACCCAGCCAACGTTTTTTTTGCTCTGAGTTCACACACTTCTGCGATTCGAACATGATATTGGGCATTCTGTACAAGGCGTTAAGTGGGGCACGCCATGGGGCCTCAAGCAGAAGAACTCGCTCGATTTCCACGGTTTTTTCGAACCCCGAGCGCGCCAGGCGCCAATCGCTTACACTCGAATGCATGATTCGCCCCCAGGCGCCTGAACGACCCGCTATCCAAAAGGACGGCGGAGGCCAGCGGCGCCTCGAAAATGCCGGCGGTCGACAACCTGCATCGGCGGATTTGTTTAGGCGGGCTTGGCAACAATATGCCGGTGCTATGGCTTGCGTACTTTCGAGCACGGCAGTCGCCTACGCATTGCAGCGGTACGCCCAGGCTGCGGATTTGGCAATGATCCAACTCCTAGGCATCGTGTTCGTTGCCTTGCGCTTCAATGTGAAGGTTTCGCTATTTGCGAGTCTGATCAGTGTCGCACTGTTCGATTTTCTATTCATTCCGCCGCGGCTTGCCTTTGCCTGGTCGGACGTCAAAAGCATCATTACATTCACCGGAATGATCGTTGTTGCGGCTGTGATTAGCGTGCTCAACGAGCGACTGCGGGCGCAGGAGCGAATTGCAAGAGAAACGGCTAGTCGGACCAAAGCGCTATACGAACTGCATGTTGATCTTTCGGGTACCACTCAACTGCAACAACTAATATCGATTACGAGCCGACACCTTGAAAGGGCAGTGTCTTCGAATGCAGTTGTTTTGCTCGGTGATCCATCAGGATCATTGGAAGAGTGTTCGAGGGGCCTTAGCGCAGCCGAGCTTCAATTGGCCGAGCTCGCCTGGCAGCGTCGCGAATATTGCACTGACATTTCGGTCCCGGGCTACAATTTCTGGTTGCCTTTGGTGGGAATTCGCGAACTTCTCGGTGTAATCGGAATTGCGGCCCAAACTCAATTCAGCGAAACGTCGGATTCTGGTCTACTCCTATCAGCCTGCGCCAACCAATTGGCGACGGCCATCGAGCGGTCACAGCTCGCCGGCGTCGTGCATAGGGCGCAGGTGGAAGCTGAAACTGAGCGCATGCGCAGCTCGCTGCTGAGCGCAGTTTCACACGATCTAAAGACGCCGCTTGCGACTATTGTCGCGGCAGGCACTACGTTGCTCGACCGAGGCAAGGCGCTGGAGGCCAATGACTCGCGAGAATTGCTAAGCGCTATGGTGTCGGAAGCCGAGCGTTTAGGCCGATTGATACAGAATTTGCTATCGGTAACCCGACTCGAATCACCGACTGTGGAACTTCGCCGCTCCCCTGAAGCGATCGAGGAAATCGTGTCTGCCGCCGTTGAACGAATCAACGCAGGACTGGCACCCAAGCGAATCAATGTGGCAATCTCTCCAGAATTACCCTGGGTTCTCGCCGAGCCTGCCTTGATCGAGCAAGTTATGCTCAATTTGCTCGAAAATGCGGTGCGCCACGCAGGCGCGGCATCGCCCATCGAGGTGACGGCACACCTGGAAAACAATCGGGTAACGATACAGGTAGCCGATCGCGGCTCGGGCATTGCTGAAGCAGATATCGACAAGGTATTCGAGAAATTCTACCGCGGACAGCAGGCCAACCAACGTGACGGCGGCGTAGGGCTAGGGCTTACGATTTGCCGCGCCATTGTTCGCGCGCACGGCGGAAGGATTGGCATTCGGAACCGCCAGGGCGGCGGAGCCGTCGTCGAATTTACACTGCCTGTGGTGGGGGAACTAGAAGCACGGCCGTCCGATGCCGAGGTACAGGCATGACGAGTCGCCCCTTGATTCTCGTCGTCGAAGACGAAGAACTGATGCGACGGGTCCTGCACGTCGCGCTGCGAAGCCAAGGCTATGAAGTGGAGGAGGCGGCTACAGGCAACCAGGCGTTGCTCAAGGTTCGCGCACGTACACCCGACGCGATAATTCTGGATCTAGGTCTCCCCGACATGGATGGCGCTCAGGTTGCATCCTACGTAAGAGAGGAACACGAGACTCCCATCATCGTGCTTTCGGCGCGCGGCGAAGAGCAGCATCAGATTCGCGCACTCGACGCAGGCGCCAACGACTACGTTACCAAGCCGTTTCGCGAAGGCGAGCTGATGGCTCGAATCCGAGCAGCGCTGCGAAGTGCCAACCACGTACCCAACCGCAGCGAGCTAAGGGTCGGTGATCTTCGGATTGACGTGCTCCAGAGGCGGGTCTTTCTCCGGAATGCCGAAGTCGTACTCACTCCAACAGAATTCAAACTTCTGCACTTGTTGGCGAGCGAAGCGGGCCGCGTACTATCGCATAGCCAGCTACTGCGCGAAGTCTGGGGGCCTTCGCATGTCGAGGAGCTTCAATATCTTCGCGTATACATGAAGCAACTTCGACAGAAGATTGAGGAGGACCCATCGCAACCTCAGAGGCTGCTCACGACACCAGGGGTAGGCTATCGGCTTGCTCGACGCACATAGTGTGTGCTCTCTGCACACAGCATCTTGTGTCGTCGGATAAATCTAACCGCTACAGAATAATTCTGCATTCAGGGCATATTGACGAACCGTAAACCGTGTCTCATGCGTCGTAAATGGACTGCCGCGTATTAGTATTTCTCGGATTCTTGGTTGTTGGATGTGGTGGTGCGAGCAAAGACCAGATGGTGGTCAAGACCGCCGCTTCGCGGTGGCAATGCCCCGCTGATCAAATCGAAGTGCGCAAACTCAGCGGCGACATGTACCGAGTCGCAGGGTGCGATCGGGAGGCGGACTATGCCTGCCCGAACGAAGACGCGCATCCGGGCGGACAATGTCTGCGCGTATCCGGCACGTAGCGGTCCGACTAGGGCAGCAGTCTATTGACGTTAGGCGCAACCATCTGCGCCCGAACATCCGCGCGCGATGCTTGCAGGGCGCGCTCTTGCCAGCACCGGCGTGCGATTACTCCCAGGATCTGGACGATGTGCCACGGCCGAAGGCCGCTCTTTTCGTCGGCGTAGACGGGTCGCACGGGCACTTCATGCACCCTGTGTCCACGTGCCGCCAACAACAATAATAGATCATTCGGGTAGCCAAAACGTGGCCAGAGGTGCTCGAGCGGCAAGTGCCGCGCCGCTACCGCCGACAATGCGGTGAAGCCACACTGAGTATCGTCAATCGAGAGGCCACTCGCCATTCGGGTCGCGGCGGATAAAAAGCCGCTGCCCAGGCGACGCAAGAGGGGCATGTTGGCGGCCTCGCGGTGGAGGAACCGATTGCCCTTAACGTAGTCGGCTGCGCCGGTCACGATGGGCATAATTACGGCAGGCAAATCAACGGGATCCATTTGGTCGTCGCCGGCCATGACGGCAAGTACGTCGGCGCGCTGTTCTAGCGCTACACGGTATCCCGTTCGAATCGCCGCACCAACACCCTGATTAGTCGAGTGCCTCACGAGAGTAATGCGAGGGTCCCCGACAGCCTGTATTGCCTCGGCTGTGCAATCATTGCTCGCGTCGTCGACGGCAACGACAGAGTCAACCCATTCGGGAAGTCGCGCGAGCGCGCGACCGACGAGCCGCGACTCGTTGAAGCAAGGGACAATTACGGCTATCTTTGCTTGCCTAAACAAGGGTCGCTCCCTAGCCGATGCGAACAACTTGCGCAACACAACCGAGCCACTTTTATGGCGTGGAACGCCTATCGGCGCGCACTTCGTGCGCAAAAGTGCTCTATCTCTTGTTTGTAGGGGCAGAGTGCCCTAAGCTGCGCGAGTGCGACGCCGATGGTGGTTTCTCTTGCTGATTCTGGGCCCAGTCGTGGGCTTCTGGGTTCATGCGCACCTATCGTTCCCGAGCGATCAAACTCCGGAAGGGGCGTACCTACGTGTTGTAATCGCGGTCAACAAAGGGGACCCCGCATCGTTTTTCTCGTACACGGAAACTGAAGCGCAGCACGCCTGCTATACGATTCGAGACTATCGTAGAAAGAGCGTCGAGCAAATTCGAGCAAGCTACCCCGAGCCAGAGAAAGGGCGCGCGCTGGCCATGTATCAAGCATTCGCCGACGCCCCTGACGGTTCGGATGTCTTCGCTCTTTACGCAAAGCAAAAAGGCTGGTTGGACCGGCTCAGGCGTGATCTAAGCGGAATCGGTCGCGTCGACGTTCAGGGCGATCGGGCCAGCGTGCAGACGGTGCGTGGCACCCGCTACCCGTTTCGTCGCCGCGACAACGGAATCTGGGGGCTAACGCTTTTTACGGCTTCCTTGACAGCTGAAGCCGAACGCGCAGCGCGCGACGCGACGCTCGTCGAGCAAGCGGCTGGTGATTATGATCGAGCCAGAACGGTGAAGAATCCTTAGTCGTTCTTTGGGAAAACTGGCTATCAGCCGTCAGCCAGAAATCAGAAATCCTGATAGCTGATAGCTGATAGCTGATAGCTGTGATTCCTAGGTTGCTTCTAGCAACGCCTCGTAACTCTTTCCCTCGGGTTGTCCCACTTCGATGGGCAACCCGCTATCACGCCAACCGGGCGATTTTTGGCCGAATGGGTCGCGCGAGCCGTTAAATCCAGATTTCTGATCGATGACGTTGGTGAAGCCTGCATCCGCCAGCAGGCGGGCGGCTCTCCCCGAACGAACGCCGGTAGCACACCCCACTATGAGCTTTGCGTCGCGCGCGAAGTGCTTGCCGACGACTTCGATGAATTGACCGTTGGGTTCGGGTCCGAAATCGGTCTGTAGTGTGATGGGCACGTTGTACGCGCCCGCAGGGTGCCCCTGCTCGAACTCCAATTGGTTCCGAACATCGACATAGGCGTAGCCCTCCTGAATCAGTGCCAATGCTTCGTCGGGCTTCACTGTTTTGGCTTGGCTCATCGTCTGACCTCTGCGCGTATTGGAACTACGCTCCCTACGGGTATTGTCCTGTTTGTACGGGGGATAGAACCCTACAATTTCGATTCTTTGCCCTTTAGTCGCTACTGTAGGCGTTGTAAAATTCCGTCGTCCACCGTCGTGTTTTTAGCCCGCATCGGCTGCGATGCCATCGGTATGTACGTGGAGCCACTATCGGGCTAGCGTCCTCCCGAAGTCTCGGGCAAAGTAGAGGTCGCATGTTCGAAACTCTGGACGCTCAATCCGTTCGTATCGTGCCCCTGGGCGGCCTCGGCGAAATTGGAATGAATTGTCTAGCAATCGAACAGTCGGACGGCATCTTATTGGTTGATTGCGGCACGTCGTTTCCGAATGACGACTGGGGCATCGACGTTTTGCGGCCAGATTTCTCCTACTTGACCGAGCAGGCCCACCGAGTTGTCGGCGTCGTGTTAACTCACGGTCACGAGGACCATATCGGAGCCATTCCCTATCTGCTGTCTGAACTCGACGTGCCAGTGTGGGGACCGGCTCATGCGCTCAGCTTGGTCAAGCGTAGATTAGTCGAACATGAATTCGAGCTCGACGCCGTTGACCTTCGTCAAACCGAGCCAAAGGTAAGTTTTGCCGTCGGCCCGTTTCGCGTCGAGTCAATCCGTGTTGCTCATTCTATTATCGATGCAACCGCATTGGCGATTCACACGCGCGCCGGCACCATCGTCCACACGGGTGATTTCGACTTCGATCCGGACCCGCCCGACAGCGAACCGACGGACGAGCGCCGCCTCGGGGAAATCGGCGATGCCGGCGTTTCGCTGCTGCTAAGCGATAGCACCAATGTCGATACCCCTGAGCGCGCAAGTTCTGAGCGCGAAGTCGGCGAGACGCTCGAGCGGATTATTCTCGATGCGCCGTATCGCGTGATGGTTGCGATGTTTGCGAGCAATATGCAACGGTTGGCGGCGCTCGGTCGAATTGCCCAGCAGTCGGGNNGTGTTGGCGGGTGGCACTCAAGCCGAACGCGCATCGGCCATGTATCGCATTGCGCAAGGTAATCACCGTTGGTTCGACATCGAAGCCGGCGACACGGTTATCATGTCGAGCCGCACCATCCCGGGCTACGAGCGCGCCGTGCAGAGTTTGCTGTGCGATCTGCTCCGACGCGGCGCACGCATTCACACACGTTTCAGTGATCCGCATATTCACTCGAGCGGTCATGCCAGTCATGCCGAGCAGCGGCGCATGATCGAGCTACTTCGACCTAACAACTTCGTCCCGGTACACGGGACGCTTCACCACTTGATGCGCCACGCCGAATTGGCGCGCAATGCCGGCGTAAATGGGGTACGGGTCGTCGAAAATGGGCGCTGTGTACTAGTCAATGACTCTACACTGGAACATGACGTTGTCGTGCCACATGGCAGGACCGCCGTCGCCGTCGGCGGCAACGTCTTGCATGATGATGACCTCACCGAACGCGCAGAATTGGGTCGTAATGGGGTAGCGTTGATCACGCTGCTCTTGGACGCATCGGGGAAACTCGCGCTACCACCGCGTGTTTCCACGCGGGGAGTGCCTCTAAACGACGAGCGAACGGTAACCCTGCGTTCGGTCGCCGCGAATGTCGTGCGCACGGTAGATGAAGCACGACGTCACGGCCACGACATGGAGGAAGACGTTCGACGCGTCGTTCGTCGGGCATTTGCCGATGCAATTGGCTGTCGTCCAGCCGTCGAGGTGCATATTTCATGGCTCGGGGGTTAATTTTCCTTGTCGTACTCGGCACGCTGCAGCCGGGTTGCCACAAAACTCCAGCAGCCTCAAAAGACGACAATCACCAGCGATCCGCGGCCCAGGCCGTGGCAGCGCCCGGTTCAATCGAACGGAGCGCGCGTGCGGATTTGCCGGTTGCCGAAACGAAAACATCACGCGTACCAGAGGCGGCTCGCGTCGTGGCGATTGGCGATTTGCACGGGGATTTGAAGGTTGCAAAACGCGCTTTTGTGTTAGCGGGTGCCACGAATGACAAGGACCAATGGGTTGGGGGCCAGTTGGTCGTCGTTCAAACGGGAGACATCCTCGACCGGGGTGACGATGATCGCGAACTATTGAACTTTCTGGACCAACAGGAATCTGCGGCAAAGCTTGCGGGCGGCCACGTGTATCGCCTCAATGGCAATCATGAGGTCATGAACGTTCAAGGCGATTTTCGCTACGTGAGTGAACAGGGTTTCAAGGCCTTTGCGAATGAACCGAGCACCGGCCGCCCTGATGCAGCGGAACGTCCCGCTGAACAACGAGGCCGCGCGGAGGCATTTCTGCCCGGAGGTCGCATGGCACGCAAGCTCTCAGTCTACCCGATAGTGTGGATAGTGGGTGATTCGGTGTTCGCTCACGGCGGCGTGTTACCCAAGCACCTGCGGTACGGCCTGGATGAAATGAACAGTGAAGTTGGAGCATGGATGCGGGGTGAAGGCCCACTACCCAAAAAGCTGCAAGGCGATAGCACTCCGTTCTGGATCCGCGACTACGGGGAACAAGTGGGCGACGAAGTGTGTGCCAAGCTCGACACCGTGTTGAACGTCCTTAAGACCAAGCGCTTGGTCGTTGGGCATACGCCGCAAAAAGGCGGCATCAGTTTCGGCTGCAACCAACACCTCGCTCGCATCGATGTCGGGCTATCCGCATACTACGGCCATAATCCAACCGAAGTACTCGAGATCGCCGATGGGAAGATGCGGGTGTTGAAGGAAGAAACGGAGAATGCCGCAAGAGTGAGTGGCCCGCGCTAGGACGTGAAGTGGGCCACCAGACTAGGGGAGTTCTTGCACTCCCCCGAAGACTGTCCAAAAGGGGCTCAACGTGGCAGCGGTCAAGATGCTGCCCGGCATCTACAGCGCTTGCGAGATATGGGTGGCCGAAGGCGCGTACCAGCCTACCGAGAATAGTTCAGGATCCAACGTCCCTGCTGATCCGCGCACGAAGACATTCCACTTCAAGGCCAAGGTGGCTCTGTATGGTGGTTTAGCGGGAACGGAATCATCGCGTGATATGCGTGATGTCGCGGCACATAAGACCATCCTCAGCGGTGATATTGGTGCGCCCGGCGACAACACGGACAATACGTATCACGTCGTGACCGGCGCCACGAACGCGACGATTGACGGGTTTACCGTTACTTTGGGTAACGCCAACGGCGCAACCAGTGACACGACTTCAGGCGCCGGTATGTACAACGCGGGAAGCCCAACGGTCTCGAACTGCTTGCAAGAAGAGCTAAGTTATAGTAGCAGTTAGTTGTAGTCTATGGATGAACTGACGCTGGGATGCGGACGATGCGGGGCTCCCCTTAGCTATGACGGGCAAGCAATAAGCGTCACTTGCAGTTTCTGCGGTGCAGTGACGCTTGTCGAGGGGCAGGTGAAAGCACACGCGTCACTAACAACGTCCGTCGCTACCGGTACCGGGGCTGCCGCCGCCGCTGTGGGCAAGGTTCAAGCTTTGTTAGCTGTCAGCGCAGTCGGCATCGTCGTTGTAGGCATTGCTACCTATACGTTTCTCTCCCACGTTGCGGCGCCCGCGGGCAAAGCATTGGCAAACAAGGCCAGCAGTGGTCGAACTGCGGTGCAAGTAGTGCAAAACCCTCTCACTACGACCATCGACAAGATGGCACTGCTCTACCCCGATGCCAAGCGCGATGTTAACCCCATGTCGAGTTCGCTTCGAATCGATCTCGATGACCCCACGTTCGAGTATATTACGTACGAATGGGACGCGGGCGCGCCCGACCATGTATCGGATCTGTCACTGAATTCGGCACAACCCCCAACCGCGCGCACCGCCTGGGTGACAAGGCTTGGGTCGATGCTCGGTCGTCAAGGCGTGGCAAAGGACCCAGCAACGTATGACTATTCGTGGTGCGGTGTCCACGCATCCGTGGATGAATCTCGCGTCCGCGTCTTTGCAACCAATCTGCGAGTGATGAACATAGGTCTCGGAGCGGTCAAAATGGACTGGCAAGGTCGTCTCGAGCAACTATGGGATGTGGTCAAGGGCGCCGTTCTCAACCCGACGCCATCGAACGTTGCACTCGCTATCCGAGAGCGATTGGGCGAACTTCCCTTCAGGAGCCTGGCACGCCTTGATCCCCAAACGGATGTTGATAACAGCCGGCGCGCGGTCGGGGCCATCCTGCCAAATTCCTGCCCCACCACAGGCCCGAACGTCAGTTACAAGACCGCCGTTGATCACCCTTGGTTTTCGGATGTGACGCTCGC
>PMCK01000068.1:0-5310 GCA_003154095.1 Myxococcales bacterium | reverse complement strand
GTGGAAAATGAAGTCAATCACATGGAAAGGATCTGGTCTTACCACTGGGCGAGGCGGGGCCAAGTATCCGTTCATATCTACGACAGCTATGTGTGGGCAGACGGTCCATTTTCCACGGGCGAATGGCGAAGACTTATTCAAGTATTGGACGATTGCGGTCGTCGTTAAGTGAAATTGTCCCGGATTTTGCTGAATTTACTCGTTGAATTCCATAGCGGGCTCGGGTAGATTCCTTGTGACCATTGAAGGTCCGGCGGAGGCTTCGGGTCGGAAGCAGGGAATTATGGATAGCAAGTACTACGCGTCAATAGTTGGGACAATCTTGTGCCTACTAGTGGCGTCAGGTTGCGGGAAATCTGCAACAACGAGGGTCGGCGTTGCGCGCGCCGCACGGCCCGCAAACTGTGAACTCACTCTGATCTCTCCTTCGGATGTCTACCCCGGCGCTAAATATGCTGACGAGTACGAACCTATCGGCCTAATCCGCGTGGACGCAAAGACAGGAGCGCAACCCACGGACCCGGAAGTCAAGGACGAGGTACGCAAGCAGGCGTGCGCCATGGGTGCGGAACTCATTGCGCTCGGGAGTTCGTCGACTCAAGAAAGTGCCGTGGGCATAAAGGTAGGCCAGGACCTCACGTTCATGGCCTACGCACGCAAAATCACCTCTGCACCGCAAAAGTATTGAACGCGTGGCAAGTCAAGGTCGCCACCTGCCCGCGATCCGCTGACTACTCCGGGTGGAGTCCCTCTGGAGCTCCCGCGGCATCGACCACCGAGCGATAGGCCTCGGACCATGGCATCTCCGCGGGCTGAGTCAGAACTCGACAATTTTTGCCGACGCCCGCAAGTCGTGCGGGCACCGCGGAATAGGTCATAGCCCCGGTAGGCATGCCCCACACGCCAAACAGCAAGGCCTGCAGCGCCTCGATCTCGAGGCTGCACCCACATGTCTCCAGCGCGGCGGGCAGTTTGGTCTTCAGATAGGGCATACGATCTTTGTAGTCCATCCCGCCCAGCTCCGTGAACGTGCGGTGCGCCTCCGTGCAAGTGGCGAACAACTTTTGGGCCAAGTCTCCCAGCCGCGCCGCCTTGCGCGATGGATCGGTCATACCAGCGATAGCGGCGAGGTCCGAATCGATCGATGAGGCGGGTGGCGCGGTGAGACCGCTAGCGGGACGCGTGGCGAACAGAAAGTCCACGTCGAGATAGTTCGCCCGCGCGAGCCCAACCGTTAGCGCCACCACATCTCGCCAAGGGACGTCGCGATCGATGGACAACGCGACGCTGGGGAGAGCAACGTCTCCGGAAGGAACCAGCGCGCGGATCTTGACCATGTTGCCTAGCGCCGGTAGGAGGCTCGTTATCTGGGCTGCAAAATCGAGGGGCGGGTCAGCGTCGCCAGCGAAAAGTCGTCCTTCCAGGCTCAGTCTCCCGGGAATAAGCTCGACGATGGGCGCAGGCCTGACCTCGCGCCCTTGGAACGGGACCAGGCGCACTCCCAACCGGGTGGGAAGTATCCCTGGCAAGCTTTGCGACTCCGCCGTCAACGCGTTCATCCAGTCGCCAAGTTGGGCAGCGCGCTCGGCGCAGGTTGGCGGCAGACGTGGGATCTCGCGTGACTCGACCTGCTCCCCGCGACTTGGCTTGTGTGGTTGGGCCCGTGTCTGTTTGAAACCACCGCAGCCGGACAATGCCGCGACCTGCGCGCAGGCCATCAAGAAACTATCCCAATATCGGCGTCGTTTCTTCATCGCAGTACTGCCACGCGTAACTGCCATCGTTTGGAGCGGAGACGTAACAATTGTGATTGTGCCTGCCCGTTCAGCGCCACTCCACGCGAAGTTCATTGCGCGCGGGAATAGCGTGATACTTGTACCGCGCGTGACCGAGTAGCGTCGCGCCGTAGACTTGCTGCCCCTCGGGAAGGCCAATGAGTTTCGCAAAGGCCGGTTCAAGCCCCATGGCAATCATAACATAGCCGGCCCAACAAGTGCCCAAGCCAAGACCCGCGGCAGCAAGCTGCAAGTACGTTACTGCAATGATGCAAGAGCCCGGCGCTATCGTGTCCGATTGGGGACCGTGTGCGAGCAATAAGTGCGGAGCGTTGCGGCATATCTGATCGTCCCCTTGATCCCAGCGACGGACCAACCCTTCGAAACCCAGCCTCGCAGCCGCGGGATACCCGCCAGCGACGGCATTGCGCATCCATTCAATGACGGCTGACGCCAGCGATGAAATCTTGTCCCGTCCGCTTACAACAATCCAGCTCACCGGCTGCCGATTGTGCCCGCTTGGAGCAAAGCGAGCGGTTTCGAGCGCCTGCTCGATAAGCGGCCTATCGACGAGAGTTTCCCTGTACGCGCGAATCGAGCGACGCGATTTTAACCAGTCTGCGACCTGCTCGGCGGAAACATCCGGCGCAGTTCTGGCCCGTGACATGCCGGACCTCGGCATGTCACTCCATTCGAGGGCCTGCTTCGAGCACACGGCCAAGCAATGTCCGCAGCGAACGCAACTGTCGCGTCTCGCTTCGAGCGCTCGTGGCCCCTTCGAGTCGGGCGACATTTCGAGCCGGGACATGGGACAGCTCTTGACGCAAATCCCATCATTGATGCAAAGAGATTGATCTACAATTAGTGCATTCAAGAACATGCCTCGCTTGGAGCGGCGGGAACATACCTTGTTCTGCAACTGTGTGCAAAGGACATGGAGGCCATTTGCCCGTGCGTGATTCAATCATACAAAACCGGCATTTTGGGGCGTCACGGCACGGAACCGTCGCGGACCGAAGATTGGACTGCTTACGTCAAAGTGAAGCTATCCGACACGGTGCTGTTCGCCTAGGTGCCGTTGGCACCGCCGCGCACCGTACGCGCTAAGGTATCGTGCTACTCACGAACTCCTGCACGTCGGCGTAGAGCTCGGCGGGACTGGATACGGACACCACTGTATCAAGCCTCACACGATTGGGTTGGGCACATGCTGAAGCTCGCAATAGGCTCGCGTAATATCCTGCTCCAAGATCAGACCGAGCAGTTTGCCTTGGCCATCAACCACAGGTAGTGCGTGCAGTCGACTTCCCACCATCTTGGCCAAGGCTGTTTCGAGATCATCGGATAAAAGAACGCCAATATCAGGGATCATCGCGTCCGCAGCAATGACAACGCCTCCAAAGTCGAACCCGGTGCGTACGGCTGAGCGAACTTCGTCGGAAACGACGCCGAGGACCTTACCAGTGGCATCCACAACGGGATAAACCAATTGCTCGCCCAACGACAATTCCTGCTTGATGCTCTGGGTTGAAGCCGTTGGCGAGAGCGTGCGCAAATCCCCATTCATTGTGAAGATGTCGCGCACCTGCTTGCCGCGCAACATCGATACCCCTTCACCGGACGACCGCGACAAGCGCTGTGCGCTGTAAAGTGACACGGGTCGTAACGCCAGATAGGCAAGTCCGACGGTTAGCATCAAGGGAACGAGCAAGTCGTAACTGCCCGCCATCTCGCAGACCATGACTAATGCGGCCAGGGGCGCATGGGCAATGCCTCCGTAAAACGCGCCCATTCCAACCAAGGCGAAGGCGCCGGGATCGGCAATGCTCGGCATCACAATTTGCGCCGCATAGCCAAAGGCGCCGCCTAGCAGACCCCCAATGGCAATGGACGGTCCAAAATCACCAGCACTGCCTCCAGATTCTAGCGTCAATGCCGTAGCGAACATTTTCACGAATGCCAGACCAAATAGCAGGCCAACCGCGTGCCAACGCGTGGGCATGAAACTCGGTGCGATGATTGCCGCCTGGGCCGCACCGTAGCCGGAACCAAGAATTCCAATCCCCTTGCCTTCAAGATGGAGCGACGGATTAATTCCGAGGATCCAGGTAATTGCGAGACAGCCGAGCAAAAGCCCTCCGAGCGCAGGCAAGGACCATCGAGGCACCCGTAGACGACGAAACATCTGTCTCGTGTGATTCAATACAAAAATGAAAAGGCGGCCAGCCAGCGCGATAACGAGTGCCAGCAAGACATAAAGCCAAAGGCGCAGCGGACTAAATTCGTAATGCCTGGCACAGTTGAATAGGTGCCCTTCACCAGGAGTTATAGCGCGAAACACGGAATATGCCGTGACGCTCGACAATATGGCAGGAATCAATGCATCCGATTCGAAGTCATCGCGATACAAGATTTCAGTGGCAAGTAGACCCGCCCCAAGTGGTGTGCCAAACATCGCTGCCAGACCCCCAGCAGTGCCCGCAACCAGGAGCGATCGCCGATCTTTCTCTGGAACACGAAGGGCTCGTGAGATGAGGCTTCCAACCGACGCTCCAATCAGCATGGTGGGACCTTCACGACCACCTGAGCCGCCCGTTCCCAATGTGGATAGAGAAGCAAAGATTTTCAGCCCCAATACTCTTCGCCTTAGCACGCCTCCTGTGTGAAAGGCCTCAACATATGAATTGCCGCCACCACCGAGCACTTCCGGTGCAAGAAAATGACCCACCAAGCCTGTAACAAGCCCTCCCAATGCCGGAACGATGACGAGTGCCCAGGGAATGAGCTTTAAGGGTTCACTGGAGAAGGGCAGCGGAGCTTCACCGCCGGGAAGAAGCGGAACATAACCGGTCAGGTTATGCAGCAAGACCGATTCGCACAAGTGCAGCGCCCAAAAGAAGCCGCAAGCGATGAGTCCGACTGCACTACCCACTGCGATACTCAATAGGAGCGTCCTGCCTGCGTGACGCAACTCGAGTTCGCGAAACGCACCCGAGAGAGCCCTAGCGACCGCCCACGGGAACCCGAAGACCGGGCTCTCATCAATGATCGGGAATGATTTCGAATGCCCCTTTTTGGGACCGGGCACTGAATCGGCTTTCCTGGACTCGGACATTGCACGAACCGTACGGCAACTAGTAATGCAAATCGCATAACCTTGCACTCATTTGCCTAAGTTCAGGCCAATTCTTGACGCCGGTCGCCAATCGCGCAGCTTTTCGTACAGCAATACTGTGAGTTATTCATGCCCATCGGTGCCAACCTAATACCTTTTGCGCGGCGTCGACCGATAAGGTAGCGAGTTTTGGGGCGGCATTCCAAAGCGCATCTCACAGCGTACGCTCCCAGTCTTTCATTTCTTCCCTGCATGACGGCACGTGGCTTCCCGTGCCGTCATGCCAAAGAAAAAATCGCGGTCCAGGAACTTTTGCAGGCGACTGTAAGTTAGCTCCGGGCTTCACGTTTAGATACACGTAAGAACAGTAGAGGTGTGAAAATGGCGCCGCTTAATCTCCCCGCTGCGACGGTAACCGCT
>PMCK01000367.1:215-5414 GCA_003154095.1 Myxococcales bacterium | reverse complement strand
TTAGCACCATGTCTGGCGCTCCGAGTTCGCTCTTTGGCAGGCCATTTGTAAGAAGCAACTTGGGGTTACGTTTAAGCGGCAGCAACCTGTCGGCAAGTACATCGCTGACTTCGTTGCGCCGTCGGCGAAACTTATTGTGGAAGTGGATGGTGCGTACCACGCAGCTCGCACTGCCGCTGATGCTCGCCGGGACCGGTATCTCACTCGTGCCGGGTATCGCGTGCTGCATATTCCAGCGGAAATTGTTGCTCAGCAGTTGCCAGTTGCGGTGGAGCACATTCGGACTGCTTTGGAGCAACCCTAGCGTACACAGGGCGCTCCGGGCCGTATAATTACGCAACTAGTTCGTCACGCCGGCAATACAAAGCCGCTCGGACCCGCTTTGTCGTGAAAGATCTTTGGCCCTTGCGTGGCACCAAGCGTATCAGCGAGCAGCCCGAGCAGCAGTACCTTCACGATCAGCGCGTAGGCGACGAGCGGCGGCAAGCTCATCTCCGCCAGAGTAAACGGAAGGACGAGTCCATCCGCCGTTTGCTCCGGTGGGTCGACACGAATGGCCTCTTTCCGCTCCGCACGTCGTTCGATGACGTACCAGCGCTTGTCGCCTTCCTCACAAGCCAGCGCACTGTAGTCGCTGGGAGAACATTGCGGATTCTGGCTCAGCGCGTTGTCGAGCATCTGCGCTCCCGCCCCAGCGTCGAAGCGCGCGCCCTTGAGGTTCGCACCGTCCCATCGCACCCCGGTCAGCCGGGTTCGGCGGAAGTACGCTTTCTCGAAATTCCCGCCACTGAGGTCCGCGTCCGTGAGATCCGCGTCGTCGAATGCCGCATGCGGCGCGATCGCGCGGCGTAGGTCGACCCGCGCCATGCGCGCTTGCGAGAAGATCGTACCGGTCACGTCCGCACCCCGCAGGCTTGCGTCTTCGAAATTCGCGTCCGTGCACGTGCACGCGCCCAGCAGGATCTGGTCCATCAGGCATCCGGCGAAGTTCGCGTCTGCGAGCATGCAGTCGTGGAAGCGTGCGCCGACCACGGCCGCCCCCACGAAGTTGGCACCCTCAAAACTCACGTCAACCGCGCGAAAATTGGCGAGATCGGCGTCGCGCAGATCCGCGCCGCTCACGTCCACCCGCTCGAGTCGAATGTCAGTGAGATCGGCGCCGCGCAGGTCTCGCCCGGAAGCGTTGCCTTGCTTCACGAACTTTTGCGTGCCCTGGACCGCGAGCCACTGGTGCGGAATTTCAGCCATGTTATCGCCTCTTCGCTGGACTCCAGCCGGGTGAAATCCAGTTGGGACCGGGTTTCCAAAGGACGGGCGGACCTTCAGTCGCACAGACCGTTCCCGTGGCGTTCAGCCGCTTCATCACTTCCTCCTGGCCTACCCTCAAAGTTTCGAAGTCGGAGCTCCAAGGTTCCGCGACGAGATCGACCTGAATCCCACCCCAGGACTTCTCCCTAGCATAAGGGAATGCCAGAAGGAAATCCCTTCCGAGCAGCTTGACCAGGTAAGGGCCGAACCAGTTGCGGGCATGAACGTTCGCGATGCCGACGCGATCGAGGACGCGCCCCGTCATGCTAGCAAAGCCTCGGTTGTACGCGACGGCGTCCGGATCCCGCACGTAACAAAGGTGGACAAAACCGAACTCGGGACGCATCACGTCGGCTAGGCGCGCCGCACCGTCAAAAACGGCCGCGAGAGCCGGAGGACTCGGCGCCGGATTAAACTCGAGGGTCAAGCCATCCGTCGTGGACGACTTCGTCGATAGCCAGCCACCGTATTTGGGCGCCTTGGTGCGCCAGAGGCTGACGAAACCATTTCTTGCCGCCTCCTCGGCGGTCGCGCGCACGTAGGGTACGCGCTTTCGTTCGTCGCCGCTCGCGTGGGTGGCGTCGAGCACAGGATTCGCCTCAAGACCGTCGAGAATTCTAGGCACGGTCTCGATGGGCAGATTCGGCGCTATCAGCTTAACGAAGAGCTTGTCGGTGTTCTCAGTCATTGGTCTGCTTCATTGGTTGGTTGGCGTCCCCACGACGGATCGCGCGGCGTCGTTGCTGATGGGGTCCCAGCCATTTGTTTCCGGATTCCATGCCGAGAACTGACCCGTTTCGGGATTATGATGCAACACTGTGGATTCCTCGGCAAGCGGCCCGCTCGGTCGCACCGCGCTCGGGTTGTTGTTCGAGATCACAGTGACCGGTTCGCGGCCGCTTTCTTGAGCCGCTGCCTGCTGAGCTCGCAGCTGCTCGCTGTTGTAGAGCGTGTTTGGTTCGCCATTCGGTCCTGGCTCATTGGGCATCGATTTGACGTCGACCAAGGCGTTGTCGGTCACGCCGTCGGGGCGGGTGACCGTGTTGTCTCCTTTGGGAAAGGTCTGTTGCTGGCCGGCGGCGTTATTGTTCTCTATCCCCAGGTCACCTAGGGCGGCATTCTCGGCATTCGAGCCCGTGCTCTGGTTCTGCTGAACTTGGTTGCTACTTCGCTGCCAATCGTCAGGTGGTAATTCGTCGAGACCACGTTGATCGCGAGACTGCGCGTTGCGATCGTACCGAGCTTGCTGAGCCTCCTCCGGGGTCGAGGCATTCTCGATGCGGTTGTCGTAGTAGTTACGTTGTTCCGAGGTCAGCCCGTCCTTGCCCACCGGATTGTCACCGGCGGCGGGCGCGTTGGGGTCACCGCCCGTACGTGGAGGTGGCAGCCCACCCTCCTCGGGGGCGGGGCCCGTCCCTGGGGCTCCCTCTTCAACCGGCGCGACCGGACCCGGTCCTCGGACGGCATTCATGACTGCACCGGCCCCGTATCCGCCGATTAGGCCACCAGCAAGACCTGCAACGGTTCCCCCCGCGAGGCCCCCGAGATGCTCGCTCTTCTCGTTGTCCGTCATCTGGTCGAAAGGTTTGCCGCCCGACCATCCAAAATGAGCATCAAACAAGGCATACGTGCCGTAGATGGCTCCGCCGACGATCAATGCCGCGCCAAGCGGAGGGCACAGCACGGCGGCAGCACCCACTAGCAAACCAATCCCAAAAGCTGCAGGAGCTGCATTCTTGGCTCCCTTCCAGAAGCATGGCCAACAGAAGTTCCCAATGCTCTGGTATTCCGCGATACCGACACCAATCACCGCCCCAAGCGCCATGGCGCCAATGGCCGCTACCGCAACGGCCGCGACCGCCGGGGCGGCAATAACCAATGCAGCAGCAGCAACCCCAACGACTACAGCAGCGCCAAGTGCAGCCCAAGAGAACAGACCGAGCGCATCGGTGTCATTTATGGGGTTGTTGTTGGCGTACAGGTATAGATTATGGCCGCCAAGCAGACCGACCGGGTCAACGCTCAGGTAACGCCCGAGTAGCGGGCTATAGTAACGAAACCGGTTGTAGTGCAGCCCCGTCTCGGTATCGGCGTATTGCCCCGGCAAACGCAAAGGGTTTTCGATTGTAGCTACGGTTACATACGCAAACCCGAATGCAGCGTAGTCGGCAGCCCATACGACTTGACCTTGCTCGTCGGTTAGCCGCTGTGGCGTTGCAAGGTGATCGTTGTGGTAGTAGTAGATGTTCTCGTCAACGCGCAGCGCGAGTGGCTCGTACGTGCCTGGATAGTAAAGGTAATCGCGTGCGGATTCGCCCTCGCTGGTCGTGACAATCTCTCGTGTGATTTGTTCACCGCACCACACGTAGCGGATACTCCGATCGCCCGTGCGCTTCTCAATACGCCGGCCTAATGCGTCATACTTGAACTCGGTACGACCCACCGGTCCATCGGCCTCGACCATCAGATTTCTTAAGTCATACGCAAAGCGCCATGTCACTCCCCCAGCCTTGAGCTCGACCAGGTTTCCTCTCGAGTCGTACTCGCACTGCGTATCGCCCTGCGCGAGTAGGCGATTCCCCTTTGCGACATCTACGTTGTGGCCGCTCGTGAACTTGCGATTGCCGGCCGCATCATAGCCGAAGGTCTCCCGCCACCGCCCCTGCTCATCTGCGACACCCAGAAGTTGCGACTCGGCATCGTAGCTGAAGCGTCGCTCCCCGTAAGTCGAGTCCCGCTTTGCAACCAGACGACCTTGTACGTCATGCTGAAATGACGTCTCGAACGCAGTGCGCTGGGTTACCCGGTCAGATACGTTGATGCGTGTAAGCTTCCCGAACGAGTCAAAGTCCACCTGCGTATTAAGGCGAGGTGTAGTGAGATTTCTTCGTAGCTCGGTCGAATCGTAGCCGAACGAAATGTTCGCCGCACCCCAGCGAACGTGCGAAAGTCTCCGGTCGGGGTCGTACGTAAATTCGGCACGCGTTCCATCAGGATAGTGGGTTGCGGCAAGTAGACCGCATGCGTCATACTCGAACGTGAACTTCTGATCTCCACTCGTTTCGCTCAGAAGTTTGCCATCTTCACTGTATTCGTACGAACAGACACCGTCAGGGCCCTCAGCTGATGTAAGGCGACCGCCATCATCGTACGTGAGCGAGTAATTCTTCCCGTCAGCGTAGTTTGCCGCAAGCGGCTGCCCACGCGAATCGAGTTGCATCTGAACAACGGGCACCGAATCCCGGGTAAGAATAACCGTGCCGGGCTCGGGATAGTCTGCCGACTCAACCCGTCCGTCGGGGTGGCGAGTCGTTGACGGTCTACCCAGCTCATCGCGCTCGAACTGAGTCTGTTGACCAAGCGGGTCGTTCAGCGCGCATACCCGTCCGGCGTCGTCGTAATCGACGGTGATTACCTGACTCAGCCGGTTCGTATATTGTAAGGGTTTCTCGTCTTCAGTCTGAAAATACCGCGCACCAGAACCGTCCCAGAACTGCGCCGAACACGAAGTATGCGACGCATTCCACGAGAAGCGAACGAACTCAACTCCGTTACGAACGAATCGGGTTGGGGCGCCTTGCTCGTCACAAGGTATTTCAGTGTGTCGCCCGCTCGGATCGACGTATTCCTCGATTCGACCGCGATCGTCGAAACGCATCCTGCAGACTCGCCCTAGCGGAGTCGTGATCGCTTCAACTTTTCCACGCTCACCAAACTGATAGGTCCAGCGCTGCCCCGCGGGATCCGTTGAACGAACCTGACGATGCTGGGACTCGAATGTCGCGACCTCGCCCTTCTGCGCCAACCCAGCGCACATGAGCCGTGCAGTCTGCTCGCAACGCAAGGCATTCGATTGCGCATCCCGAATCCGAAACGTCATCGCACGACCTC
>PMCK01000367.1:0-205 GCA_003154095.1 Myxococcales bacterium | reverse complement strand
GGCACTAGCACGACGGTATCGAGCGCCGTCGAAGCTTCCGTAATGTGACGTTTGGCAGCTTCGCTCCCCCGCGTCACAGTGAATCGCGGCCGTACGCACGGCAGCAGAAAGTCGATGCGACCGCCTCCTGGCGTGACGTTTTCGAGTATGCCGCGTTCGTTGCCCTGCAAATATCCTTTGACCTGTAGCTCTGGATCGGCCGCAT
>PMCK01000130.1 GCA_003154095.1 Myxococcales bacterium | reverse complement strand
ACCCCGGATTCCCGGAGTAGTCTCCTGCGTTTGTGGGGACCCTCAACTCGCCTAAGAGTGCGAGGCCGATGCTGCGTCGGTCATCGAGCAACCGAACCTTAGGTACAATTCTCAATTTGCCAAGGCCTGCGGAATTCGGACTATAGAATCCCGATTGAAATAGGAAAAATGGCAAGTCGAGCCCGACGGCTACGGGTTCGAACAACGTGACGGACCCTTGCAAGTCCATCCCCAGACGCCCACCCACTAAACTTCGGGAGTAATTTCCGTTGGCATCCGTGATGATCAACGGACGATAGCCGTAGTTCATCAAGAACCCGAATTCGAAGGGATCTGCAGTGGGACGAACATCAGAACCTTCCGACGTAACCCAGCCGTCATGTGTCACAGCCGGTTTAAAGCGCTCCGCGTCCACTTGTGCGAACGCGGGCTTAGCAACCGTCATGAGGGCAATCACACAAAGCTCTGCTATGCGTGCAGAACTCATAAATAATTGCCAAAATTGCCTCATTTTTCACGCTCCCGCTTAGAGTGTCGCCCCAACAATAATGCTGTCCCAAGTAGGCCTAATAGGACCAGCATGCCCTTTCCCGCCACAGTGCCAGCTCGGCAAGCGCAGGCGCCCCCTTGCAAACGCTCGCCGGGCGCAACATAGAGAAGTCCTGCGTCACTGGGAGTAGTGGTTGTAGTCGAAACGGCGCAGCGGCCATCGGCACCACACATGAAACCTGCGCCGCAAGCGGCGTCATTGACGCATGCGACACATTGCCCGCCTTCACAGACGAACCCATTGCACGTGCTGGAATTGGTACAAGCCGCGCCCAAGCCGGCGATGCAGCGGCTATCCGTGCCGCACACAAAGCCTGGGCCGCAAGCGGCATCATTGGCACAAGCCGCGCACCGCCCCTGCTGACACAATAGCCCGTTGCAGGTATTAGAATTGGTGCAGGGCGCCCCAATGTCGGCGTAACAGCGGCCATCGGTGCCGCACACGAAACCCGGGCCGCAAGCGGCATTATTGGCGCAAACGACGCACTGTCTCTGATCACACACGAGTGCATTGCAGGTGCTGTTATCGACACAAGGTATTGTTCCGATGCCCGCAGCCAGACAGCGGCCATCGGGGGCACACACAAACCCGGCGCCGCATGCCGCATCATTGGCGCAAACGACGCACTGGCCTTGTTGACACACAAGCCCGTCGCAGTTGCTCGAGTTGACGCAGGGGGTCCCGCCAATAAACACGCAGCGACCTGTTTCGCAGATGTAGCCTGCGCCGCAGTCGAGATTGACCGCGCAAGCCGGCGCCAATATGCAGGTCCCATTCAGGCAGATGCCGCCGTTTGGACATTCAGCATTGATCGTGCAGCCAGGAGGGGGAACTACGATAACTGGGTTGGGGGCTGCGGGTTGTACACAGCTCGCGCTTGCACCAATGTCAAGGTCGCCCGCACCCAAGGTTGCGGTCTGGTTCGTACTGCGAACCGAGATGTCTGCTTGACACGCCTGAGTCAAGCCGACCTGCGCAAGTTCCACCGAAGATTGTATGTAGCCGTGAATGTCTTGGGGTACACCCAGGCGTATCGGGTCCAAACCAAAGTTGGTTTCGGTTATGATTTGGGGTGCCGCGTTTGCAACTTCCGCGAACGCTCGAGTTACGTTGTCGAAGCGCCAAATCGAACCAGCCGTCGCATCGTTGGCGGTACGCTGGACCTTGATGGCGTACTCATAGCCCCCGATAGCTGAATTCGCAGGGAAAGTCGGGTCTGCGGCAGTGGCACTGCCACCCGTTGTGGCGTTCTGGTCCGAATCAATGAATACAAAAGTAGTCACGTTACCCGGCTGCGCCGCGGGTATCGAAAAATAGACGCGCGAGTAAAACCGATTCGCGTCGGTTGCAACGTAGACCGTGCGGGCATCGATGGCCTGCTCGGCCACCGTAAAGGTGTTCAGGCCATCGCCGGCAACGTCTTCTCTACCATAGGGCCAATTGGTTTCCCCGGTGGCGTCAATCGTGAGTATCTCGGTCAGTGCCGGGCCTTGTCGATTGCCAACCCATGTCATTGTTTGGGCCTGTGTGGGCCTCGGCAACAGCGACAGGGCGAGCGGTGCCAATAGTGCGAGCTTACGCGGCTTTAGCAGCCTTGACATGAGATGCATGTGGATTCCCTCCGTCATTGCGCCCAGTAAGATTACCAACTATTTCCTCGAATGGTCCAATGCGGGGGTAGTTTATTGCCGCATTTTACGCTGTGCTCGGTTTGTTCCAGCCAAGGCACATTCCTGGGTCCGACGGGTTCCCTTGGGCCCGCCCCCGCTACCAAAGTTGGCTTTTGAAGAAAGTATCAGTGCTCGCGCGCCACGAACTTGATTAGAAATGAACCCATAAAACGTGGGGGAATGCTTCGAAGGCCGAACGACGGCATTGCGTTTATTTGTCGAAACGGGGAGACTTGTCGGCAATTAGTCCGAAAATTGTTGATCCGGTTAACATTCCAATGAAGTCGATCTTTATACCTGAGCTTGGTCGTAATGTTGCTCGTCTGGGCATTGGGAGTCTAAAATTCAATACTGATTTTGCAAGAGAAACTGCAAGTCTCCTGGATGCTTATCAAGCAGCGGGAGGCAATCTAATTGATACCGCGGAGATTTATGGTCGAGGAAAGTCGGAACAAGCGATTGGCCAATACTTGAGATTGCGCGGAACTCGAACGGATTGGATCATCCTCACCAAGGCCTGCGTGGACATCGACCTCGTGCGGCCCGACTACATTCGTGGGGCCGTGCCGCGCAGCCTCGAAAGACTTCAGACGGACACAATTGACTTGTTCGTTCTGCACCGGGACGACCCTTCAGTTCCGGTGGGTGAAATTGTCGATGTCTTGAATGAATTGGTGAGACACGGCCTGATACGTGCGTTCGGGGGTTCGAATTGGACGACAGCCAGGTTGGGCGAAGCCAAGCACTACGCCAACAAAAATGCGTTAGTCGGGCCCTGCCTTTCGAGTCCGCACTTGGGCCTTGCAACGCCCAATGAGCCCACCTGGGCCGGCTGTACCTACGCTTCGGCCGTGGATCTGGATTGGTACGCCGAGCAAGGGATGCCAGTATTTGGTTGGTCGGCGCAGTGCAGAGGTTTCTTTTCGGCAGAATCGGGGCCTACGAACACCGCAAACACCGAGCAAGTGCGAGTCTATCACTCCCAAAAGAATTTCGAAAAGTTGGCTCGTGCCCGCGAATTGGCACTCAAGCGTGGCGTCGACCCTGTCCAGATCGCATTGGCTTGGGTGCTCAATCAACGAGCAACAACGGTGGCGCTCGTTGGCCCCAATTCTGTAAAGGAGCTACATGTTGCGGTCGGCGGAGTTGATATTACCCTGAATTCGGAAGAAATGGCCTTTCTTGATCCTTAAGGAGTATTCATGAACAATATTGAACCAATGTATCACATCACGGACAATTCATTCAAGTGCCAGGGCACAAAAACGGCACTTCGGGCATCATTGTGGGCGGGACTATTGCTGAGTAGCCAGAGCTGCTATTCTGGTGGAATATACGGCCCGCTGGGCGCATCTTGTCCTGGACTAAGTGCATCCAATCCGCTCGGTTATCAGTACTCTGCAAACGCGATTGCGAATGGGAAAATCAAGACATTCGTCGCAGCTTCGCATGATCTCATTTCCCTGTCGGCACAAATGGAAGGCGAGGTATTGAGCGCCTGTCAACGCATGGCGGCGGACTTGGGTGTGAACCCGGCGGAGATGACACCCAGAAATTCCGACCAACCCGGTGCCGCAGCGCAAGCGGCGTGCGGCGCGGTTGGCAATCACATCGATGCAATACTGAGGCAGGGGATTCAAGTACAAGTCCAAGTCATGCCTCCCCAATGTCAAGCCAATTTGCAAGCAAAGGCCGCATGCGACGGTGTTTGTACCGCTTCGGTAGATCCCGGACGCATTGTCGCAACTTGCGAGCCGGCGCGTTTGAGCGGCTATTGCAGTGGGACCTGCCACGGCCAGTGCGACGCGAATTGCCAGGGGCAATGCCAGGG
>PMCK01000502.1 GCA_003154095.1 Myxococcales bacterium | reverse complement strand
AGTGAGCCTTCACACAGACCGAAATGAACTGCCACGCGCAACGCTTGGCTAGCCGCATCCACATGTCCTGACTCCCTCAGCAGATAGCCCGCTAAATAGTACGCCATGACCCTTTGAGGGTCCTGTTCAAGTACCGCGGCTATCCAACGCAGGGGTTGTTCCCTTTCTCCCCTTAGCGTTTGCTCAAGGGCAATATCAAGGGAGTTCCTTTCCGCGCGCACGCTCTCAGTGGGTACCAACAGGTCAGCCATGGCGTGCCAGGCTACCATTAAACGCTGAAATCCTAGAAGTACCGTGATATAGGCAACATTTTACCTTATTTTGCGGCCCGCACCCTGGTCCGATACCGTCGCGGGGTCAACGCCAGGCATCGACTCACCGGATATTATGTTCGAACTCGTTTGCGCCCCCTGCGCCCCCTGCGATCTTTGCTCGGCTCGTACCAGCGCGGCCGCGACAGCATCTGCAGTCGCTCCAACAAGGGGAACTACGACTGAATAGTCCATACGCGTGGGCCCTATTACGCCGACCGCTCCACCCGGTTCGCCGCTTTGGCTGCGATACGGTGCTGCAACGAGACTCATAGAAGCATCATTGGTACCTCCTACATCCTCACCCAGAAAGACCTGAACGTTTTTCGATTCCAGGGTTCGGTCGAGAAGCGTTACCAAACGCTCGCGGTCCTCGAGCGCATGCATGAGTTCTTTAAGCTGTTCGCCCTGCGACCAGCCCGCTTGATCGAGTAACCTCGCTTGCCCCTCCACGACCAATTCCGATGCACGCGATGTCTGATCCAACGCAGCGCTAACTAATGAAAGACCGCGGTCATTGAGTGGTTGAGTTTCATCGCGGCCCGCATCACGTGCCCTAACGAAATGTTCGCGCAATTCCGTCAAAGTGAGACCTTCGGAAACCTCCTCGAGAAGTTGGTGAACTCGGTCGAGTTCACCCTCTTTGAGTGGTAAATCGACATGAATGAAGCGATTCTCGACAGTGCCGTCGCGGAACACGACGACGCTAAGCAATTCACCTGGACGCGTCAAAATGAACCGAATCTTCAGCAGCGGTCGCGACTCTGCGCGTCGCCGAGCTACCAAGGCAGGTGAGCCGGTTAGTTCGGAAAGCAAGCGCCCGGTCGAACGCAGTAAGTCGTCGCCCCCCGATTCGTGCTGCAGCCAGTCGGCAATTTTTGCAGCGTCGGGAGCCGACAGCTGGCGTGTCTTCATCAGCGCATCGATAAAGAGTCGAAATGCCTTTTCAGTGGGCACTCGCCCCGCTGATGTATGCGGTTGCACGAGAAACCCCATATCTTCCAGGTCAGCCAGTACGTTGCGAATCGTGGCTGGCGAAAGATCGAATCTATACTTCTTGACGAGAGTGCGGCTCCCAACGGGCTCGCCCTTGGCAATGAACTCATTCAAGAGCGCATAAAGTACTTCCCGTGCTCGGCGCGTTAGTGGTTCAGCCACCTCACGAATATATCACGAGCGATTCGAATAAGGTAAGTGCAGAGGCCGAACGGAATATCCGACAATTGCGGCCAAATATTGCAAAAATGCCCGGAAATTAGAATCGACCGCAACGGCTGGGCTACACTGCGCGTGCGCCCAAGGAGAATTGGTCCCAGATGAGAAATGTTTCAGTTTTCCTTTTCTGTATTGCCGTCACGCTGGCGGGTGGTGCAACAACTTACAAGTCTGGCCGCAATCGAGCGACCTTTCCGAGTGACGTAACTTCGACTCCCGCGTATAAAATTGCGCAACTCGAGCGCAAGACATGTCTTCTCGAGCTTTCGCGCCGTCAAATACCGTATAAGCTCGAGGACGAAGCGCCCGGCGTCAAGACGCCGATTCGCTTGAAGGGTCCGCTTGGAAGAATTCGTTTTAGCACGGGGTATTCAGAGGCTGAGCGCGAGCGATTACCATATGAAATTCTCGACTGTCGACTCGTAGTCGCGCTCGACGAATGGACTACTGTGCTCGAAGCGCATGGTGTAAGCGATGTTATTTTTTCATCAGGCTTTCGTCCCTCGAAGGCTGTCGCCGACGGCACTGATGGCAAGCGACATTCCGGTGCATTGGCCCTGGATGTCCATGCATTTCGGTTGCGAACGGGAGAGGAGCTAGTGGTCGAGCGTGATTTTCACGGGCGACTCGATGCTCCGGTCTGCGGGCCAGATGCGCCGCTTCCGGCCCCGAATACTCCCGAGGCCCGCGAGCTTCGCAGTATCATATGCTCGTCGGCCGAGATGCGGGTATTTCAGAGCATTTTGACGCCAAATTTCGACGTACACCATGCTAATCACTTCCATCTGGAAGTAACCCCAAACGTTCGCTGGTTCATCCTGAGCTGAGGTCCTAAATGGAGCCCAGGTAAAGTCCACGTGCCGTCTCTCCAAAAACGGAATCCGCGAAATCCTTGACACTTTTGATCGTAAAGTCGGATGATTCTGCGCTGTTCGATCCAATCTCCCCGGAGGCTCTGTGACCGTAACCCTGCTCGCCATTGACGACAGTAAGACCATGCGCAAGGTGCTCGAAATCACCTTTGCGGGCGAGAACTACCGCACTGTCCTTTCGGAAAGTGCAAGCGACGCGCTTGCCAAATTGCGATCGGAACGTCCCGCCCTCGTCATCTTGGATGCAATCCTGGGTGATTCCAACGGCTATGAAATCTGCCAGAAGATTAAGGCAGAGGCCCCCGGCGTTGGTGTCATTATTCTGAGTAGTAAACAACATCCGTACGACCGCACACGCGGATCAGCTGCGGGCGCTGACGATTTCATCGATAAGCCGTTCGATACGCAGGCCTTGATCGATAAGGTTGGTGCCCTTGTTCAACGTCTAGGTGAAGCGGCAGCTCGTCCGGCGCCGCCCCCAGCAGCGCGACCCGCGGCTGCACCCACGCCTGCGGCACCAGCCGCGCGCCAGCACACGACAATGAGTTTCGGTTCCGCTGCGCCTGCGGCGGCAGCGCCAAAAGCTTCGGCCCCGCCGGCCCGGGTTTCAACTCCAAATACTGCGGCGGCTCCAACTCCGACCGCGGCCGTTGCTGCAAAAATCGGCACGACAAATCTAGAGTCGAAATTGCACGACCTCGGGTTGACTCGCGAGCAGGTTGCGGGCGTTCTCGCAATATCGAAAGAAGTCGTCGAGCAGGTTGTTTGGGAAGTAGTGCCCGTGCTCGCCGAGGCGATGATACGCGAAGAGATACAGCGCCTAACGGCCGAATGACCGGTGGTCTTCGCCTCTAATCCTTGCTTATCTGCGAGAAGGAAAGGCTCTGCCAACGAGCCTCGAGGCTGAGACAAAGCTTTAATCGCACGACGTTGTGATTTCGTGTCGCACGGATGGGCTAGTCGCGGACCCATCAGTCCTGATGAATCGCGTGACTAGTACATCGATTCGCTAGAATTGATGTACTACGAAATCGCGGAGCGATTTTGGGTTTGGGCGAATGCCCAAAGATAATGAGGATAGTGGCGCGATGGCCGCGTAGCGGCCGGTCCGAAGGACCCATCAGTCCTGATGAATCGCGCGACTAGTGCTAGGGTCCGCCCACGATGCACGAGCTTCCCAAAGCTTACGAGCCAGTAGACGTCGAACCTCGTTGGTACAAGTTCTGGATGGACAACGGTGTGTTTCAAGCCAGCGTGGCGCCCGAAGATAATCGACCAACGTACGTAATTCCGATGCCTCCCCCTAACGTTACTGGGGCGTTGCACATGGGGCATGCACTATTCGGAACGATTCAAGACGTATTGATTCGCCGCGCCCGTATGCAAGGCTTCAATACACTTTGGCAGCCGGGCATCGACCATGCGGGGATTGCCACTCAAACAGTCGTCGAAAGACAATTGAAACGTGAAGGGCTCTCGCGACATGAACTTGGACGCGAAGCCTTTACGGAACGAGTGTGGCAATGGAAGGAGCAGAGTGGAGGAAGAATAGCCGAACAGCTGCGTGTGCTCGGCTGCTCTGCGGATTGGCCCCGCCTCAAGTTCACGATGGATCCGGATCTTTCTCGCGCAGTTCGCGAGGCATTCGTTCGATTATATGAGCAGGGGCTGATTTATCGAGCGACGCGCCTTGTGAATTGGGACGTGGGTTCGCAAACGGTTCTGAGCGATCTGGAAGTCGAAAGTGACGAAAATGTGCAGGGAGAGCTCTACGAGTTCGCTTATCCAGTGGTGGACGCGGATGCTTCGCTCGGAGCCACCGAATTGATCGTCGCCACGACGCGCCCGGAGACAATGCTGGGTGATACTGCGGTCGCCGTGCACCCGGACGATCCCCGTTACCTGCACCTGCACAACAAGAAAGTAAAGCACCCATTTTTGGATCGACAGATCCCCATAATCACGGATGCCATCTTGGTGGACCGTGAGTTTGGTACCGGGGCGGTGAAGGTGACCCCGGCGCATGATTTCAACGATTTTGCGACAGGCAAGCGTCACAATCTCGAAGAGATCAATATCTTCACCCTAGACGGCAAGATGAATGAAGCTTGCGGTGAGTTTGCGGGGCTCGACCGGTTCGAAGCCAGAAAGGCAGTCAAGGCTCGGTTGATGGAACTCAATCTCGAGCGAGGCAGCCGACCCCATTTGATGACGCTGCCCCGATCGCAACGCAGTGGAACAATCGTCGAACCCATGATCTCCACTCAGTGGTTCGTAAAGGCGGCCCCGTTGGCGGAGCCGGCACTGGAAGCGGTGCGGAGTGGTCAGACTCAGATTCTTCCCGCGGATTGGGTCAAGACCTACGACCATTGGTTAAACAATATTCAGGATTGGTGCATCTCGAGGCAGTTGTGGTGGGGTCATCAGATCCCCGCATACTATTGCGACAACTGCGGGACTGTTCACGTAAGCCGAGATGGCGCACCCGCTGCCTGTTCGCAATGCGGCAATACGACCCTGCATCAAGACGAAGACGTGCTCGACACCTGGTTTTCGAGCGGTCTTTGGCCATTTTCGACGCTCGGTTGGCCCGATGACACGCTAGAGCTTTCGCGGTTCTATCCTGCCAGCGATCTCGCGACGGCCTACGACATCCTGTTCTTCTGGGTGGCCCGCATGATGATGATGGGCATCCACTTCATGGGCAAGCCGCCGTTCAAGCGCATCTTGTTGCACGGGATGGTCGTGGACGAAACCGGTGACAAAATGAGCAAGGTCAAGGGGAACACGATTGACCCCTTGGACTTGATTCACGGGTGCAACTTCGATGAGGTCGTCAGAAAGGCACTGCCCGGCGCCCCAATGGCCGAGGCATTGTCGAAATTCAAGAAGGCTTATCCGTCGACGGCACAGATGGGGACCGGCTTTCCAGCGTTTGGAGCAGATGCCATTCGCTTTACACTCTGCAGCTATTCTCCCCAGGCGCGCCGGATAGCCCTCTCGCCGAAGCGCATCGAAGGCTACCGGAACTTCTGCAACAAGATCTACAATGCCGTGCGCTTTTCGCTCAACCATCTGAGCGATTTTCAGCCGGATGCTGCACCTCAGGCGGCTCCAAAACTTCTGATCAACCGTTGGATCCTCGCACGCCTGTCGCGTGCAATTCGAGAATGCAACCAGGGTGTCGATGAGTTTCGCGTTGACGAGGCTTCTGGGGCCCTTTACCACTTCTTTTGGGACGAACTTTGCGACTGGTATATCGAAGCGACCAAACCGATATTCAATGGGGACAATTCCGCCGAGCGACAGGAAACCCTTGCGACTCTGGCGCGCGTGATCGAGACCGCGCTGCGCGCGCTGCACCCGTTCATGCCCTTCGTGACGGAGGAACTCTGGCAGCGAGTACCGCGTCCACTGAGTCGCCCGGTATCCATTGCGCTAGCACCATACCCAGGGCAAAGTGAAGACTGTCCCGATCCCGATGCCGAACGGTTGATGCAGACCGTGATGGACGTTATCAGCGTTGCGCGCAGCGTTAGAACCGAACATGATCTTCACCCTAGTGCGACTGTACCGCTGGTGTTGCGTACTGGCGATGCACTGCTGAGAGACACGCTTGCCCAGCAAGCGGGTCTCATTCAATTTCTCGTAAGAACGGCCGATGCCCCCGAGATCTGTCCACCGGGTGGGTCTCGTCCCAAGGGGTCTGTGCTTGCAGTAGCTGGTGACGTGGAAGTGTTCGTCGGTTTGCGGGGTGTTGTCGATCCCGCGAAGGAACATGAAAGAATCGAACGAGGCTGCAAGAAGCTTCTCAAAGACAAGGCAAATCTCGAACAACGCCTCAATAATCCAAAATTCGTCGAAAAGGCGCCGCCGGAAGTAGTGGCGGAAATAACGAACCAACTTCAGGCAGTAATCAGGCAATTGCAACAACTCGAGATTGCGCGCGAATTGATCGAGGAGTTGAAGTGAGCGTGACCAAATCTGCAGCGGCGCCGTTGAAAAAGTCCCACCGAAGTACCAAAAGGCCGCACCGGGGTACCGGTTGGCTTGCCATTGGTGGTCTCGGTACTGCGCTGCTGATGATGGTCGACCGCAGGTGGAGTTACGGAGTTCCACTCGGGGTTCTGCTCACGTTCGTTTGTGTCTGGGGGGCCCTCGACCGGCTAGGCATGTTTGACCCGCCAGCATCGGGTGACGCTCGAATTGTTGATGCTAGCCCGAGCATTAACCGATGGTTCCTATCGCTTGCTCTGTCAATGCTGTCGCTCATTGCGGCTACCATTGCAGCTTCACGGGGAGTTTTGCCGGGACACGGTCTCGTCGCGGGAATACTCGTTACTACGACCTTGCTCGTTGCAATCGTATCGACGTACGGTTTAGTGGATTCTTTAGGTGTGTTTCCTCGCGATCACGGAGGCACTGCCCAGCGATGGTTCTTCAACCATTCCTGGTTCTACAACCACTCCTCCGCGTCGTCGGCGTCACTCTTCTTGCACCCAAGCCTGTGGTTGTTGAGCCTGGCAGTCTTACTGTACGTCCCGTTCCTGGGCAACTTTGGCCTGATTGATCCTTGGGAAACCCACTATGGCGAGGTATCGAGGGAAATTCTAGCCCGCGATGATTGGATGAGCCTTTGGTGGGCGCAGGACGGCTGGTTCAACTCGAAGCCGATTCTCAATTTTTGGATTCAGGCGCTGGCGTTTGCTTCGCTTGGTGTGAATTATCATCCGGATGGCTTCGTCGGTGCGGTGGGGCACGGGCTGTGGCCGCAGCCAGAGTGGGCAGCCCGGTTGCCCATGGTGGCCTTTGCTCTAGTTGCGCATATTTTGCTGTATGCTGGAGTCAAAGTCGGCTGGGGACGCCGTGCCGCACTCCTCGGGAGCGTCGTTTGGCTGACGACGCCGTTCTGGTACCTGATTGTTCACCAGACGATGACGGATTTGCCCTACGTAGCACCGCTGACCGCTGCCATGGGATTGTTTCTACTCGGATTTGCTGCGGAACCGAGTCGAAGGGTCTCGCACTACCGAGTTAGAACACGCAGGCGAGATATTTACTTCTCTGGGGCAGGGCTTGTGTTTGCAACGCTGCTGTTGTGCACGCTGCCACAAATACTGTACCTGGTATCGAGAAATATCACGCTGATTACGCGGCATGCTCCCTACGGTTTCAATTGGCATTGGGACGATTTCTATGCGGGCTCGGGAGGTGGTAACTGCGGCCTGCCGGGCAATGAGGCGTGTCATCTTGCCGCTCCCGTCAATCTTCACCCGCAGCCCTTGATATCGGCACTCTTATGGGCTGCACTATTATTTGTCGTCTTGTACATTAATCGCCGCGAACGACGCAATCAGCGGCTTTACTTTCTCACTGCGTGGATATTGATAGCGCTCAGTGCACTGGCCAAGGAACTTCCTGGCGTAATCATTGCAGCAGGGGCCGTTGGGGCCTGGGTATTGGTCGAAAGCCGCTGGGACCTAGTGAAACGTTTGGAGCTACCCAGTGCGCTGCTCATATTCATCGTCATTACGGTGCCGTGGTTCTTTCAGGAAACCGTGCGGCACGGGTCCCCGTTCTTGGAGCGATTGTTGGTCCACGACATGTACAAGCGCGCTTTCGTGCATGTGCATGATACTAACTCCGGCGACGATGTGAGCTTCCGCTACTACATTTGGCAGCTAGGATACGGCCTTTTTCCGGCGTCTGGCCTATGTGCAATGGGATTTTTGCATTGGATGTTCAGTCGCGGCAAAGCCGACGGCCCGCGTCGCGCAACGGCCACGTTCCTGTTCCTCTGGTGCCTCGTCGCCTTCGGAATGTTTACGCTTACGCTGACGAAATTCCACCATTACATTATTCCAATGGTGCCCCCGCTGGCTCTGATGACTGGCCCGCTCTTGCACGAAGCATTATGGCGCGTTGAATGGCCAAAAGGCAGCCGAGCTATTGTGTATGCTGCAGGCGGGGTTATAGCCGCCCTCGCTTTATTGGTTGGCATTACTTGGCTCGTACCCGTTGCGAAGGGAGCAGTCCCCCCTCATCTGAAGTTAGGGGCCGTGCTTTGTATCGCCGCCCTTGTGCTCCTGAGTTGGACCTATCGCCAGCTGCCCAATGCCAAACACGCTAGCCCGCCCGCGGGGATTAACCTATCGCTGACGGTACTTGGCGTGGGTGCGCTGCTGGGGACCGTGTTGGTCGGTCGAGACCTATTCACGTCGAACCCGGGTGACGTCAACGGCCCTATGCGGTTGATTCACTTGGTTTGCTACAACTACTCGCGCCCCTGGCCCGAGACCATTCATTTTGAACCCGTAATTGTCGCGTTCACTGTGGCCTCAGCACTCGGCCTGCTGGGAATAGTGGTCGGGGGAAAGGCACGCATCCACGGCGTCGTGTTTTTCGGGATCGTGACTTGCCTGTGGACCGGCTGGGGACTCGACCGCTACCTGGTTAAGATTGCTCCGCACTGGAGTCAACGCGAAACCGTGATTGAGTATTACAAGCGGCGCAAGAGCCCCGAAGAGTGGTTGGTTGCGTACCAAATGAACTGGAAAGGCGAGAATATCTACACGGGCAATCACTTGATCACATTTGTCGCTTCTGGGGAAAAGTTCAAGAGCTGGGTCGACGAACAACGAAAGTCGAAACATCCAGTCATGTTCGTCACGACGGAGCACACGCGAATCAGTTCGCTAAAGAGTGAGATCGGGAAACTGAAGAAGCTCGACGTAGTGACGGATAAGGCGCTCAACAACAAGTTCGCGCTGGTAAGAGTCGAACTTTAGGATTCTTTCGTTCCCTAATTCCTGGCCACCGGAACGTTTTGGGGAAGCTATTCGGTTATCGGTACTCCTGCCTGAGTGCACGAGTAAAACGAGTTGTACTGACCAGTAGCAGTCAGGCCTTTGCCGGATACATTGTCTTGCCAAGCGCAGGTGGGCTTGCAGCAGTCCTGCATCGTGGTGGTGGAAAAATGGGTACCATTGGCTGCGTTGGTTCTGAACGTTGTGTCGGTGGCCGCCTGGGCTGCCGTCGTTACGTTCTTACTGACAGCTGGCAACCCCTGCGGCGCCAATTTGCACCCAGTGACCTCCGTGAGATGACTCGGACATTCGACCCGCTTCGCGTACACATTCCAGTTGAGATGATAGTATGAATTGGGGTCATTCGATTTGATGCAAGATCGAATCGTTTCATTCGTGATCTGCGCCGAACTTGCTGCAATTTGATTACAGGCCGTACTAATACGGGTCTGGCACGCTGCGCTCGAGAGCGATGCCGTCGTGACCCATTGAGTGGCGGTTTTGCATTCAGTGTATTTGCCGGCGCCCTTTACCCCGCCGTTGTCGCCGCCGTCAGCTGGGTAACCCGTATATTGGTAAAAGCCAGACACGGATTTTTGCGCCGCGTTCGGGTCGCAAGCGTTATTCCCGCCAAAACCACCTGCCGCTAGGAAGACGTCGAAGTCGAATGGGCCATTGGTTCCCGTATTGAAACTCTGTACAATCAGTGGCGGCGGGATTGGAATGGCCGAGGGGCCCGTCTGACTGGCGTTCACGTTAGCTTGATTCTCCGCCGGATAGTCGAAAATGAGTTGGTAGCATTGGCAGCAGCTGCTCTGTGCCGACCCATCTATGCCGCCCGTGTCAACGTCGTGGCCGACGACTGCATAGTTGAAACCCGTGTTGCCATCGTCGATGGCTGCTTGAGTCATTTCGTCCGAATAGAGCATGTCGCGCGGACAGGCAAAGGTGATGTCATCCCCCGGTTTTGAGCTTGTGCTTTCTTGACAGGCATTGATCGAAGAGCACTTGCCGCCACAAGCCGATGTCGCTACGCTTGCAGTGCAATTGGGGACGTAGAACTGATTGTCACATTGTTTGGGCGGATTCAGGGCATAACTTCCGGGAGCGACGGACGTGGCGCCGGCGGCACCCGTGTTTCCTGACCCAGCCGCATTCGGGGCGCCGCCGGAGTTCGTCGAACCCCCAAGGCTGGTTGCACTCGTATTACCTGACGACCCACCGACGCTATTTGATGTCGAAGTTCCGCCTCCAGTGCCCGTTGCTGTGCTCGTGCCCGCGCCTCCAGCCCCGTTGCTGCAGCTTGCGCCGGCTAAGCTTAGTATCCAAGTTCCAGAAAGGAGCATGTTGCGAAAGCAATGGGTCATCATGCGGGTCGGACTCTTTCGTTGAAGTAGATGCCTTTGCATCAAGGTTACTCGAGCCAAAGCATACATTAAATTCAACGAACGTCAGACGTTATCGATGTTGCTGTAAATTGCGAGGCCACGTGCCGCCGCTTCAGCAGTTATTATGAGTCGGCGGGTGCCCGGCCCGCCGACAATCTAGGATTAACGGCCTTAGAACCAGCCAAATCCGATGTTTCCGCCGAGGCTCACGCCGTTGAAATCCGAACCCGTAAAACCGAACTTGCCAATTCCGGAGGTTAGTCGATAACCCGCGTCAACGCCCATTCGCATCCAGCGCGTAAAGTTCACGTGCACGCCGAGCATTGGTTCGAACATGAAGAAACCATCCGTGTTGTCGCGATGGAGATCACCGTTCCAAGTGTCCGTCAATCCGACCAGGCCTCCGCCTACCACCGCGGCTGCCGAAAAGTAGACTGGAGAGTTCGGGACATACACGTGATAGCGCACGAGTAACCCCCCGTAGGCAAAGTGCATGTACTCGCGGAATTGATCTTGACTCGCGGGCAGCCGTTGTTGATTGCCCCAACCGTAACCCGTGAAGCCGATGGCTAGCCGGTGATCGAGAAGCAAGGCTCCTTCTATGCCGGTAAGCACTCCATCTTGGCCGTTGATGCGCGCGTAGTGCACGGCAAGCGCTCCGTATCCACCGATTTTGGTGTGTCGTCCACCAAAGAGGGTTGGGGGCTCGTCCGAGGTGGCCGCGGCGGTTTCGGTTGGCGGCGGACTGGGTACTGACACTGCGGCTGCCTCAGGCGCCGGAGCCGCGGGTGTTGCCGCTGCTGGCGCCGCCGGCGGTGAAGATGCAGGTGCAGGAGTTTCGACTGACGCACTTGCGTTGACCTCCGCAGTGCTCGTCCATCCGTTTTCGGTATTTCCGGTGGCCGCTTTGTTGTTAGCTGCGGGTGTTGGAGCAGCTGCTTCACTCTTGGCCGTTGTCTGGGCAATAGATATTGCGGGCACGATTAGTAGGCCGGCGCCTACCGTGAGAACTGATAGTCTTGAAGGTGACATTGCGACCTCTGGTGCTGTAACTGTGCCCACGGCATCCATTTCCGTTCAGTGTTAGATTTCCCCGTTTTTTAGACAGCCGGGGGACCAATTATTTTTTGGTCACGAAATACTGCAAGCGGACCTCGCGGCGGTTCACCAGGATCGCCACCCGCCAAGTTGCTGGTTGCGAGCGGTCGGCAGCTCCAAGCTACCGCTTTAATGCCGTTACCGGCAGCATATTCCGGGTCTTGGTCCCGACATTCTCCTGGCTAGTGCGGCACGCCGATAACATTGATTCCGCCGCACTTTCCGCACTCGGCAACATTCCTTGCGCCGACGAAGCAAACACTATTTTCTTCCTTTTGGCTCCAATTGGCGAGGCAATCGGTATGCGGCCAGCAGGCCCGTATGGGCATCTCGCCGCAGTGCTGCTACGACTGGGCCCTCGCCGGGCCACAACTGCTGTCGCGGTACGAAGTCCGGAGTATTCCTGCATGGCAGAGGAGGAACGACGATGATCGCGATCGATATGAAGCGTGGGCTTAGCAGCCTAGGTTTGTGCCTAGCCTTCGCTCTCGGCATTGCGGCAATTCAGACCGGGTGCAAGCCGAAGGACAAAGCAACTACCGCTGCACCAGCAGCTTCGGGCAGCAACAAGCCCGATCCCGCACTCACTGGACCTTGCGGAGGCTGGGTCAAGAAGGTCTGCGACAAGGCGGGCGAGGCTTCTCAATCTTGTAAAGACGTCAAGAGTGTCAGCGAACTGTTGCCACCGTCGGCTTGCAAGGCTGCCAGCAGCCAAGCCAGTTATGCTGTCGCAAAGCTTGAAGAAAAGCGCAAGGACTGCGACAAGCTAGTGTCAAAGCTTTGCGGCGAATTGGGTAAGGAATCCGAGACCTGTAAGATGGTGGAAACCCAAACCAAGAACTTCCCACCGGAACGCTGCGGCATGATGCTCGGACGTTACAATGACGTCTTGGCCGAGCTAAAGAAGATGGAATCCGCCAATAAGCCGCTGGATCCAGGTAAGCAGCAAATGATTGCGGCCGCCGACGCGCCCGCGTTTGGTCCTGCCGACTCCAAGGTGACAATCGTCGAGTTTTCGGACTTCCAATGTCCGTTCTGCTCGAAAGCGGCCACGGCGGTTCATGAACTGAAGACCAAGTACGGCACGAAGATTCACTTCGTATTCAGGCAGTTTCCGCTGTCGTTCCATCAAAATGCCCACCTAGCAGCCGAGGCTTCTCTGGCCGCTCATGCACAGGGTAAATTCTGGGAATACCACGACAAGGTGTTCGAGAATCAAAAGGCCTTGGAGCGTGACGCGCTCGAGAAGTACGCCAAGGAAGTTGGCATCAAGCTCGAGCCGTTCAAGAAGGCCCTCGACAGCAAGGAATTTGCCGCCAAGGTCGACTCGGATGCAAAGCTCGGCAGCGAGGTTGCGGTTCAAGGAACGCCCACGATGTTCATCAATGGCAAACGCGTTCAGAACCCCACGGATACCGCCGCCGTATCGAAGATGATCGACGACGCACTCGCCGGTAAGGGTTGAGAGCCTAGTCCAGCTTAGGCTAACTCATCGAAGCCCGCGGTCTCACGGATCGCGGGCTTTGATCATTTTAGCGATCAGCGGTCAGCAATCAGCAATCAGCAATCAGGATTTCAGAATTCCGGCTGATAGCTGATACCTGACAGCTGATGGCCAAAGAACCAAGTCGTCATGTCTGATTTGGTCAATATCTCACGGATAAGTGGGTAACTACCTTCTCGTAAACGTCTCACCCAAATTAATTGCCAGGTCCGTCAGCATTTCAAGTTCGCCGGACGCCGTCAGTTTCGCGTCGAACCTGTCCAAATGCGCGTCGAGCTCGCTACGACTCGCATCGTCCAACTTCTCGATGATTAATGGACGAAGTGACTCATTCTCGACTGTCACATGCTGTCGCATGTAGTCAATGAAGCGACGGCCGACATCGATTACGCGCTGTCGGTCAACGACCGACCAGGCCGAAGATTGTAGGGAAGCATACCGCAGTGTTTGAATCATCGATCGCTCAAGCTCGTGATCCTTTCGAACGTCGGCAATGACGCCTACGTCCCAGCGCATACCGGCATTGACAAGGGCCGGCAGCAACAAGCTTTCTTCTTTTTCGTGATGGATCAGGTCGGCGTACTCGCGAAAGAATGTCATCATTCGCATCAATTCACTACGATTCTCGTCCCCGTTGTTCTCGAGAGCATCGACGAACACCGAGAGTGCGTCCACGACACGCATAATTACGGGGTGCTCATCGAACAGTCGGTCTACGCCGGTCACCTACAGCCTCGCATGGTGGATTTTCCCTCGACGTTCATGGTAGGTGTGAGCCTATCACGCAAGGTCGCGCTTACAAACCGATGGCTGCTTTGAAGACCCAGCCCTCGCTGCCTTTTGCATCGTATTTCACGCGATACCAATCGCCCTGGTGACCAGTAACGGTCAGTCGAGTACCGCCAAGTACGCGCGCTAGAACCTCCCCGTCCTTCGGCTTTGCTCTCACCAATGCTGCGTCCCAAGTCACAGTGACACGGCCACTCGCCGCTATCACTTCACCCGAGGGGGCTGGGCTATCGCCGGAAGGCTTGTCGTCCTTGCTCGCAGCAGCCTCTCCAGGTTCGGCACCAAACTCGAGCCGATAAAATACTCGGTAACTCATCATGGGGTGAGTCACGCCTTCGAGTGAAACCTTGCCGAGTTCTTTCTCAGCGCAACGCAGTAACTGCTTCGTGAGGCTCGACGGTAGTGTCGTGCTTTTTCCCGCCGTGTAGTTGTCCAGCTTGTTATTCTCGAAATCGACGTCGAACCCCAATGACAATATGCCGCGCGTGCCCTCCGCGCCGTCACAGGCAATTAGCGCGCGCAGCGGATCACCCACCACCGAATCAATTGCAGGGGTATCGCAGTGGGTTTTTTTTCCGACGTCCTTCGCTCTGCAACTTACGACTTGAGCCAACGTGACCTTGGGCGGAGTCACTCCCGGCGGACTAGGGTCGTTTACTGGCGCTTTAGCGGGTGCTGTCCCCGCATTGGGCGCGGCACCCAGGGCACTTGCGGAGCCCGATGGTGATGCAGCCCCAGCGTCTGCAGACGGCGAGGCAATGGCCTCAGAGGGAGGCGCGGGCACAAGATGAAATCCGGCGAATCTGGGCCAAAGGATTCCGATCGACAGCCCTACAACGGCCATAATGCCGACTTTTCCGAGGTGGAAGCGCTCCTGTTCCGGCGTAGGCACGGAAATCACAGGGACTTTGGGCGACTTCGACTTAGCTCGAGCCATCGATCTGCACCTAGCTTTCTAGCACAGCGCCGCCGATCCGAGCGCCCCTGGCTCGGCGATTGAGCACCAATAGCTCGCTAACAGGTCCCCGGTTGGATGCACGACTGTTGATGGCCCGGGGAACTTGTAGACGCTTGATGGACCAGCCCCGATAGAGTGTCTGTGTCTCCGGCGTGTCCGAGTTCGACAGGACGGCAAGCACCTTTCTGTCTGCAAGGTCCGAAAAGACCTGGGCTAATCGCTGATGTTCCTCGAGTCCGAATGGATGCTTGTCGTAACTGGTGAAATAAG
This sequence comes from Myxococcales bacterium, assembly GCA_003154095.1. Taxonomy (GTDB): domain Bacteria; phylum Myxococcota_A; class Polyangia; order Polyangiales; family Polyangiaceae; genus FEN-1139. Next base: position 2,163 of record PMCK01000502.1, on the reverse strand, counting down.
CCGTGTCCGACATGGGCATATAGGGGGGATCCAGATATACCGCGTCGCCCGCCTGGGCGCGCTGGCAAATGGATTCAAAGTCGTTGTCCACGAGAGTCACGCCCTTTAGACACTCGGCAACAAGACGCAAATTGGGCTCATCACAGATCGTCGGGTTCGTGTGGCGTCCAAATGGAACATTGAATTGGCCAGAGCGATTGACGCGATACAGGCCGTTGTAGCCGGTCTTGTTCAGATAGATCGTCCGAGCCGCCCTTTGAACCGCCGTTCTAGGCTTTTTGTCGCGCAGACAATAGTAACTTTCCTCATCGTATCGCAACCGACGCAGAGCCGTAATCACCCCGTCAACATCGGATTGCAGTGCTTGGTAGACGTTGACCAACTCGGGATTGCGATCTGACAGAACCGCACGTCGAAACCTCTTCTGTTTGGCTAGGGCGAAAAACACCGCCGCGCCCCCGACGAACGGCTCGAAGTAAGTGTCGACTTTCTTGGGCAACAAGGCGCAAATCGACTCGACCAACTTGGACTTGCCTCCTGCCCATTTGAGGACCGGTCGCGCCGCACCAACTCCTTTCATCGCAAGCCGGATAGCTCGGCAGCGGGCTTCGGTCCAGGCGTCTGGCCCAGTCGACCGGCGAACCGCTTGAGCATTTTCTGCAGTCCGAACCGGGAAAGGCCCAAAAGTTCCGCCGCGCGGGTTAGGTTGCCTTCGGTCCGCTCCAAGGCCAGGGTGATGAGTTCGAACTCCATGGCGCCGACCCGCTCACGCAGGTTGAGCCCCTCCGGATTCGACGTGACGACACCCACGGGGGTACGGATTTCCTCGGATAAATGCTCGGGGAGGATCTCGTCGTCGCACAGCACGACGGCCCGACGGATTTCGTTTTCGAGCTGTCGAATGTTGCCCGGCCAGCTGTATCGCGACAGGAGCTCGACGGTCCGTTGAGCGATGCCCAGCTTTCTACCCTTGGCATGTCGCGCCAGGAAGTGCCGAACCAGAATAGGAATGTCCCCGTGCCGCTGACGCAATGGTGGAATGGCCAATGTTACGACATCAAGCCGGTAGAACAAATCTTGCCTGAAGGTGCCTGCTCGCACCATCTCCGCCACATTGCGGTGAGTGGCCCCGACAACGCGAACATTGACGTGATGAGCGCGGTCACCGCCAACGGGACGCACTTCACCGTTTTCGAGGACTCGAAGCAACTTGGTTTGCATCGCAAGACTCATATCCGCAATTTCGTCCAAAAATAGCGTACCTTGATCGGCGACGTCGAACAGGCCCGCCCGGGCGCGGATTGCCCCGGTAAACGCGCCGCGCGTATGGCCAAATAGCGCCGATTCGAGCAATGTCTCCGGTATTGCGCCGCAGTTTTCCGCAACGAATTCAGCCCGAGCGCGCTGACCGTTCTCGTGAATGGCGCGAGCTATCAGTTCCTTGCCCGTGCCGCTCTCACCCAAAATCAAAACGGGTACGTCACTTTCAACTACGCGATCCAAGAGTGAAAGCAGGTCTCGCATGGCCGAACTTTCGCCGACAATCGCGTCATACTTGTGGCGCGTGGGGCGGCTTTGGCGACTGTGGGCCAACTCGACGCGCGCCTGTCCGAGCTCAGCTTCGCGCTTGGCCAGGGTTGAGCTCACGCGAAGTTCAGCTCGCTCGGCGCGTCGCGCCATTCGACGCAAGACTAGCCGATCACGAGCGTCAGCGATGGCCACGGCGGCCACTGCAGCAACCAGGCGAACCCAAGCCAATTCACGTTCGCCAAAGGCACCCTGTCGCACTCGGTCATCTAGGTACACGACCCCCAGCGCCTCCCCATGCGCAATCAAGGGGACCGCCAGGACACTGCGCAGTTTGAGTGCATGCACACTCGCATGAACGCTTTCGAGTTCGCGAGTAGCGTCCACGGCAACGATGGGCTCGCCGAGCGCGAGCGCTCGTTGGGCAAGGCTGTGACTCAGTTCACGTTGTTCACCCGTCAAATCGCGCCGGGCCAAATTGCGTCCGACTCGAGGTAGTAATTTCCCTCCAGGTGCGCGCAGTAGCAAGAGGCCGCGCTCGACCCCAGTCCAGAGCACCAATGCGTCGACAACGTGCTCCAATAATCCCCGCAGTTCGTCACGTTGCCCTAGCGAGTGCACGAGATTCTCGACTTC
>PMCK01000389.1 GCA_003154095.1 Myxococcales bacterium | reverse complement strand
TGTTGTCGACTCTTTCGATCCGCACAAAATTGAACGGCCCGAGGCGAGGCGATAGTGGCCCCGGGCTGCATGAAGTTAGTTGCGCGGGTTAGTGCTTGGCGGGTTTAGAGGGTTCCTTGGTTTTGGGTCGTTTGGCGGCGCGCTGTTTGGCATCGTTTTCGGCTTCGCGCATGCGGTAGCTTTCACCCTTGATGCTGATGACGTCGGCGTGGTGCACGACGCGGTCGATGAGGGCCGTTGCGCAGGTAGCGTTGGGGAATATGGTGTGCCAGTCGCCGAAGAGCAGATTGGTCGTCAATACGAGACTCTTCTTTTCGTAGCGTCGGCTGACGACTTGAAATAGCAGGTCGGCGTTTCGGTTGTCGAAGGCGAGAAATCCGACCTCGTCGATGATGAGCAGGCCGATCTTGGCGTAGTATTGAAGGCGTCGTTCGAGCGCGCGTGAGCTTTCTTGCGCACCGAGATCGAGCATCAAGTTGGCGGCGGTGATGAAGAGCACGGAGTGACCCGTGAGGATGGCCTGATGCGCGATATTTTTGGCAATCATCGTTTTGCCTAATCCTTGGGGAGAGACCAGGACGACATTTCGATGGTCATCGAGAAATTCGAGACCGAGGCAAGCATTGACTAGCGGTCGATCAATCTCCTTTGGCCAGTTCCAATCGAAGTCGGCCATCAATTTGAATCGTTCGAGTTTGGAGCGGCGAGTTCGCCCTTCAAGGCCTCGTTTTGCACGTTCCTTGTCCTCGATGTCGGCGACATATTCCAGAAGTTCCGTCGGTCCCCAACGTTTTTTGGTGCCGAGTGCGATGACGTCGGCGAGGGTGTCGGCGGTCAAGGTGAGCCCGAGGGAACGAAGTCGCGAGGCAAGATCAGTCATGGTCCACCTCACGGCTAGGCTGAGTGCTCGAAGGGGGCATTTCTTCGCCGCACGAGCCGCTCGCCGCAGCCAAACGGTCATAGCGGTCGAGCGAATGTGGGATGAGGACTAGGTCTCGAATCCGAGGGTCATCGGGCAGTACGGCCTGGATGGGAACTGGGGCTCCACGGGCACGCCGCCGCTGGTCCAGCACGTGAGCGACGGATTGGGCGTCGAATGCACCACGCACCTGCGCTGTCGCAATAGAAGCGTTGAGTTCCTCGGGACCATACTGGTCGAGCAGGCGCAGCAGGCGACTAGTGGTTCCTCCAAGGTGTCCCCCATGCAGAGCGACGTGCCCGAGAAAGTCGGTGGCGTTGGCGCAGGCGGCGTTGAGCCGATTGCGCCCACGATATTCACGCGCTTTGCGCTTTTCGTCGGCAAGTCCTTGCAAGTGAGCTTCGCTCTCGATCTGTTTGCCGGTGTCCCACGATCTACAATGGTGGGCAACCTCGATGTTGCCGTCGAATATTCGCACGTGGGTATCGGATGCGACCAAAGTGAGAGGCTTTCTGACCAGTGTGTGAGGAATTGAATAGTCGTTTCGGTCGAAGCGAAGGTAGGGTTGTTTACCTGAGCGGGTCGCGCGCACGTAGTCATGCTCAAACGCGTGTTCGGGCAATGGCAGCAAGCGCTCGCGCTCTTCGGTAAGAGCTTGCTCGACGGTGCGCGAAGAGTCTCCGGGCACCAACCTGGCATTGACGACACGCCTAATCCATTCATCGAGTTGCCGATTGAGGTCATCCAGCGTCGAAAAGTCGCGAGCGGCGAAGAAAGATTCCCGCAAGTCACGAATACGCTTTTCGACACGACCCTTTTCGTTGCCGCGGGCGATACCGACGGGTTTTGGGGCAAAGTGGTAGTGGCCTGCCAATTCCAGGATTTGGGGATGAAACCGCACGAGGTCTCCTTGTCGCTCAAGCACGACGCTTTTGAGATTGTCGTACAGAATCGACCTTGGAACACCGCGCAGCGCCTCGAATGCGGCTGCGTGACAGCGCAGGAAGCTTTCGAGAGTCTGGTCGAGCGTGAAGCGAGCGAAGGTGGCTCTCGACCAAGCCAACACCAGCACGAAACACGACAGACTGCGCACCCCGCAACCAATGCGAAGCTTGCCAAAGCTACCCCAGTCAACCTGGGCCTGTTCCCCTGCAAGCGTATTGAGCTTGAAGAATGCCTCGTGTCGTGACGCTGGACGCACTTTGGCCACATGACGACGCAAGGCGCAGACGCTGCCCTTGTAGCCACGGTCAACGAGCATCTCGAACAAGCGGGTCGAACGCAAACGCGGATACTGCTCAAGCGTCTGTTCGATGAATGGCTGGTAGGGCTCGATGAGAGGCGCGCTTGGCGTATATCGGCGGTTAGTGAATCTCTGAGGCTCGAGCGCGAGCGTGACGGCGTCTCGATGCAGGCCCAATTCCGCTGCGATGGTGCCAACTTTCCAATGCTCGGCAAAGTACAGGCGCCGAATCTGCACTCGTTGCTCAGGCGTAATCATCGTGCCACCTGCGTTGTGACCAGTCGCTCTAGATCGGCAAAGTTACCCAGGCCGTGGAGGCGATGCCGCCTTTGGCGGTGAGCGCCCGCGGGGACCCAAAGGACGCTGTACAGCGCTCCGCCGTCGTCCCAGTCGAACGACGCTTCGCGACAAATACTCGAGTCGCACGAAAACCCCTCGGAGTCCGCACAGAGCGCAACGCGGACTGGCTGACCCTGCCAAAGGGCCACCGCTTCCAGAAAAGTCGGAATGGCTCGCGGATGCCGCGGCTCGCGCGCCATCAGGGCTTTGAGAATTGTCTCGTTTGGCCCCGTCATCGCAATGACTCGGGTTGTCTGCTGACCGGGTGCAATCCCCATCCATATCGATTCCATGACTTATCTCCTCGCGGGGCAACTCGACCGCCACTGCGACGGCGGAGCACTCCGCGATGGAAACGATCAGCTCTGGGCCAACTTCTTGACGACCCTTGTCCGTTACTATTTTTCGCCTATCCCTGCGCCACCTGCTCACCCGAGCAGAGGTCTTGCGCTTGCCCTTGCGACTGCTCCAATGCCGCTGCTTGGTGGCACGGCGCCGCTGCTTGCGCTCAGCATCATGACGCCCATCGACACAGTAGATATGGCCCCTATCGCAACCCCGGCAGAGATAAAACACACGCCGACAACCATCAAAGACACATTGAATTTGCCGAAGATCGTCCACTGCACGGAATGACCGCCAGGAATTGGTCCGTCTCAGTGAACCCGTGCGACAACCAGAATGTCGAACGCATCCACTGCGGCGATCCAGGGCTCGGAGTTGGTGGCTTCGAGCCCTACTCTTTGGTGGCGATCACCAAGATTGTCCCCGGCTCTCCGTCGCTGGGCCAACTACCCATTCAACACGGGCTGCTCAGGCTTGCGCGCTTTCGCGCGCTCGCGGACA
>PMCK01000201.1 GCA_003154095.1 Myxococcales bacterium | reverse complement strand
TCAATGGTCAGCTCGGCAACAACAGCGCGACCAACAGCCTGATACCTGTTCAAGTCTTCGGCCTCACCTCGGGTGTCACCGCTGTAGCCTCTGGCGGCGCTCACACCTGTGCTTTGGTGAACGGCGCGGTGCAATGCTGGGGCGCAAATGTCAATGGTCAGCTCGGCAACAACAGCACGACAAACAGTCTGGTGCCCGTGCAAGCACTGTTCCCGTAGGTGCTACCCGCGCGGCTGACGCTGGCGCATCCTTAATCAGCAATTACGTGAAATACCTGGAGGCGACGCGAGGCCGTCTGGCTTCATTTTCCGTACCCAGCAGCCACGATGTTGGCCTGCACGGCGTTGTCGGTTGCGTCGGGTGGGGCGCCCATCGTCATGGCCCCTTCGAACCAGATTCCGGTGCCGCTGACGGATCCATCGCCCCCCGTTGCCAGGATGATGGCGCCTTGCTTCTTCTGCGGACTGTAACCGGGCGGGCGCGCTCCGTATGTGTTGGTAGCAGAGTTCCACTTGTACGCGAGCTGGCCAGTCGNNCCCGAGCTAGTTAGGCCTGCGGGGCAGTCCTTCGCCGAAAGGCCCTTCACCATCGCGGTGACGTAGGAGAAACCGGTTACGGAGGTGTTGCTTGGAACAGTGGTCGACCCGTTTTCATAACCATAAAACAGCCCGTTCTCTATGTCAGCCCCGACCCATGGACCGCTGCCGCCCCCGGACGGCCCGAACTGCGTGTTGGATCCAAAATAAACGGCCTCCATCGTGGCATTGCCGTCGTCAATGCCGTCAATCTCTGAGTTTCCGTAGTCGAAGCAGCACCATTGGTTCGACGCTCTAGCGTCGAACACCGCATACTCGGCTTCTGCCTGGTCACCGGTTGCGATGCCCCTAGTGGTGGCGTTCCAGACGCCGGTTGAAGTGCTACTGGTGCCCGTGTAGCTGGCTGTCAGCGTCACCGTCGTTGCGGCGTTGATTGCCGCCGATGTGTAGTAAGTGTGGAAGTTACAACTGTTGGGCCATGAGTTTGCCACACAATCCTTCGAGTTCGCGACGAACAAGAGCGCGGAGTTTGCCGGGAGCGTCTGTGGGCTTGAGAACGTGACCGTCGCTGAGTTCTTGGTAATAGCGGCTGTCCCCGACAGCTGCACGCCGCTTCGATACGCAACGTTCGTCCCCGACTTGATGCCGTAGACGTTGTGGCCCCCCACCGTGATTTTGGCGGCGGTGGCAGTTGCCGCGTTGCCTCCACTCTGCAACCAATACGCGAACCATGTGACTCGCAGATGGTTTGCGTTCGCGGACTGGTCGTAAATGATGGGAATGGTGCACGTCGTGCCCGAGCAGAACGTGTCTTGCGAAGCGCTGTCGGCGTAACCTCCGGAGCCAACCATAATGTCTTTGGTGGTCTTGTCCGAGGCTCGCTGGACCTGGTAGAGAGCGCCGGTGTAGCTGCTGAAAAGGGCCCGAACCGTGCTGTGTGCCGCACCGCAAGGCGTGTTGGCGGCCGCGTAAAGGTCGCACGGCCCCGTGCCTGACGAACCCCCTGGCGAGGCACCACCGGTAGCCGTTATACCGCCCCCACCCCCGTTGCCACCCGAGCCGCCTGTCGACTTGGAACCGCCGGCCGCAGTTGCACCGCCAGTTGCTGGGGCGCCACCGGTCGAAGCTTTTCCACCCGTTGGATTCGTTCCAACCGTACCGCCGGTAGCCGGCACACCACCCGTAGCAGCCGCTCCGCCCGTTGCATTCGAGCCTCCGGTGACTGCAGAGCTGGTATTGCGAGAGCCGCCGGTGGGATTAGCGCCACCGGTTGCAGGATTTGCCCCGCCCGTCGCAGGCAGCGTTCCTCCTGTCGCTTGATTTCCTCCAGTTTGAGCAACTCCCCCTGTGTGAGCAGCTCCGCCGGTCATCGCCCCGCCGGATCCGGAGAACACTCCCCCTGTGCCGACGGCTCCGCCCGATGCAGCGGCACCACCAACACTCGGGTTGCCCGTCGAGCCGCCCAGTCCGCTTGTTTCGTTGCTGCCTCCATTCGCGCCAGAACAGCCGAGTAGCAGCGTCGCGGCAATCCAGGCCGGCAGCCGCCCAGAACGCAACGCACCTTCAGTTAAGCCAACCCCCAACTTCTTGGATGAAATTCTCATTGATGACACTCCACTTCTACAGCATCGCCCGAATGGGTTCGAATGGACGAACAGGAAACGAGATTCAAAGGAACGAAAGTTCTCGCCATTGCTGCAGGTGATGCACGTTCGCGTACCTGCGCGCTTTACGAGTTGTTGGAACGAGGCCATCATTGGGTTGCGTTCGGCGTCTGGCCGCTTATGGTCTGCCCCGTCAGCCAAGGCCACACGTCGTCGGGGGTCCAGGTACATGGACACGAAGCCGAGCAGGTCTTGGGAGGCGTCGCGCACGAATTGTAAAGGTCCGAGGTTCCATCAATCGGACCGGGGCCGTGACCTGACTGGCTCACACACCAGCGGACGGGGTGCCCAGCCGTGCATCCTGAGTAATTAGTACAGATATGCCCGCCGGGGTTCAGATAGGGGGGAGGGTTGGCCGGCTGCGGCGGGCTCTGGGCGGTACAGCCATTGTTCTTGACGAACCTGTCGCGTATCGGCGTGGCAAGGCCCATGTTCACTGTGGTGTCGGTAAGGCCTTGCACTTGCCACAACGCAATGGGGTCGTTGCCTCCATCGCACCCGCTAAGTTGCCCTCCCTCGTAGATCACGGCCGCTCGGAAGACCTTCGCACGCGCACACGCGAGCTCGTAGCTCATGCCGCCGCCATAACTGAAACCCGAGGTAACGATGTTCGACGTGTCCACACAGTAGTTGTCCTCGATCAGCTTGACCATGTCATCGACGAAGGTCAGGTCTCGTCCGCCAGTGTTCGCCCAGCCAGCGCTGAGCCCGTCGGGCGCGACGAAGATCGCGTTGTTGTTCGACTTCCTCTGCAGCCCGTAGTAGGACCACCAGTACCCATTGGTCCCGCCGCTGTCGACTTCGGCGGAGTTGCCGCCGTTCCAATGAAACCCGAATATCAACCAGTAGGGCTTGGTGTTATCGTAGTTGTCTGGAAGTCTCATAGCGAAGCCGCGGCTCTGGCCGCCGCTCTGAATCGTGACGTAGCCTCCCTTACCGGTGCCCACCTTCGTCCCCGACTCGCCCGGGACCGTCCCGAACGTGACCGTCGAAGTTTTGCCGCAACCTGCGCTCCGCGCAGACGTGCCACCACCCACGGCAACCGTAGAGCCGCCAGTGCCCAAGCCTCCGTTTGCGGTGCTGCTCCCTCCAGAGCCGAGAGCCCCACCCGTAGCTCTACCGCCCGTGTTGTTTCCTCCAGTTGCACCTCCACCGACGCCGGGGTTGCCGCCCGTCGCGGCAACAGTCCCGCCCGTATTGTTTCCCCCGGATGCCGCTCCACCGATGCCGGGGTTGCCGCCCGTCGCTGCGTTGATCCCGCCCGTGGCTTTGCCACCCGTTCCGGCGTTGGATCCGCCAGAACCCCTACCTCCCGTTGGCACTAGGACACCACCAGTGGCGTTGACTCCACCAGAAGTGCCCATCTCGGATCTACCCCCAGATGCAGAGGTCGCTTGGCCGCCCGTCGCCGCAGTCGAGGTTAAGCCCCCCATGCTGCCACCAGCGGTCGAGCTAGTGCCTGAGCAACCAAACGCGACGGTCGCCAGGAAAATAACGCTGTAGGCGGCCGACTTTGATGACGAGGTTAGCATGGTGTCTCCTTCTCATCGAACAAGTGGTATTGTTTTGACCCACCTCGATGTGTCACAGAAAATTCAAACCAAACCAATTTGGGTTGGTCGAGTGAACGCGCTATCAGCAAAGACAGGTTGCCTGGCACCAGGGCTGGCGGCCGCGTCGATGGCCAGCCCGATAGTTTCGACTCCCTAAATCGGTGCCGCAACAACTCCTATGGCGTCCACTACCAGGGTACCGCTCAGAACCTTGACCTGAACTGTGTGCGCGCCATTGGTAAGCCCACGGAGCGTGAAGGTTTGGTAGAATTCCTTGGAGGCCATTGTACTTGCCGAAGCGTTGGTGACTTGTCCGTCAACAGTGACTTCCAGCTTCGCAGAACCGTCATTGAGGCCAAGTAGGTCGAGCCCGGTTCCCGAAAATGCATATTTTAGGGTGGCGCCAGTTCCGCCCGACGAAATGGATCGCTGGTAATTGAACATGCCCTGTCCGTTCTTATGCGACCACGAACCGCCATAGACCAGCTTGGCATTGGGGGGCGAAGCTAGGTCGTACGTTTCGAGATCGTCCAGCAACTCCGAATAGTAGGGGGCGGAGCCGTCAACCGTTTCGACTTTCAAGTTGTCGAAACGCGTGTAGTAGTAGCCGCTCGCCAGATCGACACGTCCGGATAATCGCGGATTCGCATCGGTGTAGGTGGTCAGCGTCGTTCCGTCCAGATAAGCAGTCACCTTCTTGACCACGACCTGAAGCGCGAGGTTGTGCCACTCGTTGTATGCCGCTTTGAATCCTGCAATCGTCACGCCGCCAGAGCCGCTAACGACGTTGCCGCTCGCTACGGAAGTGCCATCGACCAGCAGCTGCCAGCCGCCGTCGAACGTGTACTTCAGGGCATAGGGCGTACCGTTTATGTAGTGCGAGTTGCTCCCGCCCTGTTGACGGGCTCCGATCGCTGCGTAATTGTTGCCACTCTGGGTACTATTGTTCTCGAACGAGACGTCGACGCTGGCCTTGTAATCGAGCCAACGGTTGTCTCCAATGCCCGTGATGGGGTCCCCGCTGTTCCAGGTACCCCCAAGTCCCATCGCCGCCTGATCCACCTGTTGACGCAGAACATAGTTGGTGGAGCCGCTCGGAAGGTAGGCTTCGAATGCGCCGTTGCGATCACACGTGAAGCGGGGGATTACGCTTTGTGAACCGCCGCGCGACGTTATGTAGCTTTCCGTCCCCGTGATTTGAGCGTTGGCTCCGATCACTGGCACCGTCTTGCTGCTATAGTCAAAGTCGTCAGTGTACAAAATCTTGTCCGATGTATTTTGGACAGCCCCGGTCGCATCGGTGTCGAGTACGGCGCGCGCACCTTCAACTGGCAACGGCGTGCTGAACTCTGCATTGGCACTGTTGACCAACGTCGTGACGGTCACCACCGAATACGGTTTGACCGTAATCGTGTAGACGCCGCTCGTGTCAGCGGGCATGCTGCAGAGGTATTTCACGTAATTGCCGTTGAAGGCTGCCCCAGCGTCAGCCGCGCGGGTTTCCCACACCTCTAACGCCGGCTTACCGGCAAAGCCCATATTGGTTGTCGATAGCTTGTAGGTTTGAGTCCGCGAGCTATCGTTCATGAATACTGTCGAGAAGTTGCGCTTGTCGGGAGAGGCGAGGGTCATGTAACTCGGTGTGCCGTTGGAGCCGCTAACGGGATTCGTGCCCGTCGCACCGGTGGCGCTCGACTGCGCAACCGCCCTCCAGATACCAGCGGTGTTGCTCTGGTTCTCAAAACCCGTCTTCGCAAACCAACTGATGTGCCTCAAAACGTCGAGCCCCGCGTCATAATGAATCCAGCCCGACCATGGGTCGCGTGCACTCAGCAGTTCCTTGAAGGAATACTGTTCACCTTCGTAGAAGGAACCAATGGCGGGTTGGTAAATGAAGTGAGTCCGGCGGGAATTGACGAACCCTTTGATAATTGTGTTGCCCATTTCGAGTGGGCCGTTGGTACCGCCGATGACGCTGCCTGAATTGGGACGGAAGGCAGTGTTGCTAAACGTAGCCTGCGCCTCACTATTCCAGACTTCTTTGTCGAATTGTTCAGCGAGCTTCGTGAAGTTGCCCGCGCTGTCGTCATCTGTGTTGTAATGGTAACCTGCAACGGATACGGCAGCCCGCAAAGTAGCGTCGCTCACCATGTTGCCGCCGAACGAGCCTATCCCGACTTCGTCAGAAATCACAACCTTGATGCCGTTGTAAAGCGCTTGTTCGGTCGTGCTTTCAAACCCCGATGTATCCGACTTGACCCGACTCCCATATTGCGTGGTCCACGTCAAATCCGGCGCGCTTTCATTAACGCCTGGGTTGACGTAGTCGACCATGTACCCGTAGTTGCGATACGCGGCTAAAATCGTGTTCTTGTACCAGGTGTAAACGTTATCGTTGCTCTTTACCCAGCCGGGAGCATTCCATCGGAGAATCGACACTTTGAGGTTGGGGTTGACCTTCTTGGCGTCGGCCGCTAACTGAAAACTGGGATCGCGCTTAACATTCGCCGCTTCACTCGCCAATCGCATCGTGGCGGCGTCCGGCCCCGTGGAGTTGTTTCGGTCGTTGCCCATCTCGATTTTGACCTGTGTCATGATGGGATTGGCTCCGCCGAACAGGATCTTGAGGAGCTCCGCATATTTATCGGGATGCTCGGACTTATAGTCCATCAATAGCTCGCTCGTGCCGTTGGCGCTGAGCACGCCAAACCCCTTGAAGGTGAGGCCGTTGACGTTGGCGCTTGCAATATTGTTGCCGTCAACAGAAACGGAGGTTGCCGTGCCAGCGGCCGCGACTGTGCCGCAAACGGTTGTTGTTCCACCAGTTCCCGTGCGACCTCCAATCGCTGTGGTTGCCGAACCGCCCGTGCTCAGGTTCCCTCCGATTGAAGTCGTAGTGACGCCACCCACGCCAGTGCCACCCGTAGCTCTCCCAGCCGTTCCTCCAGTTGCATTCGAGGTTGCGCCGCCAATGGGCGTTGACGTTGACCCACCCGAGCTCGGCGTTTTTGTGCCCCCGGTGTTGGCATTGCCTCCTGTGTTGTTCGTCCCACTTGGACTTGACGTGCCACCCGTGTTGGCATTGCTTCCTGTGTTGTTTGTCCCACTTGGACTTGAAGTGCCCCCGCTAGCGCTGTCGCCGCCGGTTGCAGCTATTGCCCCGCCGCTGCTCGAACCCGCACGTGCCGTCATGCCCCCAGCAAAGAACGCCCCACCCGTCGCTGGAGCGCCGCCGGTACTACCGCCGACACCGACTTCACCATTGTTGCCGGAATTCGATCCGCCGCACGCGACAACCCAGCTGCAAACCAGAAGATGCATTCCAGTGCGAGTAATCTTCATGAAGGATCCTTCGCCTCGTAGGCATTCGTCGGACGGACGCTCGCGGCACTCACGCGTGATCCCGGCTATGCTTGCGTAAAGGCATGGGACAAACCATCCTTTATTGTCGGAGACCGCGTGGAATTGTTGCGAATGACGGCAACGCGGGACGGTTTGTCGACTGCAGAAAATTCCAGCCTCTGCGGCACGGCCTAATCCAATCCCAACGAGGGCTTCGAGATGTCCGACGGCAACTCGATAGTGACTCGGCCGTACCTCGCGGGGATGTCTGATGTCTGATGCTGATGCTGACACTGAGGCTGCTCGCAGACCCTGATGTCTGATCCGGAATCTGATGTCTGAGATCAGATTCTGATTCATTCATCAGTCATGCAGAATCCCGGCGAGGGTCTAGGCTAACGCATTTGCAAAGTCCGGTTCATGTGGCTCCATAAGCCCAAGAGAATTCTTGCGCGTCCGTGCCCTACGGACTTTGATGCTTGCGCCAAGCGACGACGATACGTACCATGCTCGCCATGACGTCCGACAGCCACGGTCTCTTCGAAGTGATGCACCGTCGTGCCGGCGCGCGTGCGCTTTCGCTGTTGCTGATGTTGACGCTTTCGCTCTCGTGCGGCGGTGCCCGAAAGGGTGCTTCGAAGCCTCCAAAGTATGACCTGAACGTTGCGCGCTATCGCTTGCTGCTCCGCGAAAATCCCATAGATTCTGGAGAGGCCTTTCGCTGCTACGGCGCCTGCCAGGATCTTACGCAACCCGACGCTTACCTCGAATGTCTCTCCAAGTGTCCGGCGTTCGAGGTCACCAAGGGAGTCGCTTGCGCGCCGTACGAGCTGCCGCCCGAGTCTGCCTGCATCACGGCCAGGCGCTTGCCGACCAAGCAGGAGATTGACCCAGCATACAAAGTGGTGGCGGTCATCGCGGGCGTGGCGTTGATCGTGGCCCTGGGCGTTCCGTGTACGTCGTCGACGACTTGCGGGGCATACTATTATGGGGCACCGCGGTGAGCTGTAATTGGGCCGTGCGTCACCCGCGATGTCGTGACGTCGGCGAACCGCTGGGCAGAACCTCTCGTGCACGCAAGCTTCGTTGTGAGTTACCCACGTTCGCTCGGCAAGGTTTCCTTGAGCTATCCGCCGGATCGAGTTACTGCGCAGGGTGACCGCGTCGAAGCCCTCATCGTGCGGCAACCCTTCGTGCCGGACCGAGAATTCGAAATGCATTGGTGATGGTGAGGCAGGCGAAACGGAGTACTGCCGTCATACGGCATGTGCACCAACCCTGAGGTGAAGTCCAAATCCAACGATATTGGACAAGTATTTAAGTCTTCCCCGGCGGATCGCCAGGAGAAAGCCGAATCTCGATGTCAGCCTTCGAATCTGCTGGGGCTTTGGGCATCGAAATGCCCGTCAATGTCTCGGCCAGACAAGCCGCAAGCTCGCTATCCTTTTCCTCGAAAACAATTCTTCGCGCACGCCTAACACTGCCTGCCTCCGACACGACGAGCTCCAACGTAACCACTGCCTTCTCCTTCGCGCCCTGTGCCTTGTAGCAACGGACGATGCGCTTCCAACCCAATCGCACATCATGCTGAACCCGATCAAGCTTGTGCGGCCCGTCCACCAAAAGCACGTCTACGATCACCCGGGGTTCTGGATGCGGTGGCCGTGGCACTTCGTCTGCAAAAGCCCTCCCCACTTTCCCAATCCAACCCGCCGCAAGACAGGCTGCTATCGACATTAGAATTGCTCGATGCGGAGCTAGCATGCGCGCATCTTGACTCGAAGATAGCAAATCGACCAGGGGACTTTCATCGGAAAATCCATTGCATTGCCATTGGCCTGAAATTTTCAGCGTAATGTGCTATTAAAATATCATCACGATGGTCTACGACACGAAAGCCGTCCTCGATCGCTACAAGCAGATTATGGCCCTGCCTGAGGGTGAAGCCGACGAATCGACTTGCCCACTAGCAGGCGGTCCTCGTCCGCTCCAAACGGTGGGCTGCGAACCGGGTGGCTGCCAAACTTGTTGCCTTGGCGTCGTCGAGATTGTCCGACGGTACAACGAGCAGCGCGACGAGACAGCGTCATCACCTCCGGACGCGGCGGACGTAGCCGCTGGTGCGCCACACGCGAAGTGAAGCACGGAATAACGCGCGTCACCACCAGACTGGCCGCAAAGACACTTAGTTGCGTGGGTCCGCCATTCGCGACCGATCCCTATCGTGTTGTTCTGGCATGACGGCACATGGCTATGCGTGCCGTCATGCCAAAAATGGAACACGACGGCACGTTTACGATCTGCACGAGTCTCTATGATTTCCCATGGGTCCATTGCTTCCGGCCATTTAAACGAGTGGTTTCGGTGCAACGAGGGAAAAATGAGATCCCCAATGCGATTTTGTTTTGCGACATTGGCGACGACGCCCATCTAAATGAGCAGGGCAGAAGCTACCGGCACAAAGAAGAGGGACAAGGCCACGAGAACAAAGAGTGTCTCGTTGGACCTGACTAGTTTGGTCGGCTCTCTGTCTGACTGCAGGAAAAAGTGAACCCATACAAAGGAAAATCTGTGATGACAACAAGAAAGACCGTGAAAGCAAATCAAGCTCGAGGGAGAAATGATTCCACTTTGAAGGGGCGCGCAATCAGCGCGATCGCGGCTCTCCCGCTAGTGGTAGCTTGTTCAGCGAGCATTGGGGCCGGTGACGACCCCTCTGAAGCGGTGGTCTCTTCGAAGGCTGCCTTGTCGGCTTCGGACTTCATGAATCCGATTCCAGGGGCACCCATGAGCGCGATATCTGGAAACCGAGACCTACTCGTAGTCTGCATGGATAAGCTTACCGCGGATCCGATGCCAACTCTCTCTGATATTCAAACGGTTGTGGGCAAGGTTCAAGCCCTCTTCCTGGAGAACTCTGGGAACCGGTTGAGCATAAGTAACGTGATGTACCGTGGTTGCGGTGGGAACACTGGCACGTACAAGGCCTCAACGGTTGACCCACCCGTGCCCCAGCAGTGGACCGAGGCGCTCAATCAAGCAGTGGGAAGCGGATTCGACTTCCATGCATACGATCACAACGGCGACGGCAACATTACCGGTGACGAACTTGGGATCGCGGTGATACGTCAAACCCCAGCAAATTGGGATTATGGCACCGAGCGCAACGCCAGTTTTCAGACGCCCACCGGTGGCATGACCGCCAATATTGCTGACATCTATTTCTCGGCGGGTGTAAAGACAGTGCAGTGGGGCCTATTGGGTCACGAGCTGATGCACGATATCGCAAACGCAGCCGATTTGTACGGTTATGGAAATTTGACGATGTGGCGACCGGGTTGGTACAGCCTCATGGACGCTCACTGGAACGCAAACCACCTGGATCCGATCCACAAGCTCAAGTTTGGATGGACGACGCCTACGGTGCGAACTCTGCAGTCACAGACGTTCACGCTGGCTCAAGTTGAGACTACGGGCGTTATCACAATCCTAGCCGATAGCCACGGCTCAGGTGAGTACTTCGTGATCGAAAATCGCTCGAAGTCGGCGGGCACATTCGACAACAATTTGCCTGCGGAGGGCGTACTCGTCTGGCGTGTAATCGAAGATACCAACTTGGCTGCCATATATTCCCCCACCGGGGGAATCGAGCGCTGGGGCTGGCAGCTCCTCACGTCGTCACCACTTTCAGTCGGGCAAACGTTCGATCTGCCTTGGCTCGAAGGTGCGACCGGTTACCAACTCGGCGTGATCAGCCAGAATAATGGCACTGCCAACATCGCGATCGTTCAGGGAAACACGAGTTCCCTGATGGGGTTTGAAAATGGAACGCAGTGGACCAGCCAAGGTGTTCCGCTCTCGATTGTTTCCGATCCTAAGACTCAGGGCTCGTTTGCATTACAAGTCGGCTCGAGTGGATACCGCCGGCTAGATTCCGTGGCATTTAGCACGACTACTTTGCAGGGAATTACATCGAAAATGGCCCTCGATGTTTATGTGCCATCTAATCCGTCAAACAAATACTACCTCGGGGCGGTCCAACTTTATGTCAACTGCCCTTCAGCAAACATGTACAATGCCTACGTGAGTCAGGCCGAACTGACGGGGTTATCGCTTGGTAAATTCTCGTCAATCACGTTTAACCTGTCATCGGATGTCGTTAAGGTCATGAAAGAGTCGCACACCGATTTTAGCTTCGGCATCGCACTCAATGCATCTCCGGCATCACCTAACTACGTGTTCGACAATCTCAGATTCGTTCAGTAGTCGTATCGAGCAGTACCGTTGAGTCCTCCGGGGTTCGTGTCGTTGGTCGAATTCAATTGACGCGAATCTCGGAGTGCTCGTTCTCGTTGCACCTCCACCGCCCGCATTACTCGACAACGTGCCAGAACAAGCCTGCGCTCCCGCAAGAACCGAACCGGCGAATGCCACGAGTCTACAGGTTGTCCCGAGTCTTGGCTGGCTGTGCATGCGCGCTCCTTCGGATTCACCTGCGTTAGAGAGACGCACACGTTTTTGCCATTTTAAATCGTCTTCCTTCGCAAATATCGGGCCAAAGGCCTATGTCAGCTTGTGAGTCGGGCGCCCGCGATGTACTAATGACGAAGGCCTTTTGTCTCGAACCCAGCCACGCACCGAAGTCAAACATGCAAGGCGTTCACACGGGGTGCTTGCTCTCTTTCGGTTCGCAACGGTTCTCGTTTTTTCTTTTGTCACGGCGTCGGGTTGGGCGACGCGGCTCTCTTTGGTGATTGCCACCGAGCGCTCGGAAGCTGCTGCCGATTGCGCCGACGAGGCCAGGCTCTTCGCCAAGGTGGAGAAGATTTCCCAGCGCTCGCTCGAGCCCGAAGGGCCAGCACCCGATGCGATTCGAGTCGTAATTCGATTCGACCGGAGCGACGACGAATACCGGGCCGATCTAGAATTTCAAGGCCCGAAACCGGGCGAGCGCAGCCTTCGTGATCGCAGTAGCCACTGTGAGATACTTGAAGATGCCGTTGCCGTCGCTATTGCGCTTTTGCTGGATAGTGAAGTCGAACGGCGTGAACGCGAGTTACGCGAAGCACCGCGTGCCGTACCAACCATCAGCATCATCCGAAGCGAAGTCGTGCCCAAGCGGTCGAAAACCAACTCGGTTTACGTCGCGGGAGAGGCCGGCGTTCAAGCAGGTTTCGATTCCAAGATTGTGCCGCGATTGGCAGGGGCGCTCGGCATGCACAAGAGGGAAAAGTGGCTCTTCGAATTGAGCGCCGAGTTGATTGCACCCGCGACAAGCCGAATCGCAGCGGGTGAAGTGTCGGTGTCACTCGTAGCGGGAGCTCTTCGCGCGTGCCGACTGTGGGGCGATGAATGGCAGTGGGGGCCCTGCGCGGGCTTCGCCGTGGGGCGACTGCACGGCTCGGGTCGCGGCTTCGACGAGTCGCTGTCGTCGAGCCTGCTTTGGACGGCCTTCAGCGGCGAGCTGCTCGTGCAACGAACGTTCGCGGACCGGTGGCAATTGGGCGCGCACGCAGCGGCCTGGGTGCCGCTCAAGGAGCAGCGGTTCTCGGTGCAGAATCTTGGAACTGTCTGGAATTCCAGTGCAATTTGGCCATTCCTCGGGGTTCGCCTGGGGGTTCGGTTCCAATGAGTCTCCGGCGGCGAAAGTTCGGGCGGAGGATTTGTTGGGAAATTTGCGAGGGTCAATGTCTCTAATCGAAGGTCGTCCCCTTGCACGCTGAGCTAAAAGCCATTTACACAGGGCACGCCGACTTCGTTTGGCGGACGTTGCTGCGCATGGGTGTTTCGCAATCGGACGTGAGCGACGCGATGCAAGACGTATTCTTAGTGGTTCATCGACAACTCCCGAGCTTCGAGGGCCGCTCCGCGATGAACACCTGGCTCTTCACGATCTGTCGCACGGTTGCGACGAAACGACGGCAGCGTTACCGACGAGAGCGTGAGAATGTAACGGACAGCAGCCCCGAAGATCTCATCGATCTGCGTGCGGACGTTGGGCGAGCCGCAGAACATAATCAAGAGCTGATGCTGCTCGAGACGATTCTCGAGTCGATCGATGTGAATCAACGCAATGTCTTCATTCTGTTCGAACTCGAGACGATGTCCGGCGAGGAAATCGGCCAAGCGTTGGGTATTCCGCTTGGCACCGTGTATTCGCGGTTGCAGCTGGCACGAAGCTCGTTTCGCCAGGCACTGACGCGACACCAGGCAAAAGCGCGCTTCGAGGGTCTGCGCGCGGGAGGCAACTCATGACGGATCCGATACGCTGGTCGGAGGCCGGCGACTCTGCAACCGAGGCCGAGCAAATGCTCGTGCGCTCGGGTCAAGCTCGACTGATGCCCAGCGAAGAAAAGCAGGCACTCTGGAGCCAGATCGCGGGCGCATTGCCAACCGCTCGGGTCCCTGCGGCAGTGCAGACCGTGGCAAATCTTGGCTCCGGCTCTCTCTTGGCATTGAAGGGGCTGAAGGCACTCTGCGTGCTTGCAACTACGTCGGGGCTAGTGTTTGCAGGCTATCATTGGCTAAAGAAGTCGCACCCCGCTACAGTCGACAAACCCACTTTAGCGCTTGCGGCACCATTGGCACCGAACCCCACGGCCTCTGTGGCTGCACTCGAGGTCGCGCCAGTTGAACCTCAACCCGAAGCGCCCAGCGCTGCTGCCGCTTCAACTCAAACGCCTGCTTTTACCCGGGCAAGTCAATTGCGCGAGGAGAGTCTTGCCGTCATGGCAGCGCGCCAAGCATTGCGCTCGAGTGATGCGCCGAAAGCCCTTCACCTTCTCGAGCAAGCGCAGCAGCGGTTCAAGAATGGTGCGTTGGCCGAAGAACGCGAAGCGCTCACTATCGAAGCGTTGGCAAAATCCGGGCAAGGCGCACGCGCCTCCACACGCGCACGGGCTTTCTTGATCAATTATCCAAGGAGCCCGCATGCCGCGGACATGCAACGTTTCGTCACGAAATAGCGCGCCCTCGAAGACGGCGCACGCACTGGGCCTTGCCATGCTCACGTTGTGCAGTTGCGGTGTCGAGGAGGGCGTTGTCGGCCGCCAACACCCGAGTGACGCTGCGGCGGCCGTGTCCGTTTTCGAATCCGAATTCGTCACCAACGACGGGCTTTGGTCCGTCGATACGACGCTACCACGCGCGAGCGTCAACTTCGGTCAATCGAATGGCAACGCACGCGACGGCAACGTCGCCGAGCTTCTTTTCCCAGGCGATGCAACACTCACGGCCACCGACGACGTGGGTCCGGACTACGTCACCCAAATCGCAACGCTTGACCGCTTCGGCTTTGGCACGCTGCGCACTCGGGTTAACTTTGGGGGTTGTTCCGGCACGGAAGAAGTGGTGCAAGCGGTTCTCGGCTACTTCAGTGACGGCGCGGATCACAACGGTAACGGCATCGCGGACGATGTCGAAATCGATCTACAAATCACGTGTAGCATTCCCCACTTTGCGTATCTCTCGGTCTACACTGATTACCAGTCGAACCCAAGCAGCGATCAATTCCGCAAGTTGAGCCACATCGTCGACTTCTCGACGGGCACCGAATACGACACCCCGTCGGACAGTTCCGATGCTTTCGTCCAGAGTGGCACCAACGCCAACCTTGTGCGCCCGAGCCTCATTACCACCGGTGCGTTCTACGAAGTGGGCTACGAGTGGCACAAAGGCAGCGTGCGCTTCTTCTTCGTAGACGGCAGTGAAGAACTCACTTTATGGGTGCTCGACGATGCTAGCCACGTGCCAGAGCTCCCGGTCTACCTGATGTACAACCTCTGGCACCCGAGCACCCATTGGTTTCCCACAACCGGTGACGCCGACTTTCCAGCGAATGACGTCGTGATGCAGGTGGATTGGGTCCGTTTCGAGCCTAGCGATAGTTGACAGTCGGTCTGGGCCCACAATTCTGCAGAATGCGTGGCTGTTGTACTTCATTGTCCTACGTCGATACCGGGAAGATGACCCAGCGTGACCCTTGCAATCTGCTACAATCGTCAGGCATTGTGGTGTGTCCCTGTTATGTACAAAACAACGACCAGGGCTTTCACGTGGCTGGGCATTCTCGGCGCAGTTGTCGCATGCGGAGGTACGGGAGGCACCTCGAGCGGGCTTGAAGCAACTGGAGGCCGGATTGCCTCGGCAGGCGCCACGGGTATTGGCGGCTCAAGCGTCGCGGGGGGCATGACATCGGCTGGTGGCGTCGCGAGTACAGGCGGTTTCTCCTCGACGGGTGGCGCAAACTCCGCTGGAGGCGGCACAGGTGGTATCGGCACAGGTGGTCTCCGCGCAACCGGTGGCACTGTGTCCTCGACCGGTGGAGCAAGCACCAATGCAACTGGCGGCTCGAACGCCTCTGGCGGCGGCCTGGCTTCGAGCGGCGGCACGAACGCCTCAGGCGGCGGCGCAGTTTCAGGCGGCGCCTTGGCGACAGGCGGCACGAAAACCTCAGGCGGCGGTGGCGGCGCAGTTTCTGGCGGCGGCCCAGCTTCCGGTGGTGCGCTCGCGACAGGCGGCACGAAGGCTACTGGCGGCAGCGCAGGCGGCCTTGGCGCTTCGGGTGGTACAACGTCCAACAACGTGACGCAGCACCCCTTCCCACAGAACATTCGAGGCACATTCTGCACGTACCCGAGGAACGCAAATAATAACGACGTCATCGCCGCCTATGAACAGTGGAAAACCGCGGTCGTTACTGCGGACGGTGCCGGTGGCTTTCTTCGTATCAAAAAGCCTGATTCGGGTTCCGTCATTGGCTCGACCGTGTCCGAGGGCATGGGTTACGGGATGATTCTGGCCGTCTACATGGGTGATCAGGCACTGTTCGATAACCTGTGGAAATACGAACAAAGTCACCTCGATGGATCGGGCCTCATGAATTGGGAAATCGGTCCTGACAACGTAATGACTTCGGGAGGCGCGGGTGCGGCAACGGACGGTGACGAGGACATGGCCTGGGCGCTCATCATGGCGGATCGCCAATGGGGTGGCAGCGGGAGTCTCGGGGACAGCTATTTGAATTACGCGAAGGCTCTGATCGATCTGATCTGGCAGTACGAGGTCGATCACGGTCGTGGGGAAATGCTCAAACCTGGTGACCAATGGGGCAACGTAGATGCGACGAATCCGTCGTACTTTGCGCCTGCTTACTACCGAGTATTCGGGCAAGTGACGGGAAAGACCTCGGACTGGAACAAGGTTGTAGATTCAAGCTACGCAATCATCGAAAAGAGCCTCAACGCGGCCAGTGGCAATCAAGACAACGGTCTCATTCCCGCTTGGTGCAATTCGAGCGGAACGCCCGTTTCAGCGTTTTCCGGTGCGCCGATGTATTTTCAAAATGATTCGACGCGTACGCCATTTCGTGTGGGGCAAGACTACTGCTACTTCGGAGAGGCCCGCGCGCATGCCTATTTGGCGAAGATCAGCGCATTTTATGCCAGCGTCGGTGTCGCGAATATCGTCAACGGCTACGACCTCAACGGCACGCCGCATCCGGAGAAGGCGTACCCGGGGCTCCAGGCGGCTTCCTTCGTTGGACCCGCGGGTGTTGGCGCCATGAGCGATCCACAGTATCAGCAATTCATCGACGATGCGTATGCAAAGGTAGCAACGCTACAACTGACGGCGGGCACCATCTACTATCAGAAGAGTTGGACGGCACTCTCGCTTCTCATGCTGACGGGCAACTTCGTCAATTTCGCCGCACTCTGAGTGCCGCCCGAAGTAGCTTGTCCAATTTCGCAATCCTTGTCCGAGTGCCGCCACTTCGGAGCACCCAGATCGCAGTGATAGCGATCGGTCAAAACTGAAGCTCCTCGAACGAGAGCTGGGGTTTGAGTTCGCGGGGTGACGTCGGCTGGCGGTTCCGCGAGGCAATGCGTCCGGGTGCGTGCATTTCGATGCCGCAATCCACGTACAACCGTACGGCACCCTTTTCAGGCATTCGTGGTCGCGTTCACCACTACGGGCGGCTGCAGTTCCCCGTCACCGTGTTCAATAGCACGCTCACGTTGTTGCTCCCTCGGTTTGCCGTAATCACGTCGAGCAGGCCATCTCCATTGATGTCGCGCACGGCAATGCCGGATGGAGTCGTGCCGGTGGCGTATGTCGTCAGCGGTCCAAATGTGCCAGTGCCAGTGCCGAGCAGAAGGCCAATGTTATTACTGTCCGCATTGGCGACCAAGATGTCAAGGTTGCCGTCTCCATCGACATCATTGATCGATACGAAGACTGGGTTGACACCGGTTGCAAAATTCACTGCAGCGGCCAAAGTGCCATTCCCGAGACCGAACAGCAAACTGACGGTGTTGCCCGTCGAATCAGCCACGACCGCATCGAGGTGATTATCCTTGTTGACGTCGCCTACCGCTATCGATGAGGGACCGGTGCCTGCAGCAGTGTTCACTTGAGTTGCAAATGCGCCATTCCCCGTCGCAATCAGCATGCTCATTGTGTTGCCTCCAGAATTGGCGGTGACGACATCCAGTTTACCGTCCTCGTTGAAATCACCGACTGCCACTGATTTGGGGTATGCACCGGTCGAAAACTTGGTTTGAGGACTCATGACGCCATTGCCTGACCCGAGGAGCACACTCACGTTGGCGGTCGAGTAGTTGGACGCGACGATATCTCGGATGCCGTCGCCGTTGATATCCATGGGGACAATCATCGATGGCGCGGTGCCCACGGTCAGCGTAGCCTCCGAGAAGCACGCTCACGTTGTTGCTGCCCCAGTTGATAACGGCGATATCCAAATTGTTATCACCATTGAGATGACCGAGCGCTACCGTGTACGGATGGCTGCCCACCGCGAGCGGGGCTGTAACCCCGCTACTCGAGCCGAGCAGCACGCTGACGGCGTTGTCACTGAAACTCGCCGTAACAAGATCCAGGTTGCCGTCCGCATCGACGTCGCCGACGGCAAGAGAAGTGGCTCCGCTGCCCGCCGCGTACGCGGCAGGACTGCTCCATTGGCCGCTTCCCTGGTTGAGAAACACGTAGACGTTATTGACGCCCACTCCGCCATTGGTGACGGCAATGTCCAGCTTACGGTCACCGTTGAAGTCACCGAGCGCGACCGACCCTGGACCGCCGGGGACCGCCAGAGCAAATGGTGCTGAAAACGTGCCATCACCGTTACCCGAAAGAATACTCACCCCGAGATTACCGCTTCCTGAAGTGGCCACTATGATATCCGCTTTACCATCTCCGCTGACATCTCCAATGGCAACACCGCGTGGACCGGAACCCACTGTGAGGTTAGTCTGGCCGGCGTAGACGCCCTGGGCACCCGCGAACATCACGCTCAGTGTCGTGCCGCCAGTGTTCGACGCGACAAGATCCGGAAGGCCATCGCCGTTCAGGTCACCGGAAGCTACTGCATAAGGGTTCGTTCCAGCGGTGAGTTGCGGAGGTCCGCCCAACTTGCGAATGCAGACTCGCGCTTGCGCTGCAGAGCTTTCGCCTGTGCTTGCGCCCCCTATCCCCGATGCGCCGCCCGAACCGCAGGGCTCCGGGCCCGCATCGCCTCCGACGCCGTTGCTCGTGCAGGTCCCGGTGGCAGGCGTCCCGCTACAGGCCAACGAACATCCAACGAAGATGCCGACCAGCGTGATTACACCTGAAACGCTCGAATGCTTAAACATAGTTCCGATTCCTGTGAGGCGAGCGACCATTGGGCGCGTAAAACTTATGACAAAACGACCGAATGCTAGCAGCCCAGATGGCGCCGGAGCAAGCGATGAGTCCGACGGAGTCGCCGCGTGAATGATAGCAAGATACCGAGCGCCACTAGGGAACCGGTGAATCCATTCTTGTTCGCCACCCTGCAACTGCAACTTCCTACCGCTGGGCTCGCGGACGCAGCGCTCGAAGCACCGGCGTCGAATCCATTTCCCCCGATGTTACCCGCTGCGCCTTGTGCGCTGCTGGCGCCACCCGAGCCGCTGCCGCCTTGCGGCGAACCGGCGTCGGCGACGCCCGTGCCACCGTTGAGCTCGTAGGCACCGATGTCGATCTTGCCGACCATCTGTCGCCCCTCGAACGTAGCCGGTTGAACGTATTGGGCATGGGGCAAAAGAGAGAACCCGCTCGTCGCGCTGCCCGGATCGACGCCTGCATCGATGCACGGTGAGCCCGGCGCAAGATGGTAGTCGAAATTGGCTGAGTCGACGAGCATTGGGTTGCCCGACGCGAAGTTGCCCGCTTGTACGG
>PMCK01000106.1 GCA_003154095.1 Myxococcales bacterium | reverse complement strand
ACGTAGAGCGGGAACGTCACGTCGTGCCGCATCAACTCGAACATCGGGTTCGAGAACAGGTGCTCCACGTTCTTCTTCGTGCCCGTGAAGTAGTTGTCGACACAGAGGACATCGTCGCCTCGCGCCAGCAGCCGCTCGCACAAATGCGAACCGATGAAACCCGCGCCGCCGCTCACCAGGGTTTTCTTCATGGTCTAAGCTCGATACTCCGCCAGGTAGGCGCGTGTCGAGATGCGCTTGACGTGTAGTGCGAAGGGATCGCTCTTTACCGTCATCGAGCTTTGGCGCTGAGTGCAGCATCAGCTGAACGCGTCGCGGCCAAATGGCCGAAAATCGCGTTCGAGACGCGGGTGACGGCCTGAGCCACCATCACCCGCGTTCGGCAGATTTACTTACAGGCGCCGGCTTGGGACACCGAAACACCGTTGGCGTTGGCGGTGCACTCATTGTCGTAGGTCTTGCCGTCGCAGCCGCACACCAAATCGATGTTCTGCGGGCAGCCGCCGGGCACGACCGTGCACACGCCTTGTCCATCGCTGGCGCCGCAGCGCTGCGCGAGCGGGTAATTGCAGAAGTAACCCGCGTCGCAGCTGAGACCGCGCAAGCCTCCGCAGGTCGGCTTGTCGCATTCACCCTCCGACGCGATCGCGACGCCGGCGAGCCCCGCCACACAGTCGTTACTGTACGTCTTGCCGTCGCAGCCGCAGACGGGGGCGTAGATGGTGATGCAGCCGACGTCGACGGGGATCTTGGTGCACACCCCCGGCGCATCGGCGCGGCCGCAATTCGCTGACAGGGGGTAGTTGCAATACTCGTCGTCGGCGCAGCCACCGATTTCTCCGCAGGCCTCGCCGGTCGGCTTGCACTCACCCTTGGCCGCAACCGAGACGCCGGCGGTGGCGGCCTCGCAATCGTTGCCGTACGTCTTGCCGTCGCANNGCCGTCGCAGCCGCACACCGGCGCGTAGATCAAGTCGCAGGCTTGTGGGAAGGGCTCGCAGGTCCCGCTCTGATCGCCCGAGCCGCATTGGGTGGTGAGCGGGAAGTTGCAATATTTGTCGGCTGGGCACTCGAACGCCGTGATGCCGCCGCACTGCTCGCTGCCGCCCGAGCCGCTGCCGCCCGAGCCGCTGCCACCACCGGAGCCGCTACCGCCGCCGCCCGATGGCTCACATTCGCCGTCGTGAGCGACCGACATACCGGTGCTGTTCGCCGAGCAACCGTTACCGTACGTCTTGCCGTCACAGCCGCAGACCGGCGCGTACACGGTGTCGCAAACTTGGGGACGCAGGCGACACACCGATTCGGCATCGGCCTGACCGCAGTATTGCCCGGGCTCGTAGGCGCAGTATTCGTTCGCGGTGCAGGTGTTGCCAGCACGCGCTCCACACGCCTTGGCACCCGTCGTACCGCCGATACTAGCGCCGCCGGTAGCCTTGCCGCCAGTGCCACTACCTCCAACGTTGCCAGCTCCGCCGGTGCTGCCGCCAGCTGCGCTGCCACCAACGCTGATGTTGCCAGTGCCGCCCTGGGCTGTACCGTCGGTGGCGTTGCCCCCACAACCCAAACTCAACAAGGCGGCGCAGGTGAATGCCTGAACAAGAGCCAATCGTGCCAGAACATGCATAGTGACGGAGTTTGGACGCAAGATGTGTACCGGCGCAAGCACCAATGAATTCGGCCGCATTTCAGGCGGTTTCGCCACCCGGGCTGTGCCAACTGCCGCCTGGCAGAGTCAGCTGGATCAGAGTCCCCCTAACCGGTTTGCAGGTCTATCGCGACACTGTGTACTAGGTGGGGCACGCTGATTTCCAGTGTGCGGCCGCTGCCCAATGTTGCACGGATCACACGGTGGTTAATGGCAACGTGCCTGGCGTTGCAATCGCAAAATGCGTGGACCAGGGTTGCAAGCAAGCTTCGTGCTCACCCGGTTTGACGGAGCGCTGTGCACTTGAGCACCGAAGTGCAGCCAAAATGCAGGTCCCGGCCAGGATCTGCGGGTGGGCAGCAATCATTTAGCAAGCGGCGATGAATACGAACGCGACGCTCGTTCCGAGCGTCAATAGCGGAAGGGCCCAGAGCACGAATTTGAACACCTGCTCGTGCACGTAAGGTCCGAAGTACCTCAACACGAGATTGCACCGAAAGAGCAGCACCACGACGCCGAGAGCGATTGCGAGAGTGGCATAGTTCAGGGCAAACAGGCGAGTTACCGTGTTGTCGCTACCGGCAATGCTGCCGTACGCGGACGACACGGCATAACTGAGCGCGATGACCGAAAAGAGCCCGCCAATGCCGACATTTGCGAGTTCGAACGCTTCGACCTCGAAGCCCTCGGGTGTCGTTCGGTTCATCCAAAGCGCCAGCAGTGGGATGAGCAGCGAAGCAAGTAGCGGAATGAATATCGTCGTCAGGCCCGTCGACGGGAACCGCGTGACAATGAGAGAAGCCATAACGCGCGAGTATCGATCACCATTCCAGCCGCTCGCAAGGTCTGCATCGAGGTCCACGTCTCCAATTTTCCAGGACTCGAGCTGTACGCTGCTCGCGGCTCGGCTAAATTCCTCGTCGTCCTTGTCGAAGCGCAATACGACTTCATCCGTCGTCTGGTCTCGAACAATTAACGTCTGCTTGAGTGACTGCGTGTCGAATGGGAAGTTCTGGACGTTGACATCTATCTTGTAGTGACTCGTTGCTCGCAACATTGTCTCGACTCGGCCGTCGGCGAACACACGCAGGCGGTGGCCAACGTACCCGGAGGTTTCGGTTCGGTTGGCAATGTCGACATTGGGCACCCAGAGTTTCTCGAGCTGCGCTTCGGCCGCCTTCCCGCGGTACTCCATGTATTTGCTGGCG
This sequence comes from Myxococcales bacterium, assembly GCA_003154095.1. Lineage (GTDB taxonomy): Bacteria > Myxococcota_A > Polyangia > Polyangiales > Polyangiaceae > FEN-1139. The sequence continues at coordinate 3,397 of PMCK01000106.1, read as the reverse complement.
ATTCCAGTTGCCCGGTAGCGTAGTCGTGGATCTGACCAACGAAGCCGCAGATCCGTGGTGGCATCGAACTCTCCCTTCACATCGTCGAAGGATTGGATTTCGATTACGGATACGGCAACGTTCACCATGACTGGCAAGCCGCCGCCAGTTGGTATGGACGTCAAATCAGGCTCTTCTGGAGAGGTTTTGCCTGCCATCTCGGCAGTGGCTTCGACAGGCTCTGCCGCCGCGTTGGGCGACGCAGCGCCTGGCTCCGCCGCGTCGCCGGTCGTGCCGGGCTGCTCGCTGCCTGGTGCCGCAGGTTGTGCAGAGCTTGACGCAGATGGCGCACTTGGTGCACCCTTTGACGGCACGGGTGGCGACTGTACAGCACCTTGGCTGACTGCTTTCGACGTGGCTTGAGCCGCCCCTTTTGCCGTTCGGGCCGCGGCTGCCTTCTTGGTCTGCGAATCCGAACTACCCGCGTGAGCACGGTGCGCGAAAGGGACCAGGCACACCACAATGGCGAGAATAACGAACAGTGGCGTCAGCCAGTGTGTGACCCGTGTGCGCGTCATGGTTCACTCCGACGTCGGAGCTCTTCGTAGTTCTTTGCAAGGGTCTTGAGCTCATCGCAATAGGTTTCGATGGCATCGGCTGGTGCAGCATCCGTACCGGCAACGAGTGCTGACATTCGTTCGTTCAAGGCGGCAAGTGGCCCGAGAAGCCGGCCGCGAATGACGATCTGAATGGCTCCGGCCATCACGACGATGCCGAAGAGGGTCGCAAGCGCCTGCCAGACGAACGCCCGGCGAGCCGCGGCATCATCGTCTCCGAAGTCGTGTGCGAGTGAGACGACGCCGATGCGTTTGTGGGCATGGTCATAGATCGGCATCAGCTGCACGCCCCAGGTCGTGCCGTCGGCAGCGCGTTCGTAAGTTTTCGGTTCGGCGACATCGACGTCTCGATCAGTTACGAGTCCCTCCAATAAGTCCTCGTGCGTCGTGTGGAGTCGAATGTAAGGGCCAACGCGGTTTCGCGAGGACATAGCGTCCCCCGAAAGATTGGTTGCAACTTCACGTAGCAGCTGCTCACTGATGAAGACTGCGCCTTCGAACTTGAAAGATGTTTTGAGTTCGTCGAGTAGCGGTTCAAAATCGAGTGCCATCTCGAAGCTGCCCGAAAACTTCCCGGTATCATCCAGAACCGGAACGATTGCCGACACGGAGGGCCCATACGAGCCCACTTCGATTCCTTGACGAATGGCCTTATTTCGGTGGGCCTCGACGAGCATAGGGCGCAGGCCCATCTCGTCGTCACCGAACTTTTCCGGTTGATGCAGGCGCAGGAAGTTGACACCGGAAGCTTCATGAAACTCCGCACGATCAAGCCCGTATTTCTCCTTTTCTACAGTAAACGCGCTACGGCATTCGGAGGCGAGCTTTGGACGGTCCCGATCGAGAAAAGCCTTTCGCACTGAAGGTATGTTTGTGATAAGCTCTGCCGATTCCACGGCTTCGTCTTGCAGAGACGCGATTTTCGTATCGAATACTTTCCGAACAAGTTCGTAGTCTCCCTCGTGAGATCTCTGGAGCAAACGCGACGTGAGCAGAATAGCGACTCCCATGAGGGCGAGTGCGGAGAGTGTTGTGACGACGGTCAGAACCCTGGGAGCGGAGCGGCGGAAGAGCATTTAGCAACATTGCCGCATAACCCGATTCAACGTCAAGATTGGAGACGCCGCACTTTCGGTTCTTACCCCAACGCGTCGGGAAGGCCCCTTGAGCTTGCGAGAACTCGATTCCTCGCGGCCTGTCTCATTCAGCTTGTTTTGTCTCGTCGACCCGCGCCGCGACCCGGCGGCGGTAGTCGTTCAGTACTTCGAGGTCGACCTCTGCCGCCCCGGCGACGCCGTCCTCATTGTACTCGAAGGGATCGTCGATATCCCGAATCAGCCGCAACATGTAGACGTATATGAGTGCGATGAGGGCGACGAGCAGGCTCTCGGCTAGCAGGCTCCTGAATTTGGCAATCATCAGCAGCCCCAGGATGATCACCGTGAGCGTCTCCAGAAGTGCGTAGCCGGTCGCAAGAAAGCCAGTCCGCGAGATAACGCTCATACGGATGAGGCTTCGTCGCAGGCCGTGGATTTCGTTGATGGCTCGCACTCCAATCGGGGCCGCACATCCCGCTCGCTCCAGCTGATGGGCGCCTTCGGCCAGACCATCGAGAGCCGTAGCAACTTTCTCGAAAGTGGATTTCCGATGCAGCCAGGCATCGATGGCATCAGCCGTTTCATGTACGAAACCACGAAGGGCTCGGTAATCGAGCGATGGCTTACCGGCGACACCCTGGTCGAAGGTCTCCTCGATCGTCTCCAGCGAACAGACGACCTCGCCCGGGAGCCGTTCGGCCTCCTTGTAGTCGGCCATGGTTCCCGCGAGCATGAAGCCGACGAGAAAGACCCCGCCGGTTAGCACGAAAGTCAAGTCGGAGAACTCCAGGACGCCTCCGAAGCCTAGCCAATGGTCAAAAATGAAGATCTTGAGAACCAATACTGCGACGACAACCGGCAACGTCGTCAACATCAATCGCCACTTAACTACGTAGGACATGACAATTGCCTAATTGTTACGTTGAAATGCTTCGGTTTTCAACGGGAATCTTCCGATCCAGTCGTGCAAGTCTCGCAAAACCAACTCTTCCTCGATGATCGAAATCTTGGTTGCAATGTTTTTCATCGCTGCAACGGTGTCTCCTTCCTGAGCTGCAGCAGGTGGCCTCGCTATTGGCGGTCATGGTCAGGGTGGCATGACAACAAGCTCGCCCGCAACCGGCGCTACGACGACGGTCGTGACAGGCGGGACCAAGTCTACTGGCAGCGCGACGGGCGGCACGCTTGAGTACGGGCGGGACAGCATCCACGGGCGGACGCCTGGACCGATAGCAATATTTCCACCCCCATGGACACTATGTTGTCCTGGGAGAAATCGGTGGGCAAAGGCATGCCGGTGCACATTCGACAGCCAGAACGCATCCACCAAGGGAATTCCTACGTCGCTGTGGGACGACAATGGCTGGTTCAAGGTGTTCGACCTGGGATCGAAATCCTGGAACAACAACCTAATCGACTGTATCGGTGGAACCTGCGCCTGGAACGGCACCGACCGTTTCAATGCCGGGTGCAAGTAGATAAGTGTAAATTCGATATCTGAATCGTGCAAAGAAGTGCAACTTGCTGCCACAATCGAACGAAGAGATGCAATCGAAAGCGTTCCCCGAATTGAAGTCGGCCACTGGCAAGATGAGCCGTATTTCGCGCATATGCTACTGTAGTGAAACGCTTCCGCACGTCCGCAGGTTTGGAGCATGTCAATGAGAAGTATTCTGTCCATTTCTTCTGCCTTGGTCAGTTTCG
>PMCK01000017.1 GCA_003154095.1 Myxococcales bacterium | reverse complement strand
CTGACCTTCGGTTCAAGAAGGTGCTAACACCCGCGGGATGCGATGCCTTGCCGTGTTTTCAGCAATACTTGTCACGAGTACGTTCGGATACGCACAATCCCGGGTCGATCACGTACCTGATCCGGCAACGGAGCCGACGATTCCTCTGACGCCGTCGCCGTCCGACGAAATCCGCGATCAACCGCCAGTGGGTCATGCCAAGCCTGAAATCGTGGACCCGCCACCTGAACCCAGTTCAAAGCTAGTAGGGACTGGCCCAGCCAACGACACGATCACGCATCATATACTTGTCAGCATCGGTGCAGGATATGCCCCCATGTTCGGGCATCTTGATTCGCGGACACCTGTAAGGAATCACGTGTCTGGCGGCGCCGACTATTTTCTCGACGTCGGCTACGGCCTTACGCGTTATGTGGAACTCGAGCTCCACAGTTCGTTCTCGCTCTACGGCAGCGCAATGGAATGTCCCAGCTGTGACGCCAAGTCATTTGATGAATTGGTGTCACTTCGCTACCATCTTGTGCAGGGAGTAAAATTCGATCCCTGGCTCCGTACTGGTCTCGGAGTTTCGACTTTTCAACTTCGTGAACTCTCGGACAGTCAGACCTACATTGGCCTGCACTGGTTCGAATTGTCGATCGGCGGTGATTGGTATTTTGCCCATAATTTCGGTGTCGGGCCGCTGGTTGGCCTATCGCTTTCTTCCTACCTAGACCACCCCAGCGGAAGCAAGACATCCGTTTCCGGCAAGGGATTCATAGGAATCAACTTGTCGTTCGATTCTTCAGGGAAATAACGCTGCCGGGGCGCACTCGCTCAGTGCCGCACCGGCCCGTTGCTACTCGTCAACAGCGATTGTCACACCGAGGGCCTGTCGCAATGCCGCATAATCTTCACTGACGCTGAAGAGCAATAGTTCCTTCATCTTTTCAGCGGGCGTCAAATCGCCGGGCAAAGCCACTTCAGCCGCTAAGATGCGCTTTGCGATGTCCAAGTCACCGCACACCAAGAGCGCCGCACGACAAGCAGTAAGCTCGATAGCCTGCATCCAACGTTTTATATTTGCCGTGCTTCCTTCTGACATCCATTGCTTGACCGCCGCCCTCAAGTGTTCGCCCTGAACAGCGTCCATATACTTCACCAACGCCTGTGCGGAGCGCTGCACCAGCGGTGCAATATCCTGCGGCAAAGGTGTATTCGGGGCGGCCAGATAAACTCCCGCGAAGAACATAATTGTGAGTTCAGACTGAGTGGGGAATAGTGCTCGTATATACGACTCTCCACGATAGCCAGACAGGTGTTTGGCGCATATGAAAGCCAAATCAGAAGGCTGGAATCCGGACAGTACGGCTTGACCTGCAATCGAAGCCGGCGGATCCGAAGGCACTGCCGTGATGCCAGCGGCAACGTCGGTTCGAACGTAGAGTTCAGGCGTTATCGTGCCCAACACCTGTACTGCCCAAAAGAACGTCTTGGCAAAGGTTACAGTAGATGTTGCGGGGTCCTGCTTGAATCTTGGGTCCAAACCCTGCAACTTGCCCGAGGCTCGTAACTCCATCCCTTTCGCCGTGCGCGCAGCAGGTACGAGCATTTGGAATATGGTCGAGATGTGATTCTTCCCATCCGGATGAATCAGGTTGTTCCGCCACAAGTTCTCGGTCAGACGCCCCCGCGGCATCAACATACCCTCAGGCTTGTAGTCTACGTAGAACCGCTTTTCTTCTTCATTCGCCTCACCAAGGAATGTCATCACAGAGGCGACGCACCAGGCCTCGTCGTAGGCTCGCTTGAATAAGAACAGTCTGTACAAACCTCTGTACGCATCGACTTTCAGTGGGTCTGCAGCAACCACTTTCCTGGTTTCGTCAATAGCCTCGTCCCAACGCTCCGTGCTTTCATAGAGTTCGGCTAAAATCTGCCTTTCAACCAGGGCTTCGGGATTCGCCGTCGAAGCCATCTTGAATGCCTCGATTGCTTCCGGTACCTGCTGCAGTCGATCGCGATAGATCAATCCCAATTGATGCCAAAGCGTATGTTCCAGATCGAGATTTCCCTTTCCAGAGACGCGATGCAGCATTTTGCGGTAAGCCCGCTCGAGCTGTTGCCAATTCTTCGTTTGAGTTAGAATCTTATTAATTCGCTCGAAGGCCTCCAGATAGCTCGCATTGAGATCAAGAGCTTCGTTAAACAGCTCCACGGCGCGGTCTGGCTCATTGAGCTTGTCTCGATAGAGCTGCGCCTGAGTGAATATATACCGTGCACGAATTTCGGTGCGAGTCTCCAGTTCGGCGATTTTCTGGAGGACTTCGACCATTTTCGTCCAATCACCGGCTTTCTGATAGAGCTGGAGCAATTTGTGCAATATGATGTGATCACTGGCATTCAGGTCGTGCGCCTCTTCGAGCGCCTCGATCGCCTTCTTCCAGTTCTTCTCTCGATCCGACCAAATATCGCCGATCTCTATCAGCAGAGCCAAACGCGGCTCGGTGTCAAAAACTCCGTCGAGTATTTGTCGCTTGTAGGCAGCGACTTGCTTCCAGTCATTATTCTTGACGTACACTTCTATGAGCGCATCGAGTGTAGGTCTATGATCGTTTTGTAGTGCCAGCGCCTTTTCGAAGTTGTTGATTGCCTGGCGAGTCTGACCTTGTTCCCTCTTGATGCAGCCCAATCGATAATAGACCGCCGTTCGCTCCGATATGTCGCCTTCCCCTAATGCGGTGAGGACCTTCTGGTAATTCGTGAGAGCACTTGGCCAATCTTGTAAAGTAAATGCAACGTCGGCAATTCCCCGAATTGCCTCTTGATCGGTGAGATCCAATTGATGGGCGGTTTGATAAGCTTTGAGGCCCTTTTCTGAATTCCCCAGAGCAGCGTGGACCTTACCGAGAATCTTGTACAAGGAATGCTGCTCGTGACGATCCTTGCTCTTGGCCTTCCGAACCAGAAGTTCGGCAAGTGGCTCTGCCTCCTGCCACCTTTCGGTCCTAATGTATTCCTCAACAAGCGGCAGCGCGGCTTCCTCGCAGTCCTCATCGCACTGCATTGCTAGAGCGTAGGCTTCGACTGCAAGCAAATGCTCACTGAGCATCTCATCGCGAAGTCTGCCCAACTCAACGAGCAGCTTCGCCCTTACGCGAGGAGCCTGAGTGTTGAGTTGCTCCTCATTGAGGTAGCGAGCAGCCCGATCCCAGTCCGATTCGTCGAGCGCTATTGCGCGCAATGCCGCCAAAGTGGGCAAGTGCGCGGGGTCGAGATCGAGTGCCATCTCGAACCGCTCTTGCGCCTGTGCCCGGTCGCTCAGTTGTTCTTCGAGTGCTTTACCGATCCGGTAATACATTTCAACGCGCTGCGTGCCGTCGTTCGTTAGTTCGGCAACGCGAGCCATTGCGTCGATGGCCTGCGAGGCGTCCCCTTGTTTCTCGTATAGCTTTGCAAGTGCCTCCAGCGCCGGCACGTTGGTATCATCCAAGTCGACGATGTTGCGATATGCGTCAATCGAACGCTCGACATCACCCACTTCGTCAGAAAATACCTGTGCAATCTGCCCGTATATTTCAACTTTGGTTTGAGTTGAAACGACCTCGGCAACATGTCGTTCGTAGGTATTTACCAGGTCGAGCCATTGCTTTAGGCGCCGATAACAACGCTCCAAAGCGATATAGGCCCGTTCTTCCGTTGGATCTATTTCAAGAGCCGACTCAAGGCGTTGAGCAGCAACGTCTACTTTCAGGAATTGCTCTTCCTGAACAGAGGCAAGCTTGAGGAATACGTCGACCCTCTCGCGCTCGGTCTCCAGCACGTCGAGCTGTTTTTCCAATACCTGGACCAAGTCCGCCCAGTTCTGGGTCAGATCGTCGATGTGTTCAAGACCACGAAGTGCAGTGATGTTTCCACTGTCGATGTCGAGGACTTCACGATAGGTATTGCCAGCCTTCTCCAAATTGCGAATTGAGCTCTCATACAGCTGGGCGATGCGCAATTTGTGCTTAGCGACCTGTTCGGGGTCCGTTAGCGCTTGGACCTTACTTGTCAGGATCTCGACTAGCTGGGGCATGTCCCCTTGCCCCTCGTAAATGCGCTCCAACGCTTCCAACGCAGGCAAGTAGAGAGGATCAACATCGAGCGCCTGCCGGTAGTGGGCAAGGCCATCTTCAGTCTTGCCCATGTTGCGCTCGAGCAATTCGCCCATGTCTACTAGGATCGCTTTGCGATCGTCATTGGACACGGCGACTGTCCTTGCTCGCTGCAGAGTCTCACCGACCTTCTGCCAATTGCCGGCAACCCTATGAATGGCAGCAATCTGGCGCAGAACCTGAACATTGTTTGGGTCCAGCTGCATTATCTGTTGATAATACGGCTGCGCCCACTCGGGATGTCCCAAATCTTGCCCGTACCACTTACCCAACCGAAGACAGAGCGCAATCTTGTCGTCAGGCTCAGTCGTTTCCGTGAGCCAGGCGTTGGCGGTCGACAACAATTCGCCNNGTTGGCGGTGGATAGCAATTCGCCCCATCGATTCGTTGCCTGCGCCATCCGTTCCAAGTAGCGCGCGGTCTCGTCGTCGCGGTAGTCCTCCGAGATCGCATTGACCAATGCATCGAATGCCTGATTCGCGTCGCCGAGATTCTCTTCGAAAATCTTGGCAATTCTCCGCAACAGTTCGCTTCGATCCTGAACTTCCTCTCGAGTTTCAAGTCGATTTAAATAGAGTTCGATGAGGGATTCCCAGCGCGAGGCCGTAGTGTGCAGTCGCTCAAGAGACTCAAAAGCGACAACGTGCTTCGGATCGACTGCCAGTATTCGATCATATGCCGCCGTAGCTTGGTCATACTCGCCAACCTGGACTTTCCACAGGTCCGTAACTTCTAATAATTCCCGGATCTTTTCCTCTGGAACAGGCAACGCCTCAGAGCGTTGCATCTTTATCCCAATGATGTCGACCCAGCGTTCATCGGCACGGTATATGGCCTCAAGCTCATTCATTGCCTCAAAGTCGCCGGGATCGACTTCGAGCAAATGTCGCCATGCATCCGAGGCTTCGTAGGGCTGCTCTAGGGCGCGACCATAAGTTTTTCCCAACTCACGGTAGACGGCCACTAGCTCATCGGATTCAACAAAGCCGGAGGCGCGGTCGATGATAGCGTGGAGCGCGGTTACCAGTTCCTGTGGATCGTTCTTTTGACGCCATATCGCCGCCACCGCACGCAGTGCCGGCACATTTGCGTAATCGATATCGAGGACTCGATTCCAAGTTTCCAGAGCCTCATCCTCGCGATTCAACTGCTCAAGGAATAGCCGGGCGCGTCGGCTAAGAATATTGACGCGCTCATCGTCGCTGTCGGCAATATCGAAATTTCTCTCCAAGACATCCGTGAGTTCGGACCAACGAGATTGTTTCTGATACAGATCAGCCAAAGCCCAAAGAGCCTCGGCGTCTTCTCCCCGTAAATCCAAGACTCTCTTCCAGCCTTCAATCGATTCGTTCACATTGTCGAGTCGCTCCGAAGCTAGGCCTGCCAAACGCGCACGAACCTCTGCTTCTTGCACGTCTCCAACGGCATTTTCGAGCTCGCGCAGATAGACGACCTTCAATTCCTTCCAGTTCTCGACACTCGTGTAGATTCTTGCAAGAGCCTGAATAGCGTCCTCATTGGCTGGCTCGAGCTCGTCAAAAATCTTCCTATAAACGCGAATCGCATCGTCGGTCTGCTGCAGCTGTTCCTCGTACAACTCACCTACGCGCCTGTACAGCTCAACACGCTCGCGCGTTTCTTCGTTAGCCGTTGCACGTTGCTCGAGCACGCTGGCAAGTTCCGGCCAAGAACCGAGCGAGGTGTAAATTCTGTCGAGGTTTTCAAGCACCTCCGATTCTTGCGGGACCGACGTGAGGACGTATCTATACGTCTCTTCCGCCTTGGTGACATCCGACAGTTCTTCTTCGAAAACTCGGGCTAACCGCTTGCCAATCGACGCTTGCACTTCAGGCAACGTGCCATCGACGCCGAGCACGTCCGCGTATGCATTTGCCAGCTGGTCCCAGCCGCCATCATTACCAGAAGCAAATCTTTCAATCTCCTGCCCGACCTTCTCGTCGAGTGGGTACTCCTTGATGCCGCGTACGCAAATATTGAACGCTAGGATCGTGTCGCCGAGTCGCTCCTCGGCGTCCTCGATCAACTTATAATACATGCTAAGCCGATCGTTCGGTTCCTGCATCGCGGACAGTTGTGCCTCATGCACGGACAGCAACTTCTCCCATTCCGCGCTGCTCTGGTATAGCGGTTCCAGGATTTCACAAACCTTAACTTGCTCTACTCCCGAGGCGAATAGTGATTCCAAGGCATTTAACGTTTCGGCGTGGTCCGAGGCAACGTTGATGACTTCGCGATACGCGTCCAACGCAGCATTAACGTCGTTCAAGCGTAGTTGGTACACTTGACCCAAGCGGTACTTGAATTCCAGAATATCGTCGGGAGTTTCCCCCGTTTCTGCCTCGCAATCGAGGATTGTCGCAAGTTCTGCCCATTTTTCGCTGATGCCGTACAAGCGGTCAAGCGCCCGAAGAGCGGCTTGATTCTCAGCTTCAATTTCGATTACGTCTCGGTATCGCTGAATGGCCTCGTCGATGTTTTCGAGTTGAATCTCGTACACTTGAGCGACACGAAGACCTAGCTCGATTTGGGCTTCAGGTTCGTTCGCTAGCTTGTCCACTTCGTTATCGTACAGAGCTGCGAGGGTTGGCCAGCGCTCAGTGACGCTCGCTAGACGTTCCAAGGAGGCCAGGGTTTCTTCATTCTGACTGTCTATAGTGAGCGCCCGCGCATAAGTTTGGAATGCCTCGACGTGGAGACTCAGGCTTTCTTCGTACAACCGGGCGATACGATGAACGAGTTCGACCTTCTCGTAGGCTTCATCGCAAAACCGCACCTGAACTTCCAAGACGCTGATCAGCTTCTGCCAATCTCCCATGGTGTCATAAATGGGTTCGAGCACACCGGCAGCGCTCAGCGGCGCTTGTGAGCCGTTCTTGATCCCTTCCAATGATTCAAGTGTGGGCGCGTGATCCGCCTGGATGCTGAGAATGTCGCGGTACAATTCGACGGCCCGCTCCACATCCCCAAGTTTCTTTTCGTACAAATCGGCAATTCGGAATTGATAACCTACTGACTCGGATGGATCTGCAGCAAGTTCGGATTCATGCGACAGAACGCTCAACAATTCTTGCCAGTTCTCAGCTGATTGATAGAGAACATCCAGTCTGCCGAGGGCCTCAATATCATCAGGATCAATCTCCAAAACGCGCTGATAGGTGTCGATTGCCTGCTGCACATCTCCCAGTTCGCGTTCGTAAACGGCGCCAACCTGGTAATAGATGAGCTTCTTTTCTTCCGGATCAATTACCAAGTCAATTTTGCGCGTATACGCACCTAGCAACTCTTGCCAGCGCGAAAGGCTCAGGAACAAACGGATGAGCGCGTCTACGCTGGTTAGATCCTCGGGGTCGACCTCCATTACTTTTTGGAAGACACCGATTGCGTTTTCCTTTCGCTCAAGGATTTCCTCTTCGATCCGTGCAGCCTCGTACAGAGCCGCTTTCTGCTCATCGATTGATTCGAGGATTTCGGACTTTCGCTGCAGGATCAGCGACATTTCTCCGAATCTTTCGGTACCTTGATAAAGTGCTTGAAGAGATTCCGCAGCCTCGAGATTGACCGGGTCAATTACCAACACCCGACGATACAATTCGATGGCGCGATCGACATTCCCAACTTCTCGTTCGTAGATGCGCGCAGCGGACGCTGTAAGTTGACTCGCCAGTTCGGTGTCTTCTTGAGATTCTGCAAGGCGCTCAAACACGATTGCCAAGTCAGCGAACCTCCCAGTCGCCTGAGCCAGACGCATGATGGTGGATTGCGTCTCGTCATTGGCCGCGTCCAATTCAAGTGCGCGCGCAAATGTATCAAATGCCGCATTGGCATCGCTGCCTGCATCCTCATGCAACTCCGCTATTCGATGGAGCAACTCGACTTTGCGGTGAGCGTCGTCGGCACATTGAACTTGTACCTCATAGACCCCAATGAGCTTGCGGTAGTCTCCCTTCTCTTCGTAAAGAGGCTCCAGTATTTCCGCAATAGTGAGCTGATACTCCTCAATTTGTCCTAACCGCTCCAGAGCGAGCAGAGCCGGCGAATTTACAGAATCGCGCTCCAGTACTTGGCGATAACCTTCAATGGCACCGTCCACCTGACCCATTTTTTGTTCCCGGAGGCCAGCTAAGCGCAACATCATTTGAATTTGCAAATCGTCGGAGTCCGCCAAATTCATTTGGAGTTCCAGGTTCTCGGCAAGATCCTCCCATAATTCCTGGCGCGTAAATAGACCATCGAGAGAAAGAAGCGCGTTCGGATTACCGGGATCTAGAGACAAAACTTCCTTGTATGCCGATATGGCCTCTCCAGGCCGATTCAGCTTTTCTTCCAGCACAGCAGCCATCTGGGCATACAAACCTTCGCTCTCGTTCGAATTGGTTTCGAGCTCAATGCGCCGCCTAAAGACGCCTACCAGCTGTTCCCAGCGCCCAGTGCGCCGATACAGCGAGTCCATAGCAGCGAGAGCTACGGTATCACCCGGGTCCAAGACCAGGACCTGCTCATAGCTACTCGCAGCGTCGTCGACCAATTCCTGTTGTTCCTGAATCTCGGAGAGGCGTAACCAATAATCCCGCGCAAGATCGATGTCGGATAGCTCCACCGCGATCGAGCGATACACTTCCATCAAGCGAGTCCACGCGCCACACTGTTCAGCGCAGCCTTCCAATTCGATTCGAGTGTCTTTTTGCGACGGGTCTTCGACCAAAGCGCGAGCCAATGATTCCACTGCACGGTCAGGTCGCCCCAATCGCGACGAAGCCGTTTCGGCCATCTTTCTCAATAGCTCGACACGGCGAACGCTATCTTCCATGGATTCCGAGAGAATATCCAACGTCTCGATTAACTTCTCCCAGTCCTCGCGGGCTTCGTATATGGCCTCTAAGATGCTGGCCGCTTCGGTCCTCAACGTTGGCCTACGCAGCATGCCTTCAAGGGCCACTCGTGCACCCTGATGTTCAGGCGACATAAGCAAAATTTCGCGGAAGTTTGCTATTGCGTTGGATTCCTCCGATAGGTGCTCCAATTGAACTTGAGCCAATCGATATTTCAAATCCACGAGTGTTGTCTCGTCTACATCGAGCTCGATTCGATGCTCAACTACCTCCGCGTAGAGTGACCATTGCTCGGTCAACCTATAGAGTCTGTCTAGAGCTTCAAGTGAGGCAACATCTGCTGGATTTTGGTCGAGAATGACTTGATATGTTTGAATTGCTGCCGCAACGTCCCCCATGTGGACTTCGTATAGCCGGGCAATGTCGTACTGTACTTGTGTATGCTCCTCGCCAGCCGATACTATCTCCAGCTTCCGCGAGTATACTTGGAGCAGGTCTCCCCACCGCTGCGCCTGCTGATACAACTGCTCTAAGGCGGTTAGCGCAAACTCATTCTCCGAGTCTTCATCGTAGACGGCCCGGTATTCCGTCAGTGCGTCATCGAGCAAATTCATTTCGTCCACGAATACTCGACCCAGTCTAAGGCGCAGAGCTACGACAGCATCAAATTCTGCAGCAGTAGACAAGGATTCGATTGCTCGTCGATACGCTTCCACGACGCGAGGCCACAATCCCGTGTTCTTCGCCGCTCGTTCGACGTCAATCTGACCTTGTAGATCCGTAGGGGCAATTTCAAATGCCTCCAAATATCGCTCGAATGCGAGCGCACTCTCACGCAAATTCTGCTCATAGAGCGCGGCTACTTCTCGCAATAACGGCAGGCGTTCATCACGAATCGTGGCGTGAGCCAATTGAATTTCGATTACGCCCGCCAAACCCTTTGGATTGTTCGTTCCTGCATACAGGGGGGCCAAACGTTCGGCGGCACCCAAATTGCGAACATCCAACTGCAGAACTTTCTCGTAGGAACGCACCGCACGGTCGGTCTTGCCCTTCTGAGTAGTCCACAACTCGGCAATCTTCATCAGCATGGATATTCGCTGATGCAGGTCCTCAGTCTTGGCCTCGTTGGTTTCGAGGATGCGGATGAACTCGTCCCACTTTCCCGAATCCGCATAGAAGAACTCGAGGTCATTCCAACGCCCAAGTGTTACGTACCTCTTCTTCAATTGTTCCTGTGCGCGTCGATCATCAGGAACTAGAGCCAACAACGATTGATACGCCGAAACGGCTCGAACATCGTCGTTCAATCGGTCACCAACGACCTGCGCCAGTTTGTTGAGGATTTGAATTTTTTCCCGTGAATCCAAGGTCAATTCGGCCAATTGCTCCAGCACGCCGGCCAATTGCTGGAAATCACGACCTCGCTCGTACAGCTGCGCCAGCGCCGTCAAAGCCTCAATGTCGGAAGGCTCGCTCTTGAGCACCTCATTCCACAATTCGATACACACTTCTGGCTTCTTGATACGCTCCGTCGCAAGCTTAGCGATATCCTTGAATAGCGAGGTTCTCTCCGGTCCGATATCGACTTCCCGCGCCTGAGCCAAGCTTAGTGCGACGAGCTTCTCCCAATCTCTCCGCTTTTCGTACATTTGGCGGAGATAATCAAGTGCTACCGGGTTCATTGGATCGCACTCGATAACCTTCTCGTAAGCCCTTACCGCCTCCGCTTGATTCACGAACTTCGTCACGTACAGATCCGCCGCTCGCATGTAGAGCTCGGCTCTTTCGAATGGATCTGCCAATTCATCGCCGAGGGCCATCAGGGTCTTGACCAACTCGCTGAATCGCTTGCCATCTTCCTGTTGTCGCAACTGTTCGCGAAGAACGATTATCTTCTGCTCATTTTGAGGGCGCTCATCCACGGCAGGCGCTACTACTGGTTGTTCGAGAGCGATTCCATGCGCTTCGTCCGAATCTTCCACTTGGTTGCCAGTTATGGTGACGTCCTGCACACTGGACTCCTTTTCCTCTAACTCAGCTAGTTCTGCCGTTACGTTTGCTGTTACAGCAGCGCTCGCGACATTTGGATCCACCGTAACTGCCTGCGGGGCCAATACTGCCGGTGCTACTTGGCCGTGGATTTGAGCAAATGCGAGGATTGCAGGATGATCTGCATCAAGACTGGCCAACCTGCTCAAGTACGACCGAGCACGCTCGATGTCATTGGTATTTTGCCAAGCAATTAGCCCCGCGACAGCTAGCGTTCCTCTCGTATCGGCGGAGCTGACCGGCTTCTCGAAAACGCTGTCGACGACGGCAAGCAGACCTTCATATCCTGTTGGCCATTCGTCGGCGTGTTCTCTCAAATAAATCAATACTTGTGACAAGTCGGGACTACGTCGCAGGGCCTCCAACAAGAACTGCCCCGCGACTTCGACGTTTTGATGCCTAAGGGCCCACCTTGCACCAAAAGCCAGGTACACTTCGACTTTGTTCGATTCCGGCCGCGAGTCGAGCACCTGGCGCTGAATTCGCAGAATTGCCTCGGTACGCCCGGACTCAACGAGTAAGTTCTCCAACAAGGCTACGGCAGAAGCGTTTTGAAAATGCGAAACATACGCTTGCGTCAGCATTCCCTCGACTTCTTCTGGGGCATATCGGCGCGCAATTCGGGCGGCCCGCATAAACGCGAATGATTTTGACAGTGAGTCGTCGGACGAATGCGCCAATCGCAATAAGCTGGCCAAACGATCTTGCCAACTATCGGGGGTGACTTGAACATCGGTCACCAACTCGAACAAATCGCCATCTGCTGCTCCAGCTTCTCGTAACGCGTTCGAATAGACTATGGCAGCTCGATCATATTGGCCTTCGTCGCAAAGGACGTCACCAAGCTCTTTGGTGATAACAATCGTTTCGGCTGGACTACTTGCAACCTTTAGCTGCAATTCCAGTAGCTTTTGCACCATGTTGAGCTTGCCGAGCTCACGATAGACCTGACGTGCCTCCGCCAACGCTACGGTCAAGGACGGATTTAGCTTGTAAGCGTCCTGAAAGTGCTTCA
>PMCK01000114.1:4622-6038 GCA_003154095.1 Myxococcales bacterium | reverse complement strand
TCAGCTATCAGCTATCAGCTATCCGCCTGAATTCAGAAGTCCTTGCTGACGGCTGAGGGCAGAAGGCTGAGAGCCTTGTTGGATTAGTGCCAACTTGGCCCCCAAAGGATTCGCGACAACAGCCAACCGCCAATTCGGGGGCTCGGGCCCATACTCGTTTCGAACCTCATCAATTGGCTGGCGGGCGCCACCGAGTAGCTCTCGTTCATCGTTGGGGGGGCGTAGTCTCATTCCCGGGGAGCATGCACGTTGCTCGTCACGTTGCCCGACGCAAGATCAATCCCTAAAATGCGCACTTTCTTCGCGCTACGTTACCTCGGCGAACCTCTCGAGCCCACCAGATGCCTGCTCGTGACCCGCCCTATTTCAAGTCCAAGGTGCTTTCTCGGCCGCTTTCACCAGTCAAGTCGTGCTTTGAGTTCGGGCGGAGCGATTCGCTCGAAGAAGATCCGGATCGTCTGCCAATGGTTTTCGGTCAACCCCTTTGGCATGACTCGATCTTGTTCGGCGTCCTCGAAATAGGTGAGGGCGCGCAGCACATGATACAGGTCGGAATGCGAAGCTCCGTAGCGCGCTGCATAACAGTCGAGCGCATCGCTAAGAGTAATCCCGTGATGGAGTAGCTCGTACAGATCCCAAAAATCGCGCCTTATACCTCGCTGGGACACTGCTGCCAGTTTCATCGTCGCAAGATCGCGCTCTCCCGCTACAAGTACACCTTCCGGACCGGGTTCTGGTGGATCCAGGGGAGCGTACATGTACTTCACGACGTCGATTGGAACACCCGAAACATCGAGCCGCAGTGTTGCATCGGTGAGACCCAGCGTTTTCGCATCATCGAGTGCGACAATTGCTTCGTCTCGAAATCGTTCCAGATCGATGTTGGGCGAAAGGGAGAACAAGTCGAGATCGAGTGATTGACGATGACCAATATGATGTGCGACTGCCCCACCACCGGCTAGGTACAACCCATGCCTGTCAAGCAGCGGCTTTAGCCGAGCCAGGGTGCGTTGCTGTTGCGGCGCCAAGCAGGGGGACTTGCCCATGATTCCTCTTTTGCGCCAAAGTAGGCACGCCAGAACGTCAACGTGCGCGCAGAAAGCTCCGGATGCCCTCGATCTCGAAGGAACTGATGAATGTGCTCGAAACCGTACGTCTCCACCAGCCAGCCAACGTCCTGCAAGCGACCAAATTCGAGGATGCGAGGCAGTATGAAGTCAGAATCGCGTTCGACTTCGAGGGCGTCGAATTGGACATCCCAGAACAGCATCTCGAGTTCTTTTGCCAGCCGCACGAACGGAGAATAGCACCGTTCGCAAAGGCGCGTCACCTGGCATTTGCGCCTTGCTAACGGTCGTCCCGGCGTTTCTCGGACCCGGTATCCAGCCGGTGTGGGCCATGCCCAGGATCTCTCCT
>PMCK01000114.1:0-4615 GCA_003154095.1 Myxococcales bacterium | reverse complement strand
CCTAAGTCGAAGCTTAAGCCCAGGCCTGCCCCAACGAAGAGCCCATTCGTAGTTGCGGAAGCGCGATAGTCCGCCGTCGCAATCAAGCCGCGCGCCGCACCCGCTGACAAATGGGCCTCGATCCCGAATCTGCGACTCATCGGGCTCTCTACCAATACCTCGAGCAATGCCGCGGCCTGCGTGCTCGAATCAGTCTGACCTCGTGCGCTCGAAGGATCGGTAGGGTTACCTTTCGCCCAAGTCTTACCGAGTTCGCCCCTTAATCGCAGTCCAAGTTTTGGAGATTCTCCCCAAGCGATGATTTCGTATGCCGCGGCAACATCCAAATTGTAAAGCGTGACCGAACCCACGGGCGCCGAATTACTCGAGGTGAGAAAAAGCGCTTCTCCCGAGAATCGGTGGGCGAAAGCTGACATCCAAGGACCTATCAGCGAAGTGCTCGGTCCAAAAAAATGACGCAGCGCTATGCCCGCACCCAGCTTCAATGATCGAGAGGATTGCTCGCGACCCGGTTCGGAACCTCGGGTCCCAGATGAGGGCGCAGACGCGGCCGGTCCCCGCAAATCCGCGGGTTTCGAGGCTACAATTGCCGGTGTCGTTGAATCGAGAATTGCACCCGGTGAGTTGCTCGAACTCGTGCTCGAGTTTCTTTGTTCGACTGGCAATGACGTGACCATCTCAGCCAGCGCCACCGCCAAGGTACGCGCCCGAAGATCGCCGACGACATCCGACAAATCCACGCCACGTTCCGCGACGCCCAGCCCCGCTCGCTGGATTACAATCGACGCCGTGTTCACCGTTCCCATGCACAGGCGCACATCGGCGGAAAGCTCGGGCGCCCCGGGTCCAATGTCACCCGCCACGAGCTGGCGCGGGAAAAGCTCCGTGCGCATCAATTCGAACAAGCGATCTGCCCTGATATTGGCAGCCTCGCATCCAGAGATTCGTAAAGCTATTTTTGTATCATCGGCACGCGCCACTCCGGTCCACGTCACACCGACACTCATTGCGGCGATGCCGGCAAGCCCTGTCAGCCTCACTCGATTGGACTCCAGCGATCGACATCTGCCCGTCGCCGACCTGCGGGATAACGAGTTCGATAAGTAGCTGCAGCAGCCCGCGCTTGGGCGATTGCGCCCGCCTTTGCAAGGGCTTCCACCAAACGCGCCTGCGCGTCTTCAGCGAGGGATGCTGGAAGCCTCAGCGCGATCGCCTTTTCGAATGCAAACGCGGCCTGCACGGGATTCCCGAGGGCGTCGAGCAGCACGCGTCCGAGCGTAAACGCCGCCATTGCCGAGCGCGGATCTTCGGGGTGACCCCCGACAATTTGCCGCAGCGGCGTCAAAGACTCACTCGGGTGCCCCGAGAGGCGCGCAACGTCGGCCAGCGAAAGCAAGAGGGCCACATCATCCGTATGCGCCGTCTCACGCGCAATGCCGTCTCGTCCCAATGTCTCCCAGGCCTGATTCCAATCCTGCCGAGCAGCGGCAATCCGCCAATCGGGCTCAATCGTGCCAGCGGTAGCCGACGTCCGGTCAGCTTTATTGGAGACCGCTCGGGGCAACGATGGATTTGATTGAGCCGAGACAGGCTTTGCCTCTTCTGCCGCGTTGCCTTTACTCGGCGGCTCGGGCAACTCGACGACCAACGCGTGTCCAGCATCCAATGCTTGCACCGTGTCAGGTACACCTTGACCTCGCACGAGCACGCGACCGCGCTGCACTTCGACGCGCACGATCTTTTCGCTGCGCTCGACGGAGAATTGCGTACCCACCACTTCCACCGTGACCCCACCACTTTCGATGCGCCAACGCCGGGCACCGCCCGGTCGAATATCGTACTGAGTCAATCCGCGGCGCAGAGCCAGCACCACCGTGCGCGAGGATTGCTCTAGAACATCCAGCCTTGCTCCCGCACCCACATTGACCAGCGCGCCGCTGCCGAAGTCTATCTCGCGCGGCGCACTCCCCGGCTCGATGCTGGCCGGAATCTCACTAGTCGTTACGGGAGGCATAAATGCGACTGCCTGCAGATGACTCCACTTCCACACAAATATACTCAGTATAAACAGACACGCTGCGCCGCTGGCTACGAGCATCAATCGAATCTGTCCCCGACCCTGCCTCGAACCGGCGCGCTGCTCGCGACGAGTTTGGACCCCGCGCCACACGCGCCGCAGCCTTTCTTCGGGCTGCCGCTCCTCGAGAATTCCAATTAAGGGACTGGGTAAAGCCGAGTTAGACACGACCCACCTCCTCGAACTCCACGTGCTTTCGCACGATTGCATCGGCAAGGGAAAGACGCCGCTTGGTCGTCGCCAGCGAACATTCACAGAGGTCGGCGACTTCTTCGAGTCGATACCCCTCGACGTGGCGCAGCTGCCAGGCAATTCTCTGGGTATCCGGAAGTTGCGTTAGCACGTGATCGAGGCACACGATTTCAGCGTACACCTCGGGCGACGCTCCTTTGGCCAGGCATGTCTCGAGCGTTTCATTCTGCTTCGAGTCGCGAAGACCGAGCGCTCGCAAGAGCTTGCGCCGGCGCAGCCGTCGATGCGCTTTGTGAACGGCAATGCCCGTCAACCAACGTCGAAACATCTCCGCTTCGCGCAGCGATTGCATTTGCTCGAAGGCATCGACGAAAGCATCCTGAACGACGTCTTCGGCGTCGGAAGTGTGACGCAAGAGGCGTGTACACAGACCAAGCACGAACGAAGCGTGCCGCCGATACAACATCTCTTCAGCCCAATGGTCCCCATCGCGAGCGCGCGTCACCAATTCCGCATCCGAACCCTCGCGTGCCCGCACCGGCCGAATTTGCGCTTCTCGATCGGAAGCCGCAGAAGGTGGTCGGGACACAGGTTGGATCATGGCCTACCTTTAGGGGACCACGAAGCGGGGATTTTGGCTCACAGAATCTGAAAATGGGAGCATTTTNNAGGCTGAGAGCCAAGTGTCCAATTTGGTTTCGGTTTGTTCAGTTTAGCAATCGTTCTTGGGGTCATGACGGCACTACTTGCGCAGCTTGGTCCCTGTCGGACTTTGTCGTGAGTTTGCGGCCTCGCAAAACTAGAGGTGAGCCGTTTCTGAGGGGTCGCGGTCCTTGGAGTCATGGCACAATTGAATAGCTTGTTCACCGGCACCTTGCTCACACGGACGTTGATTTCGAGCGTAGCGCTCGGCTTGGCTTTTGGGTGCGGTGTCCGAAAAGAGGTTTTGACGACTGAAACTGGTGGAGCGAGTAACTCGGGCGGAACGGGTGGCACGACCGATATGGATGCCTCCGTACTTGTTTGCCCCTCGGTTACAGGCCATGTAACGCAGTTGCCCTCAGGCGCTTGCAGCGTAGCCGGAAGTTGCAATGTTATCGTCGATGCTCAGTGCGGACCGGGTATCAACTCGATTCCGGCAACGCCGCCGACGTTCAACTGCAAATGTGCATCGGGTAATTGGAATTGCTCGGTCATCGCGGGTGGATTTGGGTTGATACCGTGCGATATGGACGCGGGTCCAAATATGGGCACGGGCGGCGCGAGCGGTGTGACCGATGCGGGGCCAAGTTTGGGCACCGGCGGTGCGAACACGATGCTGGATGCGTCGGCGCCACCGTACTGGACTAGTTGTTCAGAAACTCAGGCAATGACGGGTGATAAATGTAGCGGTCCGTTCCGCTGCGGCGGGGTTGACCAATGCACCATTAATTCCCGGGAGTGCCGAAATGGCGTAATTGACGTTATGAATGTGACTGGGTTAGACTGCGCCCAAAATGTAGGTCCGACCGCCGCCGACCCGAATGCCAACTGGTCAGTCTGTAGTGACGCTTTGGCCAACGGACATGCTGGCGAACAGTGCACATTCCAAGCCGGCTGTTCGCGGCCGACTACCGACCCTTGCTGCATTGAGGTGGCCTCTTGCATTTCCGCAATAAACGATCAGGAACTGCGACTGCGTCGCGAACGCATTTGTGCACCCGGCTGCCAGAATATCGATCCCAGTACCGTTAACCAAACCGTGGTTACGACCTGCCCAACGGGGTATCCATTGCTCAATCCCGCCCCTCCCGACTGGCCGCCAGTCGTGCTTGGAGTCTGCAGTGGTAATCTCGTTTGCCTGGACAATACGAACATCACTCAAGATAAGTCCATCAGTGATCAATCGCCGATGCTCATGTGGTGCGCCAATGGACTGTTCATTAGCTGCGCATCGGCGATCCCGCCATTAGGTATTGCTTGGTGAGGTTCGCTTCAAGTTTCGGCTCCCAGCAGCCACGCAACTAAGGGTTCGATGTAGTGCCGCCGCTTATGTCCAAGTGACGGCAATTCCCAGAACAGCAACTTCCTTAGCCTTATTTGCCCCGTTTCAGACACAGACGACCCTGGCCATTGGGCGCGGTGGACTCGCCGGCAAGCACACTTAACCTGTTCGCACCTCCCAACCCGATGTATGGTCCCGCGGTCGCGTGACCGTTCCCTATTGGCTACATTGGTTAGGCATAGCTGCACTAGTTGCGGGTTCAACCGCGTTCGTGTCGCACATCGATCCGAAGCCGGGCAAGAACCTGGCACTGGGCGCCCGAGTAACCACGAGCAGCAACGACGGCACGCTCGAGTCTGACA
>PMCK01000287.1:3990-27446 GCA_003154095.1 Myxococcales bacterium | reverse complement strand
GTGACGCAGGCGCTCGCCGAACGAATAGGGGCTGCAACTCTGGGCATCGCCGCCAATGCCCACGCAGCTGCGAGCCTTGTATCCGGCAATTCGCTAGCAACCTTGTTGAAGATCGTCGGAGTCGTTGGGCTCGCCGCAGTGGGTGGGGTCTACTATCAGGCGAGCCGGAAAGAACCCGCTCCTTTACCACCGCAAGTTGCAGTCGCTGTCCAATCATCATCGGCCGCACTGGAGCCTCTACTCGCACCGAGTCCGGTAACCATTCCAGAGGCAGTCGAGCCCGCAGCCAGCGTTCAGTCGGCTCGTTTGGAACAGTCCCCGCGTTCGAGCCGGTTCCGAGGCGATTCACTGCGCGAGGAAGTGGCGATCCTCACGCAAGCAGGTAAGGAGCTCCATAACGGAAAGCCAGCGGCAGCGCTCAAGACGCTCGACGAGCATCAACGCAAGTTTCCTTCAGGCGTGCTCACGCAAGAACGGTCTGCTACTCGCATTCAAGCCTTGTGCGCGCTCGGTCGTACCTCGGAAGCCGAGGCTGAATCGGCAAAGTTGGCTCGCACTTCGCTAGGTTCGCCCCAGTCCTTGGCCGAACGGCCCTGTGCATCGCGTTAAACTAGAGTAGCTCTGGCCGCGTGCGGAGACGGTACGGAATACGTTGCACTCCGTGCACGGTAAGTTGCTACTCGATCCAAGAAACGTCCATTTGGCAGTGTCGGCAGCAATTTGCATCTAAGGGAGAAGTACTCCCGCTGGTTGCTGCCAATCACGGTTAGGCGACTCCGGTCTAGGTTCGTGCAGCCCAATTGACCTTGGTGGCGCAACCACTTTTCTTAATGGCCCCGCCTCCCGGACGTCACTGCTCTTTGGATTTGCTTGCTCTGCTTTGCCTGCCTTCGTAGGCGGGAGCCTATAGGTGTACCTATGAAGAACATTCGTCGAAGTATCTACGCAACGATGAGCGTCGCCCTAACGCTCTGTGCCGTCAACCGAGCCGTCGCGCAGACTGCAACCGTTACCCTCAGCAGCCAGAAGCAGTACATTCGCGGTTTTGGCGGTATCTCCCACGCGTCGTGGCTCGGAGATCTAACGGCCGCCGAACGAACGCTGGCGTTTGGTAACGCGACTGGGCAGCTCGGCTTTTCCGTTCTGCGAATTCCGGTAACTGACGGCAGTCCCGGCTCAGCCGATGTGGCTACCGCCAAGGCTGCCGTTGCCGCTGGTGCCATCGTTTTCGCCTCGCCCTGGAATGCTGCGAAAACGTACACTTCCGCGGATTTCGCGGCGTACGCGACACATCTGAATGGTTTCGTCTCCTACATGAAGGGCCAAGGCGTGGATCTGTACGCAATCAGCGTCCAGAATGAACCGGACTATGGATCACAGGCGGGATGGGGCTCATGGAGCGCGGCCGCATGCCATGACTTCGTTCTGAACTACGGCGCGTCGATCACAACAAAGCTCATGAGTTGCGAGTCGTTCAATTACAACAAGAGTTACTACGATGCCATCCTGAATGACTCCGCGGCGCTCGCCAACGTCGGCGTATTCGGTACACACCTTTACGGCACTGCCGTGAGTGCCTATGCCTACCCGAATTTCGTTTCAAAGGGCACTGGCAAAGAGATGTGGATGACCGAGCACTACACAGATAGCACGACGGATGCGAATTCGTGGCCCAATGCCTTGGGTGTTGCATCAGAGATGCACAACTGCATGGTGACAGGCCAGATGAGCGCGTACGTTTTTTGGCCCATCAAGCGGAGCTATGGGCCAATCAACAGCGGCGCGGTTACCAAGCGCGGCGACTGCATGGGGCAATGGTCCAAATTCGTCCGCCCGGGTTTCTATCGGGTGGACGCCACGGCAAGTCCGGCGTCCGGGTTGTCTCTTTCGGCGTACAAGAGTGATACGTCCGTCGTCGTTGTCGTCGTAAACACGAACAGTTCGGCAAGTACGCTCTCTATCTCGATTTCTGGCTCATCAATAACTTCGTTTGCCAAGTACACGACATCTTCGAGCAAGAGCCTGGCGAGTGATGGCACGGTTACTGCTTCGAACGGTACCCTGTCCACGTCTTTCGATGCGTCGAGCGTCACGTCATTGGTCGGTTCGGGTAATACGAGCGTCGGTGGCTCGCCGGGCACGGGTGGCTCGCCGGGTACGGGTGGTTCCCCGGGCACGGGTGGCTCTAGAGCGACCGGTGGTTTCGCGACCATGAGCACCGGTGGTTCTCCCGCCACGGGTGGTTCAAGAGCAACCGGTGGATCCTCCATGAGCAACGCTGGTTCTCCAGCCACGGGTGGCTCTAGAGCGACTGGTGGTTCTGTCGCCGTGAGCACGGGTGGCTCCCCGCCGGGTGTCGGCGGCACCAGGGCAACCGGTGGCTCGCCCAGCACCGGAGGTTCGCCTGTTGGAGTTGGCGGTCTAGACAACGCGACGGGCGGTTTGGCTGCGACCGGCGGTTTGGCTGCGGTCGGCGGAACCTTAGCTGGCGTCGGTGGCAATAACCAAACTGGTGGAGTGCTTGGCGCTGGCGGCGCTGGCGGCACTGGCGCGCAAGGCACCGGTGGCATGGTGGGCTCGGCGGGTGACGAGAACTCGGCCGGCACCAGCGGAACGAACGACAACCAAACCTCGAGCGACTCCGGAAGTTGCAGTTGCCGCGTCGCTGGCGAGCACACGAACTCGAGGCCACTCGCACTCATGGGCCTGTTCGGTATGCTGGCACTGCTGAGGCGCCGGAAGAATTCGAAGTAAAGCGCGAGTTGGTCGGTCCCGCATAGCCGCTATCTCGACTGCACCTGCTTTGATGCAGTGCGTGGTGCGCACAAAAGGCTCACCAAAATTGCGGCCGTGGCTCATGCGCTTCTGTCTCGGCGCCACGCAAAGCGCAGGGATCGGCTGAGCGGGACCGCCTCGCCTGCATTCCCGGCTCAATCGCCGCTTGTCGAACACTTACTCATCGTCGTAATCATTCGAGCAGCGAGACCTCAATGGGTTATCTCAAGGGTACGGCCCTCCAAAGCATATTGATTTCCGTGATTTGCTTTATCTTTTACGGAAATACGATTCCGAACGACTACGCTTACGATGATGCAGTTGTCATAACCGACAATCAGTTTACACAAAAGGGCATTGGCGGAATACCTGAAATATTTGGGAACAATACCTTTCGCGGCAGTTATGGGAACATGCCCACCGTAGAAAGATACAGACCACTATCAGTGGCTACGTTTGCGATTGAGCACCAGTTCTTCGGGCAAAACCCGCATGTCAGTCACTTCAACAACATCTTGCTCCTAATCTTAACGTCGCTGGTTCTGTACGCATTTCTCACGAAAGTATTTGGCAATCATGAATCCGGAAAGGGTCTTCTCGATTTTCCGCTCATCGCAGTCCTGTTGTTCATAGCGCATCCGGTGCACACCGAAACTGTCGCCAACATTAAAGGCAGAGATGAAATTTTGGTGCTACTTGGCTGTCTGTCTGCAACACTTCTCGTTCTAAAATATCTCGATACCCACGAGTACCGCCATCTTGTATGGGGCTTCTTTCTCTTCCTTTTCGCCCTGTTCTCAAAGGAAAATGCCATCACTTTCCTGGCCGTTATTCCTTTGGCAATGTTCTATTACAAGAGAGAGAGGTGGCCTACTTATCTACGCTCGTTATTGCCGCTAGCCGTAGCAAGCATGGCTTTTCTCGGCGTGAGAAGGTTGGCTTTGGGAGGCTCAGGCCCGCTTCCCACAGAAGATATAATCACCGAACCATTTGCCTATGCGACTCTTTCGGAACGTTTCGCTACAACCTTTTATACCTTCGGCAGGTATCTCAAGCTGCTCATTTTCCCGCATCCCTTAACCATTGACTACTATCCGTATCACATCCAATTGATGAATTGGAAGAACTTAGCCGTCTGGTTCTCGATACTGATTTACGCTTCGGCAACGCTTTATGCGCTGTGGAATCTTAGAAAGAGGTCGGTCGTCGCCTTTGGCATCTTATTTTACATGTTCACGTTCTCCGTCGTTTCCAACCTGCCATTTTCCGTAGGGACCTTCATGAGTGAAAGGTTCATGTTCATCCCTTCTTTGGGTTTTGTAATCATCGTCGCCTGGTTATTATCGAAGCGTATATTCCCTATAACTAAGCACAAGAACCTCATTTTCGCGGCAGCGCTACTTCCATATGCGTTTAAGACATACAGCCGCAACGAGGACTGGAAAAATGACTTTAGGCTCTTTACCACAGACGTAGAAACATCCGGCAATAGCTTCAAAGCCAATTTAGTTGCATCGGTATCATTCCTCGAGCAAGCCCAGAAAATCGATGATGCCGAATTGCTCAGGAGATACCGCGCTAGCGCTCTCGAATATTCAAAGAAAGCTGTCTCGATCTACGAGCAATACGTCAATTTGGAACATCTGAAAGGGACGTCCTACAGCTATGCGATCATGCAACTAGGAGACTGTTACAATGCAAATGAGATGTTGGACGATGCCTTGCAATCCTATAAGAGGATCATTCGTTCGATTCCGAATCGAGATCAGTTGTGCGACGTGATCGAGGCAACAATAGCGAAATCGAACGACATCGACTTCAAGATCAAGAATTATTCCGATTTCGTGAGCTTAGTCCCGGACAGTTTCGTGTTCAATTATCGTCTTGGCTATCTCTATGGCAAAGAGAAGAACGATCTCGTAAAATCCGTTCAATATCTACAAAGAGCCGTAGAAATTAGCCCAAACGAGATCCACGCACTCGAGGCCCTGTCGCATGCCTACAAGCTTTCGAAGGATTATGAAAAGGCAGCATTGTATCTCGAGAAGGTTGCAGCTATGAATCCTGGCGATCCGTCTTACTTGAAGAAATTGTTAGCTCTATACAAGCTCGCAGGTAACGAGGCAAAAGAGAGCGAGCTTATGAAGAGGATTGAGCAAATGGAATAGAGAAGCCGATTGACCGCTCTAAGTGTACTCGACCACAAAGAGACGTAGCGCCTCCTCAAAGGCGCTCGCGGCACAGTCACGCCCCTGCAGCTTGAAATGTAGGCAGCCTTCGCGCTGCATGAGCTCGACCTCCGCAGGTTTCATCCACGACTTCTTGAAGGTGATCCGCTGACCGAACTTGATTTGTTTGATAGGCTTCCCTGTTTCGTCGAGCAGGGCGTCGTGCTTGCGCAGGTGATCGAGCGTGCGGTCGCGCTCGGGCCCGCTGGTAGCAGCCTGCGCGAGACAGATTCGAGTCGGCGAGCCACCGGCCGGTTTCTTGAAGCCGTTCGCGATCTGCGTGTAGTGCTTGATGGCGAACGGGCAGTGCCAGAAGCAGTTGTTGTTGACGAGGAACTCGAGTTTCGACTTGTCGAGCTGGTCGAGCACATCGAACCGCAGATTCAGCTCGGAGGGAACCACGACCCGATCGTAGGTTTGAACCTTTTCCTGGAAGTAGCGCACGATCGCATCGGAAGGACGATAGATGACCTCGTCGAGGTAGGCATTGATCACGGAGCGAATCAGCTGGTACTTCGGGTAGCGCTCGCGTACGTAGTCGGCGAGCACGCCATCGCACACAACCACGCCGTTGCGCTCGTCGTGCAGCTTTTCTAGAAGCCGGTTGCCGTAAGCGTTGGCGAGGTCGTCGGGGCCCAGCAGGTGATTCGAGAAGAGCAGGTTGAAACCGACGTCACGCTGGCGGTACTGCTCGAGCACATTGTCGAGCGTGTCGGGCACTATCGTGCTGCCGCGCTCGCGCCCGGCGGACCACGAAAGTCCCGAGAATCCGTCGTGCACGGATAGCGCGACGTTCGGAACCTCGAGAGCGTCGATGAAGGGCAACAGCAGGCCGCGGTGAACGATGCCGCCGGAGAGGTTCCAGTGAATCATGCGAAGGCTTGTGATCATACCCCAGGCCTGTGTGCTGAGCACACCTGCGGTCTCGCCTCGATGTTTTCCCCGCGGAAGGCTCGGCGCGGTGCGTCGGCCGGATGGATCGATTCAGGTAGTATGAATTCTAGCGCGCTTTGCCGCTTCTGGGGGCATAGTCGGCACGTGGCTATGGTTCACGATGAGTGACACGCCTTGACGGTGGCGAATCGCCAACAGAAAGTAGCGAGTGCCACCCGTACGGTTTCTCATCCTTGTGGCAAGAAACGCTAGCTGTCGCGCTTGACGCCGCGGGAGCGATGCGTCTTTCGCCGCAGGGTCGCTAGTGTGGCAAGTAGCAGCGCCGTTGCCGCGGGCAACGAGTGTCCAGAGCGTCCAGCGACGACGCAGCTGCAACTGCCGGCGGAATTCCCGCCTTCTGGGCCCGTCATAGCAACACTTGTGTCCCCACCTTGAGACGTCGTGCCATTGCTGCCTTGCGTGCCACCGGTGCCGACGCCGCTGATCGCAGCCGAACTTCCTCCCGTTGTTGCCACCGCGCCTCCGGTTTGCACCGAGCCGCCAATGCTGCCATTTGCGCTACTGCCGCCAGTGCTCGTCAGGCTGCCGCCGGTCGCAATGGCGCCACCCGTGTTGGGGCTGCCGCCTGTCTGCGCAGCAAAGATGCCACCGCTACCGCGGCCGCCGCTCGAGGAGGAACCGCCAACCACGGCTCGTCCACCGGTTGCCTGCTCGCCGCCATTGCCGGTGCCCGTTGATTGCGTGCCGCCCGTGGCCGGCGTACCGCCGAGGGCCTTCACGGTGCTGCTGCTTGCAGTCGTGCCACCGCTGCTCGTTCCGCCAGTGCTGGCTGCGCTAGTGCCGCCGGTACCCTTGGCGCCCCCGGTGCTCGTCGCGCCGCCTGTGCCGCTGGCGCCGCCACCGGGACACGCTGCAGTCTCCGGATCCTGACCGCCGGCTGTGCTGAGGCCGAAATACGTGGCGACAGTGCTCCCGTTGAACGGCACTGCGTGGCCTACGCCGGACATTGAGAAAGTCTCGTAGACCGTGTAGCCGCAAGAACTCTTCCAGTACTGGTGCGTGGTCCCGCTACTTGGAGTGTTCTGCTCGGTCCCCGTCGGGGTTTCGCTCAAGCCAAGGAGGTTCGTCCACTCTTTAATGTCCTCGGCCATGTTCTTGTAGTTGAGCGTCGTGTCGGCCGTGCCATGCCAGTGCTGTAGGCGTGGGCGATGCCCGGTGTAACCTGGGAAATAGGACCGAACGAGATCACCCCACTGTGCCCCTGTGTGAGTGACGGTGCCGCCCGCGCAAGGTCCGCTCCACTGCGCAGTCGACCCCGTCCCGGTGACATCGTTGTAACTCGATGCCCAGCAGCCACATGGAACCCCCATCAATGACACGCCAGCCATGAAAACGTCGGGGTACACACCTAACAGCGCTTCGGTCATGATCCCTCCCGATGATCCGCCGACTGTATACACGCGGCCCGCATCGCCGCTGTATTTGCTTAGGGTGTACTTCACCATCTGAACGACGGCCCCCGTGTCTCCTCCGCCGCCGTGTTTGAGGGAGCGAATCGACCCCGCATCCCAACAATTTTCCCCGGTGGCTTCTGGGTAAATCATGATAAAGCCGTTCTTGTCGGAAATCGTCTCCAGGCTTGCCATCTCACTGTGAGTCGAGCTGGCGGTCCCCTGGCAGTGGTGGACGCCCACCACGATGGGCGGCTTGGTCGCCATTGTGGTGGGGAGAAAGATGTACATGTTGACGTAACTGGGCAGGCCGGTTACTCCCTGCCACCAGTCGCTTTGGTTAACCTTCTGGTACGTCCCCGCGCGCGCCTGCGTAGCAATGAGCAGTCCAAGGGAAATCGATGCGAGTGTGACTACCTGATTTCGATATTGACTCATGTCCGTGTGCCTCTCGAAAGCTTGTGTCCGCGGGATCGTGTGCATGAGTCAGGCGCGACTCACCCTTAGGTCCTGCAAACGCGTGGACTGTGCCGGCTCCTGCCAATTCTATATCATGAGAGTCACAACGGCACGAGATGCACCCCTATGCATCGGTGCGGCGGCGTTCTGGATCACGATTCAAGATTCCGCCTATGACAGTATATTCTAGCTGTCGCCGGCAGGAGCCATGCAGCAGCTTCGCAATTAGATGAGTGGTGCCGTCGCTCGCATGTTGGCGGCTGCCGCCAAGGCGTCGCGTACCCATTTCGCGACGGAAGTGCACCTCAACGGGCACTGCGATATATCCTATGGTAGGTTTCACAAACGCCCCCCATTCATCGCATATGCAACTTTGCTCCGGCCGGTCGTTGCTCATCCTGTTTTTGAGCTTCATTGGGGCTTTCGCATGTAGTGGTACCGACACTTCGACGCCGTCCCATGAAGCCGGCGGGTCTGCGTCGGTCGGCGGCGCGACCGCTGGCGGGAGCAGTCCTGGCGCTGGTGGCAGCGTCGGGGGTGCCACTAGCGCAGCAAATACCGGGGGATTGGCAGCTACGGGTGGCGTGACTTCGAACGGGGGAACCCCATCAACTGGCGGAGTGGCCCCAACCGGAGGAAGAATGGCGACGGGTGGCGTGCCTGCGACAGGAGGAAGAGCAGCCACGGGTGGGTCGCAAGCGAACGGCGGGACCAGTAGCTACGCACCCTGCGCGGCAGGGACCACTTGCGCTGTGCTGCCACTCGGTGACTCCATCACGGAAGGCTGCTGCGTTGGATCCTACGGAGGGTACCGCACCGAACTTTTCCACCAGGCGCTGACCAATAGCAAGAAGATCACGTTCGTCGGATCACTCACCAATGGACCAACGACGGTCGATAGCCAGACGTTTCCCCAGCATCATGAAGGGCACGGCGGCTACACCATCGATAGCGGCACGGGGCACAACGGAATCTCTGGGCAGATTACGGATTCGGCCATCTCGAACAATCACCCCGGCATCGTCCTTTTGATGATCGGAACCAACGACATCAACGGCAACATTGATACTGCCAACGCCCCAACGCGTCTAGGAAACCTGATGGACGAGATCATCAAGGACGCGCCGAACGCCCTATTGGTCGTCGCCTCGATCATTCCCTCCAAGACCGACGGTACCAACAATAACTTTCGGACCTACAACGCGGCCATCCCGGGACTAGTGGACACCCGCGCCAAGGCTGGCAAGCACATAATCTTCGTCGACAACTACGCGGCCATTTCGCAGAATACGGACTACAAGACTGCGCTAATGAACGACAACCTCCACCCGAACGCCGCCGGGTACGTCGTCCTTGGACAGTCGTTCTACAACGCGATCAGCAGCGTGCTGCCGTAAAGGTCGCATGGTCGCGGCTGTTGTGTCTCAGGGCGCTTCGGCCGTGGCACTTCTCGCTGGCCAATGCACGTTAATGTCGCGAACCTCGCCGCGCTAGCCAAAAACTCTGCAACCGACTAGGCTGGCTCTCCGTGCAGCTCGGCTTGCCCCACGTCCCCGACTCGATGACGCAACGGGTCGTCTCCAAGCAGCGGTCGAATTTCGCTGCGCGTGACGGAGCAAAATCGCGAATCTTGGGGACGTTTGCCGTAGTCTTGGTGGCCCTTGCAGTGCCGCGCTTTGCGACTGCCCAGCCTCAAAACGTTGATTCCCCGACAAGCGCCCCGCTTCGGGCAATGCTGTGGTTACAGACGGGTACGGACGACGTGCTCGAGCGCATTCGCGGCCAGACGAATGACTTGCAAGTGGAGCTGCTCGTGGATCCGCTCGATCCAATGCCCGCCGACTTGGGCACGCAGCTGCGAACCGCGTACACACTCGGCGTGCAACAGAATGTGTCTCTGGTGATTTGGTTCGTGAAGCAGGCGGACGGCGATCGGCATTTCGTCGTGAACATCGCGATCCCGAAGACGCAACGACTGCTCACGCGTGATTTGGGTCCCAGTGACACGGGTTCGGGCGACAGCGGGCTTTCATCGGCGGTCAAAGAGAGTGCAGCCTTGGTCGTGCGCGCGGCGATTCAGGCAGTCCGGAGCGGGTTAACGATTGGCGAAGTGCGCGCAGCCGGGTTCGGCGACGTCACGGCACCGCAAACTGCAAGTGCAGTTCCCCCGGAAGGTGCAGCACCCGCAGCCCCAATTGCCGACGGCAAGCCTGGAGCTTGGCGTGACGCGACGGATGTCCCAAGGCAGGCACCTGAAGCAAACGCCGCCAGTCTGGCCAATCGTAATTGGCCGTGGGCGATCGGCGCTGAGTGGCTCGCGGTCTACGATGGCCCGAAAAGACACCCAATTGCCGAATGCGCGTCATTGCGTGCCGAGCGCCGCGTGCAATCGATGACGGCGTTCATGAGTGGCGGCGTGTGCCTGAGCCGCGATTTTGATAACACACACGGCACGTTTCGAATTGAAAGACAACAGGCAGCTCTCGGCGCCAGCGTAATCCTGTTGCAAACCGGAATCGAAGCCAACCTGGGCGCCGAGCTCGGAGCCGTGTTTTACGAACGCAACACCCTGCCCCGAGGACCGGGCTTATACTCGGTCGGAGCTCCAACAACCCTCACCATCGGTAGATTTAGCCCCGAGTTTCGGCTGCGCTTCCCTGCTCGAGGGTCGCGACTCCAGGCAGGGGTCACGCTCGGCGCTGACTTTCTTACGAGTTCCGTGAAGATCGGCTATAGGGTCTATGATGGCACTCAGAGATCCTCGAATTTCACCTTCGACCAAATGACGCAAATTGGGGTAGTGCAGCCCTATGTGGCACTCGGTTTGGCCATACGGTTTTGACACGATCCGTCTCGAGAGCCATTTTTCACCATTCTTCGGAATTCGAGACCCGTTTCCCCGGGGAGCGCCTCTATCCCCTTTAGGAGCCATGCTCCGGCCGTATGCGGTAGACAATGAAGTTGGCTAAAACCAGCCCAGCCTCATGGGCACTCCCAAGTGAGCCCGAGCCGCCGGGTATGGCACCGCACGAATTGCACAATGACCGGGCGTCGCTCACGGCGATTGCGACCCAACTTCTGCCCCGAGTGAGAAACTTGATTCGTTACTTAGTTCACGGTGACCAAGACGTCGATGACATCGCGCAGGAGGGATTACTCGCGGTGCTTCGCGGGCTACCGAGTTACCGGGGTGAAGGGTCGCTCGAGAGTTGGGCGGATCGCGTTGTCGCTCGGGTGACGTTTGCTTGGCTACGTCGGCGCAAACCCCGGCGCGCCTACGGTGTCGAAGACGAGAGCGCCGCGGACGACAGCACACTACCGGACGAGTACTTGCGCCGCCGGCGACTCATCGCTTTGCTCGATCAGCTGCCGCACGAGCAGCGTTACGCGCTCGTTTTGCACCATGTGGTTGGCTTGAGCGTCGAGGAAATTGCACTCGATACTGCCGCCAAAACGGAAACTGTACGCACGCGACTACGCCTTGGCAAGCGCCGTTTGCGCGAGCTCGCCGAACCGAATTTACCCCATGGAGATCATGTCCCATGAGTAACTCCGACCGAGTTCGCACGCACGCGTTTCCAGGGCTCGACACCGATCTCGGGCCGGCTCGGCCGCTTTCACCAGCCGACGCAGAGTGGCTCGTCGAGCAAGTCGTCGGGCGTGCACTCGAGCCCGAGAAGGCGTCGCGACCGCGTCCGCTCAGCCTGCGCTCGCTTTCGCTGGTGGCAATTGTCGTTGTTACATCCGCTGCAGCGGCAACCGTCGTGCATCAGAGGATTCAACGAAATGCGGCCGCGAGTGCACCCGCCGTAAGCGCGCCGCAGCGGCAAACAAAAAAGCCGTCGCCCTGGCACGCACTGCCGGGTCGCGCGAGTGAACTGAGCGAGGAAGCGGCCCCCATCGCGGAGACGGCTCCGAGTGCAGCGGCCGCGAGTGCCAATGTTGCGTCGCCGGCTCGAGAAGTGGCGCCGCCCGTAGCGAGTGGGTCGAATTCCGCGTCGCCAGCGCAAGAGGACGCAATCGTGGACGAGTTATCCGAGGCCAATGATTTGCGCCGCAAAGCAGAGTGGCAAGCAGCGGAGGCGGCTTATCGCCGGGTCGCGGCGCGCTATCCGCGTGCGCGCGAGGCCACAGTCGCGCAATTGGCGGGAGCGGAATTGCGGCTCGAGCATCTCGATGATGCGGCGGGCGCGCTTCGCTTGTACGAATCCGTACCGCGAGGCAGTGCGCTCGGAATTGAAGCACTTTTTGGTGTTAGCCGCGCAAATCGTGCGCTCGGTAACCGGGCTGCAGAAGCCGCGGCTCTGCGCTCGCTCATCGACGCGTACCCAACGAGCCTTCAGGCTGACGGGGCGCGGGCACGCTTGAAGCAACTTTCGACAGATTCTGCGCACCCGTGAGACCCGAATTGCACGACTTCTATCTCTATACCCGTGAGCCGCATGACCTTACCGAAGGGAAAAACAATGAATCGTTCCATTTTCGCCCGCTTCTCGAGCTTATGTTTGGTTTTTGTGCCCGCGGTATCTGCGTGTAGCATCACGGACATCGCCGGCGACGTCGACGGGGGTTCCGTCGGAGGCCAAGCTGGAACCGGTGGCACCGCGAGCACTGACGTCGGCGGGATGGTTGGCGTTGGCGGCACAACGTCCGCAAGTGTCGGCGGCAGCTTGCCTTGCGACATCCTGAAAAACTCCGGCAACCCGTGTGTTGCGGCGCACAGCACAGTGCGAGTTCTCGTGAGCGCCTATGCTGGGCCGCTCTACCAAGTACAACGCAATTGGGACAGTGCACTCCTAGACATCGGGGCCGTGGATGGCTATGCCGACGCCACCTCGCAAGACGCCTTCTGTGCAAACGGCACCTGCAACATAGTGACGCTCTACGACCAGTCCGGAAACGGCAATGATCTGGCCCCCGCGCCAGCCGGCGGCCAGAAGGCGACCCCCGACAACCCGGCAAGGGCGACGGATCTGCAGACAACTGTCGGCGGTCATACAGTCTACGGAATCAAGATCAAGCAGGGGATGGGTTACCGGAAGCTGGTTGCGAACGCTATGGCAAAAGGCGATGAGCCCCAAACCATTTACATGGTGACCAGCCAGCAGGATTTAGTCAATGGGTGCTGCTTCGACTACGGCAACGCCGAAACCGATGCTCGTGACGATGGCAACGGTACCGCAGAATCGGTGTACTTTGGGATGGGTGTTATTTGGGGCACCGGTTCCGGGTCGGGCCCGTGGGTGATGGCCGATCTCGAAAACGGCCTTTATGCGGGCTGGGAGAACATGCAAGACAGGAATATTTCGACCAATGCGTCTCTCGCTTACAACTTTGTCACCGCTCTGCTCGTCGGCGACACAGCAGACAAGAACGGTGGAAAGGGCCGCTTCGCGCTCTATGGCGGCGATGCGACGTCTGGGTCCCTGAAAACAATGTACGATGGCATACGCCCCGAAAAGCCCGGCTATGTCCCGATGCAGAAACAGGGCTCGATCGTCCTCGGGACCGCCGGGGATAACAGCGCATCGGACGGCGGGCGCTTTTATGAAGGCGTCATAGCGAGCGGCGCCGCAACGAAGCAGAACCTCGATGCCCTGCAGGCCGGCATCGTCGCTGCTGGATACGGAAGGTAATTCGCCTTAACACTGCGTCATCGCAGCCTTAGCTTTCGAACGACGCCGCTGCCGATGGGTAGGCGGCGTTGTGGCTTTGTGTGCGCAACGGATCTGACGAACGCGCCCGGTCAGGTGCGGGCCACGTTCTTTGAGAACGTTCATAATTCCGGGCCTTGCACCGCCAACGGTCAGGATTGCGACGCAAAAACGTATTTCGATGATCCTACATACAAACACATCGAGAGCCGTGCAGCTCAGTGAACCATGACAGCCACCCCGACTTGCAGGCAAAGCTGCATGCGTGATAGTTCCTCAACGGCATGACCTCCCATCTAAAACTACGCGCAATGACGGCTGCTGCACTTGCAATCACGAGTGCGGCCTGCTCCTCTAGGGTGGCGAGCAACTCGACGTCCATCGGTGGATCGACGTCCATCGGTGGATCGACATCCGCTGGGGGCTCGACATCAATGGATGCTTCGATCTCAACTGGCGGGACGACCTCCCTGGTTGACGGCTGCCCGAGTCTCCCCGATGGCCCCGCCGGCCACTCGCCCCTACCAACGCCCTCACAGCTTGCCTACCAGCGCACTGAGCTTACCGCGTTCATTCACTTTGGGATGGCTACGTTCGATGGGACCGAGCAGGGTAACATGGCCGTAGACACTGCTTCGTTATTCAATCCGACGAACCTCGACGCTACGGCGGTGGGCCAATGGGTGAGCGCACTGAAGGCCGCCGGCATCGGTCAAGCGATGCTGGTTGCCAAACACAGCACCGGGTTCTGCCTGTGGCCCTCGCAGTATACGGAATTCTCCGTCAAGAACAGCCCTTGGATGAGCGGGACTGGTGATGTCGTCAAGCTCTTCACGGATGCAATGCACGCGGCTGACATGAAAGTCGCGCTCTACTTGGCCCCCTGGGACCAGTCCTATCCCAGTTCGAAAGCTGATTACGAGACGTACTTCAAGAACCAACTGACGGAGCTTCTAACCAATTATGGTCCGGTCCACGAAATCGAGTTCGATGGTTTCAACGCACCCACTTCGAACGTCGACTGGACCTCGGTGTTTCAGCTTGCCAAGCAACTGCAACCCGACATCCTCGTTTGGGCGGGCCCGGAAATCGTCAATACCGGTGCGGTTCCGGATCTCGAGTGGATTGGCAATGAGTACGGCCAAGCGAACCGCACGACATCGAGTCTCGATACCCACAACTGTGGCGGTGGCAACGTGTGGTGCCCGTACGAATGTAATGTTTCGGATCGCAAACCGAACTGGTTTTGGCACCCCAATCAGGCTCCAATTACGCTCAGCGATATGCAATCGATCTACTACGCGACGACAGGCATGAACTGCACGTTGATTCTCAACGTACCGCCCACGACAACGGGACAGTTCGATGCGGCAGATGTAACCCTGCTTGAGCAGTTCGGATCGTGGTATAAGGCGCTCTACAAGACGAATACTTTGAAAGCTCAGCCGGCGACTGCGGACTCGACGTGGGAGCACTCGGGATTTGAGGCGGCCAATGCGGTGGATGACGACATCTGCACGTATTGGGCCGCAGCCAGCGGCAAAACCGCGGCCCGCCTCGAGGTAACTCCGGCCTCTCCCGTCACGTTCAATACGATCAGTATCCGCGAGCCCATCGAACTTGGTGAGCGCACGACCGGGTATCACATCGAGCTAAAACAGAATGGCACCTGGAACAAGACGGCATTGACCTCGTCAGGAATGAAGATTCAGGGCACAGTGATCGGTCAAAGGCAGCTCTGGCGGCTCGGTTTGACGACGGCCGAGGCTATTGCACTCGTCATTGATTCGGCCAAGGACGTCCCAGCTATCGCCGAGTTTGGCGTAGCTACCGACCCAAGTGGAAGCACCGACACTGACGCTGGAACCACCATTGCGGGCAACGATGGCACCCTTTGCCCACTTCCGGCCACTGCTCTCATTTCCGACTTTACGTACGCACCCATCGATGGCGGTGTGCCGAACACAACTTCCGTGCGCTTCGGAACTTATGGGGCGCTCACGGGTGGTGGGTACGTGTACTCCGGAAGCTACCCGCTTGCGTCCGACGTGACACAAAGCAATTGGAACATCAGCGGAACCATCGGCGACTACTCGGGTTTTGGGCTCTATTTCGATGGCTGCAATCGGCTCGATGCATCGAAATACAAGGGCATATCATTCAAGATCTCCGGATCTATCGGTCAGAACAACCAACTTACGTTGAATGTAGGAACATTGAACGACTCGCTCGCGGCGGGGTGGATCAATACCCACGGTGGCACATCGACTGACCCCGGGCGCTGCATTCCGGTCTCGGGCACGGGTCAGTACTCTGAGCAAGGCTGCTCCGATCCCACGAAGGTGGTTACCGTCAGCGACACGCCAACCGTGGTGAGCATCCTGTGGAGCGATTTTAGTGGCGGCAGCCCGGACACAAGCGTCGCGACGCCCTCGGAGATCACTCACATTTCCTGGTCCTTTGCGTGGGCAAGCGGAGGCACTCCGTATCCGGTCGATATCAGAATCGACGACCTCTCGTTCATCCCCTGAGCGCGATACGGCCCGAGCAGCTAAGGTTGCAGCAATGGCAAACACGCAGCGACTCTTTGGAAACGGAATCCTCCATGGAGGCGACTTCAACCCCGATCAATGGCGGCACGATCCTCGCATTCTGGAAGAAGACATCCGCTTGATGCAGAAGTGCGGATGCAACACTTTCTCGACCGCAATCTTTGCCTGGTCCGCACTCGAACCTGAAGAGGACCGATACGACTTCGAGTGGCTCGACACCGCGACCGAACGCCTGCACGCCGCCGACCGCCGCGTAATTCTCGCCACGCCGAGCGGCGCGCGGCCGTTGTGGATGGCCGAGCGGTACCCGGAGGTCCGACGCGCATATCGCGACGGCCGACGTTGGGTCATGGGCGAGCGCCACAACCACTGCTGGACGTCGCCAGTCTATCGAGAAAAGGTTCGCCAAATTAACACCCTACTCGCGCGGCGCTACGCCCATCACCCAGCGGTCGTGGCTTGGCACGTGTCGAACGAGTACAATGGTGAGTGTTACTGTGATCTATGCCTCACGGCATTTCGAGTGTGGTTGAAGCAGCGGTACGCAACTCTCGACGAGCTCAACCGCGTCTGGTGGTCGGCATTTTGGAACCAAACGTACAGCGACTGGAACCAGATCGACCCCCGCGCTTACGGACTGGATGGAATGCTCCTCGATTGGTACCGGTTCACGTCTGGGCAAGTGGTCGATTTCTTTCAGTGGGAAGCGGAGCCATTGCGCCAAGCCAACCCCGAACTACCGATTACGACGAACTTGATGGGATTTCACTTCGGCGTCGACTATCACGCACTCGCCGAGTTCGTAGACGTCGTCAGCAATGACTCCTACCCTGGCTACGACGCTGACAACCCGGAATTGGCGAGAGCCGCCGCCACGCAATCGATGCAGTTCGACATGATGCGCTGCCTGAAGGGTCGCCCCATGCCTTGGTTCTTGATGGAGAGTTGCATCGACGGTCGATCCCTCTGGCTCAACTCGCATCTCAAGGCACCGGGGTTGCACGAACTCGAGATGCTGCAAGCGATCGCTCACGGCAGCAACGGCACCCTCTACTTCCAATGGCGCCAGAACCGCGGTGGTGTGGAGAAGTATCACGGCGCTGTCGTGCATCATGCTCATCCCGAAGAAACCCGCTCGTTTCACGAGGTGACCGCGCTGTCTGCACGCTATGCGAAGATCGCCGAAGTCACGGGTTCACTCAACCAATCCAAGGTCGCACTCGTGCTCGATTGGGAGTCGCGCTGGGCGTATCACGCGGCGCTCGGAATGCCCAACTACAAGCATGACTGGGCACTGACCAACGAGGCAGCCGCTCACTACCTTCCATTTTGGTCGCGCGGTATTGGCGTGGACGTGCTTTCGAGCGATGTGGATTTCTCGGCTTACTCCCTCGTCATTGCTCCCAAGCTCTTCATGCTCAAACCCGGCTTGTCCGCACGATTGCATCGATACGTCGAGGCCGGCGGCACGTTGGTTTTCACGCACCTAGGTGGCCTCGTAAACGAAACGGGCTTGTGCTTCACTGACGGAGCGCCCGGCGACGGTCTCGAGGAGCTCTGCGGCGTTTTCGTGGACGAAACGGACGAGCTAAAGGGTGCGAACGAATCCGTTGGCGTACGCGCCTTGGCACGCAATCCACTTGGAATCGAAGGCGAGTGGCGAACGACGCGCGCCTACTCGCTCGGTTTGCTCAAAGGGGCGACACCGCTCGCTGAGTACACGGAAACCTGGGCAAAGGGGCGTCCGGCACTTGCCGAGCGGCGCACGGGCAAAGGAGTCACGTATTTCTTTCTGGCAGACTTCGACTCT
The DNA here is from genome assembly GCA_003154095.1 of Myxococcales bacterium. GTDB lineage: Bacteria > Myxococcota_A > Polyangia > Polyangiales > Polyangiaceae > FEN-1139. Next base: position 9,623 of record PMCK01000287.1, on the reverse strand, counting down.
GCCGGTTACGAGCGGATATACGCCTCGATTGCCCGCTCGAGTCGTCTCGTGGGCGCTTGCGGCACTTCTGACCCGCTTCCACCCGGCGTCACGGCACAGCTCCGCCAGCGTGGGACGACGAAGTACCTAGTCTTGCTTAACTTCGGCACAACTCCCGTCGATGTGCCGCTGCTGGGCGAATGGCAAGACGTCGAATCACAGAGTCATGTTGCCAAGGCTGCTCCACTTGCGGCCCTCAGCGCGCGCGTACTCATGAGTCAAACCTCCTTCGTAGCGTAGGGACTGGGCCCATGGATCGTTTTTTGGAAGATGCGGCCGTCGTTCGGCCGTCTGCGCGGCAGCTGGCTTGGCAGCAAATGGAGTTCTACGCGTTCATTCATTTTGGAATGAATACGTTCACCGGTCGGGAATGGGGGACAGGAACGGAAGACCCAAAGCTCTTCAATCCAACGAATTTCAACGCGGAGCAGTGGGTGGCCGCGTGCAAATCAGCAGCGATGACCGGACTCATTCTCACTTGCAAGCACCACGATGGTTTCTGCCTGTGGCCGAGCAAACTGACGGATCATTGCGTGAGGAACAGCAGTTGGAAAAATGGCTCGGGCGATATCGTGAGAGAGGTTTCCGACGCATGTCGCGCGGGTGGGATCAAATTTGGGATCTACCTGTCTCCGTGGGATCGGCACGAGGCATGCTATGGTGACTCTTCTTTGTATGACAGGTTCTTCATTGGACAACTCGAGGAACTGCTAACGCCTTATGGTCCCGTCTTCAGCGTCTGGTTCGACGGCGCTTGCGGAGAGGGAGCGAACGGCAAACGGCAAGTGCACGACTGGGATGCGTATTACGCGACGATCCGGCAACTTCAGCCCGATGCGGTCATTAGCGTATGCGGGCCAGATACTCGTTGGTGTGGGAATGAAGCCGGACATTGCAGAAGAAATGAATGGAGCGTGGTACCCGCCTTTTTGCGCGACATCGAGAAGATCGAAGAAAAGTCTCAGAAAGTGGATGATGGCCAGTTCTCTAGGCGCATCACTAGTTCGGATGAAGATCTCGGAAGCCGAGAGGCGATCCACCAGGCTGGACCACTCATTTGGTACCCGGCCGAGGTGAACACGTCGATCCGGCCGAGCTGGTTCGGCCACCCCGAGGAAGATTCGAAGGTGCGCTCGCTAAGGGAGCTTCTCGAGATCTACTTCCAATCCGTGGGAGGCAACGCAACATTTTTGCTGAACATACCTCCGGACACGCGAGGTCGCTTCCACGAGAATGACACGGCTCGGTTGGCAGAGCTTGGGGATGCGCTTCGCGCCGCGCTCGGAAAGAACCTCGCAACGTTCGCAACGTTCACAGCAACGGAATCCTTGGACGAGGCGCATCAACCCGAGAATGCCCAGTCTAGCGATCGGAACAGTTTCTGGAGGCCATGCGACGGAACAGAATGCGCCGCCGTCACGTTGGAGTTCGCCGAAGAACATGTCGTGGACAAGGTGATGCTCATGGAGCACATCGTCATGGGCCAACGGATAGAATCCTTCACGCTTTCGCGTAAGGAAAATGGTGCATGGCTAACCTTCTTCTCGGGTGAGGTCGTTGGGTATAAGCGAATCTGCCGTTTTTCACCGATCCATACGAACTCGATCAGGATCAGCGTCGAGGCATCGCGCGGCTTTCCGACGCTGGCCTTCGTTGGCGCCTACCGCAACGAAAGCCCCTAAAGCGACGCGTCGAATCGTTAGCCACCCTGGCGATTCGTCCGCAGCGAGACTTTGGTTTTCGTCTCGTCTAAATTCGGTTTTGAGTCGCTGCATCAATGGGCCGCAATGCTCCAGGACATCAGGCGCACTCGTGCGACAACGAGAAAGCCATGGCCATGGATAAACCGATCTGATATTCGCTCGATTCGATCGCGCCGAAACGACGCAGACCGAGCCGAAGAAAGGGGCCCCATGAAACACGAAACGCCGCATTGGTCAACGTTGGCTGTCGCGCTCTCATACGGGCTAGCTTATCTATCTGGTTGCTCACAGGGCTCGTCGACCTCGAACAACACGGCAAGCGGAGGTGCCGGAGGTTCTGGAGGCGAACCAAGCGTCGGTGGCACGACGACCACGGGTGGCGCGACGCCAATTGTTCAGACGACGGTACAGGCGCCTTGCGACATTTATGCGGCCGACAACACGCCGTGCGTAGCGGCACACAGCATGGTTCGTGCCCTTTATGGATCCTACAATGGGAACCTCTACCAGGTCAGGCGCATCGCGGACCAGGCAACCAAGGACATTGGAGTCCTCGCCCCTGGAGGCTTCGCGGACTCAGCCGCGCAAGATTCGTTTTGTGCCGGCACGACGTGCAGCGTGTCGATCATTTATGATCAATCCCCACAAGGCAATCACCTTACCGTTGCGCCTGCGGGCGGGTGGGTCAAAACGCCGGACAGAGAAGTTACGGCGGATCGGTACAAGCTGACCGTTGGTGGCCACACGGTCTACGGTGCCTACTTCGATGCCGGGATGGGCTATCGGAACAACGGTGCGAAAGGAACTGCAACCGGGGACCAGCCGCAGTCGATGTACATGGTGGCAAGCGGCGTACACTACAACGATCAGTGCTGTTTCGACTACGGAAATGCCGAGACGACCAGTAACAACGACGGCAACGGCACCATGGAGGCAATCTACTTTGGAAGTTGCTCGATCTGGAGCAAGGGCGGCGGCAGTGGCCCGTGGGTGATGGCCGATCTCGAGAATGGAATGTATGCCGGAGGAGGAGGATCTGCGAACGCGAACCCGAGCGACCTGTCAATCACGTACGACTACGTAACCGGTATGGTCAAGGGCCGAGCAGGAGGGTTCGTCATCAAGGCCGGTAATGCGCAAAACGGAACGCTGCAAACAATGTATGACGGCGCGCGCCCGGCTGGCTACGATCCCATGAAGAAGGAGGGCGCAATCCTTCTGGGAACTGGCGGTGACAACAGCAATGGGGCTGTTGGCATCTTCTTCGAAGGGTGCATGACGTCGGGCTATTCAACGGATGCAACCGATGACGCGATTCAGGCGAACATCGTAGCGGCAGGCTACGGACCCGGTGCAGCGAACGGGAATGGCTGTGGGCCGAAGTGCACCCAAGCAACGACGTGCGCCCCTTTCGTGGTTCCGAGCGGGCTTACCACTCTAACGGACTTCTCGAGCAATCTCGACTCCGGAGGAATCTTTCACACAGGCGGCGTCAGTGACTGGTCCGCGCTCTTCGGCGGTACTTGGGCCGCTCCGGCTGCGCCCGCCGCAACGCCTGACGCCTCAGTTGATCCGTGTGCCACGACGAGCGCTCCCCCGCAGTATCCATTGGCACAGAGCTTTACAGACGGCAATTGGCACATCACGGGCACCATCGCTGGTGGACAGTGGGCTGGAATGGGTCTTTGGTTCGGCACGAGTTGTCCCGTCATCGATTTTAGTGCCTATAAAGGGCTGTCATTCACAATCGCTGGCAACGCGGGCCCGAGTGGCTCGATCAGCGTAAGCATCTCCACGGCAGCAAACACCAAACCCAACACCGACACAACCAGCTCGAACTTCACCTGCAACTCGAACGCCGCCACGTGCGCAGTGGTCAACTGCTCACCTGCCAGCATGACCGTGAGCAACATCACTCAGACACCGCAAACAGTGCGTGTGCTCTGGTCCGATCTCACCAACGGGTCGCCCAGTACTACGCCAAATCCGGCAGAAATAACTGGGATCGCCTTCAATCCGACTCTCGATTTCTCGGGCAGCAGCAGCTCCTACGCACTTGATCTCGTTATCGACGATTTGGCGCTAGTTCCCTGAATTTCAGCTGGTTGAGCCCGGCAGTCGTCTAAGCGAATTGGCGTGCGTCACGGCTTGGACTGAGCGGCGGTAGTCACCGCCGGTCGATTCCTCGACCCGGCGCAAGGCCTAGGGTCAGTCTTGACGAATGTCCCACGATATAGTCAGCTCAATAGAACCAAGCTTGGCGGGGATGCTCACGTGGTGGCTCTGGTCTTCGTAGTCGGAAGCGCTCACGTAGTTGCTTTGACCAGGTTGGATGGTAACCACACTCGAGCCCGCGTCGTCTGCACCTTGCTCGACAACCAGGACTTCCGAGCAATTGTTGTGCAGCGTGATGCCGATGTGCGCTTCACACACATCCCATGTGGGTTCGATGCAATCCTCGTTCGGCGATACGGTGAAATGCTCCACCTTCCAGTAGCAGCCTCCGGGTGAACAGGAATTGAGCGCCGCTGCGAGCACTGCAACGACAGGAACAAAGACTCGGGCCAAGGGGTTACGCATTGGCGTTCGCTGGTGCAACTCGCGTGCCACCTCAGTTGCACGGGAACGTCGAGACATAAACAGGGTCTGCTATTGGCCCTCCAGTGGGCAGACCGTGATCTTTCGATCACACCTGGCAATTGCCGTGGGGTTGTCTTCCGATAGACGATTCACGGCGCGTAGCTCGACTGTTGACACGTCTCGCTCGTCGTGAAGCGTAGCCACGTGCCGCCGTGTCACCAAGAGCAGGCGAGGCAGGTGGCGTGCAGGCCACCTTCCCCGCCCCTGTGAAGCCAGGTAACTTGAGTGGATGTTCCACCGGGAGAACGACGCTTTGTTCGCGTTGGCCGGGCTCGTTTTTGGCTGCTCGGGGAGCCCGCCCAGCCAAGACTCGCAGACGCACGTGGGAGGCTCCACGGCGAGTGGCACCGGCGGCGCCGCGGCCACCGGCGGTACATCGAGTGGCGGCTCGAGGCCTTCGGGCAGCACGGGCGGCACGAAGAGCACGGGCGGCGCTGCGGCTACCGGTGGATTCGCGGGAAGCAGCAGGATTCCCACTCTGTGCCCCGCCAGCGACGTCGGCAACACGCCGACGGGCACCGACACTATCACTTCTGGCACCGTGACTTCGTACTCGTACACCAACGTCACCGGTCCCGGGAAATACGCGAAGGTCGTACAGGGTTGGTCCAAGGCGTTCAACAACTGCACCGGTGATTCGAACGGCACCCTCTGCAGTACTGTCTACAAGCAGGAGTACTCATCCAGCGGCGCACTGGCGCCGTTCAACGAAGACCAAGGGATGGTCTTTAGTGGTCAGACCGACCTTTACCAGATCGGCGTCTACTACCCGTCGAATGGCGCGTGGCAGCGCGTCGCTTACTGGGATCGGTGTGTCACGCAAGGCCTGACCTTCACCGGCAATCGCTCCTGGTACGAGTGCAATGGCTTCGTGCAGAGTTACATTGGCAATTACGACGCAACGCTCGGTGATTACCCGCAGAGTTCGACGCCCGTGCAGTTCAACGGGCAAGTCGTCGCGAAAGAGGTCGACGTTATGTCGTCGACGCCGTGCGCGGGCACCACGCAGGGCACCGACTGCGGCTGGAGTTCGGGCAAGAATAATCAGATGGGTTTCACGGGCGACGCCGCCGGCAGCAAGATCTTCGCAACCAAGTTCAGGATGCCGATCAGCGCTAGCAGCCCCTCGTATTGGATTTTACCCGGGCAGGTGCTGCGCAGCTCGCAGTATGGATGCAATTGCCGAGGTATGGGTTGTGACGGCACGTACAAGGGCGGCTGCGGAGAGCTCGACGTCGTCGAACTCGTCGG
>PMCK01000287.1:0-3941 GCA_003154095.1 Myxococcales bacterium | reverse complement strand
ACGGTAAGCGACGCGCAGGTCAACGCCTGGCTCGCGATGCCTGGCGGGTCGAAGGCGATGCCGTAAATGATAGACCGGAGCCGGCCAGACAGATCAGCTGTGTTGTCGGGGACCGCGGCGCTCATGGCGCTGGTGGCATTGGTTTGGCTGGGCTATGAGACCTGGCGTGCACTCCTGGCTCATCACTGTCCGCCATGTGCGTCACCTACGTAGCAACCTTTGGAGTTTGCTTTTATTGTCAACTGCCTGCGGCGCGCGCTCAGAGCTCATCAGCTCGGGCGGTTCGCTGGCAACCGGCGGCCAAGGGGGAGCTGGCGGCGCCACCAGCAGCGACGCCAGGGTATCGATTATCAGCACTGGTTGGTCGCATACTTGCGCGTTGGTCACGGGTGGCGTCTTTTGCTGGGGTGACAATACCTACGGTCAGCTCGGCAATAACTCGACAGATGCCAGCTTGGTTCCGGTTCGAGTCCAGGATCTGTCATCGGGTGTCACGAGCATTGCCACCGGGGCGGTCCATAGCTGTGCATTGGTCAACGGCAGCGTGAAGTGCTGGGGTAACGGTTTGTGGGGCCAGCTCGGTCAAGGATCTACTGAGAACAGTTTGATTCCTGTTCAGGTCCAAGGCCTCACCGCCGGTGTGCAGTCCATTGGCCTAGGCTATTGGCATAGCTGCGCAATTGCTCAAGGCCATGCCTATTGCTGGGGCGCCAACGAATCTGGCAGACTTGGCAATGGCACTACTGCTCTTAGTACCGTTCCTTTCCAAATCCAAAGCCTAACGTCCCAGGTCACCGCGATAGCTGCAGGCGCATCTCATACTTGCGCACTGGTCTACGGCAGCGTGCTCTGTTGGGGTGCGAATGACGGGGGGCAACTCGGCAACAACTCATTAAATGGCAGCCTGACTCCGGTGCAAGTTCAAGGCCTCGAATCGGGAGTTACGGCCATAACCGCCGGCTTTTCTCACACCTGCGCCATTGTCAACAATGGCGCCTTTTGCTGGGGAGATGACAGCTTCGGTCAGCTCGGCGACAACACATCCAACGCCCGAAGCTCCCTGCCGATTCAAGTCATTGGCCTCAATTCTGGGGTTAAGGCAATTGACAGTGGGGGCGAGCACACCTGCGCGCTAGCAAATGGGAGCGTAGAATGCTGGGGTTATAATCGCTACGGACAGCTCGGCAACGACTCCACTGGACAAAGCCCGATCCCCGTTCGCGTTCATGGCATGGGTTCAGACAACGCGGACATATCCGCGGGGTACATGCACACTTGTGCGCTTTCCAATGGGCAGGCCTATTGCTGGGGAGACAATACCTACGGTCAGCTCGGCGATAACTCCACGACAGAGCGGGATACTCCGGTTCAGCTGCACCTTCCGTAGCAGGGAAGAGGCTTCAGCAATGAGCGATGTCGCGCTGAGCGTGACCCGGCCCTAGCTCAGCGATGGGGCTCGCCTCTCTGCTGATGCCTCAACCTGTCGTAAACAGTGGGTGGCGCGCAGGCCACCTTCCCCGCTCCGGTGACGCGCGGTACCTTGAGGGCCATGTCGCACTGGAAAGATCACGCGTTGTTCACATTGGCCGGCCTGGTTTTCGCTTGTTCCGGCACCTCACCCGGTCAAGGTTCGACGACGACGCAAGTCGGCGGCTCCACGGCGAGTGGCTCTGGCGGCGCCGCGGCCACCGCAGGAACGTCGAATCGCACGGGCGGTACCGCGGCCACCGGCGACTCCAGACCTTCGGGGGGTAGTCCAGCAACGGGTGGCGCGAAGAGCACGGGTGGCAACCAAACAACAGGTGGCGCGAAGAGTACAGGTGGCAGCCGAGCAACGGGTGGGAGCGGGGCAACGGGCGGCGCGGACTCTTTTTGGGGCGACACAACGAACATCCCCGCCGCAAACAACGTTTTGATGTTCAAATTCCTTAACCGCTCCAATGGCGCTCTGACCGACAGCCAAATCTATTGGAGTTTTCAAAACACCAGTACGGGAATCAATGAGCTGCATTCAATTCTGGAGCAAGACACCTACGACATGCCGGCGAATAGTTCGGGCCGAATGTACTTCTACGTGGTGACCAATCCACCCGATCCGGCGGGCTCTGCAACTAGCCCACGAACGAGCAAGTATTATGACTTCATCGAGTTTACGATTGGAGCCGACACGTACAACGGCAACACGACCCGCGTCGATGCGTTTGGACTCAAGATCGCTAATCGATTGCATTGCGCGGATGGATTCGACGCGGTAATTGGTGAAGACTACGCAACATTCGCGCAGAGTCGAGATGCGACATTTGCCCAATTCATTGCTGAAGTTCCGGTTGAATTTGCCCACCTAGCGCAGCCCCCCTTTGCCCCGTATCGAATCGTGCAACCAGGAGCTGGCCAATTCAAGACCGGCGGAACCTATGAACACTACTACGATAGCTGGGTTGATCAGCTCTGGGCGAGCAACAATATCACCGTCGCCAAACCGGGGGCGAACTGTAACCCAATTCAGCAACCCACTCTTTCCGCGGCCTGCTATCGCCATGTGGGCCTGGGTGCACTCAACCCGGACGGCACGCTGAAGAATGGCAACACGTTATGGCAGGATGGGACCACGTTCTATCCAGTGGCTCCCGCTGACTACTACGCCAAGTTCTGGCACGACCATGCCCAGAACGGAAAGGCCTATGGCTTTCCGTATGATGACGTAGGCAGCTGGTCGTCGTACATCTCGCACAAGAATCCGCAGTACATGCTTGTGGCCATAGGCTGGTAGGCTAGGACCGGTTGCTGGTTGCTGGTTGCTGGTTTGTCAACCAGCGGCGCTTAACGATTCTGCCAGTCAGGCGCACACGCGTGGCCTTCAACCCGTCACTTTTGCTCGACCTTCGAGCGATTGCACTCCTGCGACCAGCAACCAAAAATCAAGCCGATGTGCCCCGGTACGAAGATCTGACCAATCTTCAGGCCGCAGGTGGCGTGCAGGCCACCTTCCCCGCTCCCACGAAACCCGGTAACTTGCGAAGCATGTTGTGCCCAAAGAACGAAGGTTTGTTCGCATTGGCCAGCCTTCTTTTCGCCTGTTCGGGAAGCGCGCCGGGTCAGACCTCGCAGACGCAAGTCGGCGGTTCCACGATGAATGGCTCCTCGACCGGTGGTACCACAAACGGTGGCTCATCGAATTCGACAGGCTCCAATGTCGGTGGCGGGACGATGGCTACGGCGACCGGTGGAGCGGCGACGAGCAATACCGGCGGCAAGGCGGCGACGGGGGGTTCTCCCTCGACAGGTGGGACCAAATCCTCGGGCGACACGACCGTAGCAGCAACGGGAGGTTCTCTCGCGACTGGTGGGTCCAAATCCGCCGGAGGCACGACGGCAACTGGTGGCTCGAAAAGCACGGGCGGAAGCAGCAGCGCCGCCGGGGCGACGAGCGTCGGTACGAAGCGCGGCATTGCCACCAATGTCGCACCAGCCGCCGCATTCTATCCGGCTGTTAGCTGGTGGTACAATTGGGCAATTAAGAGCAGCGGCACCAACGTCGGAATCGAATTCGTTCCGATGATCTGGAACCAAACCACCGTAAGCTCGGCGCTCCCGAGTGGGTCGAAGTACGTGCTCGGTTTCAACGAGCCGAACTTCTTCTCGCAAGCGAACCTGTCGGCCGCGCAAGCAGCAAGCTATTGGCCCGCGCTGCAAACCAACGCGGCCTCGGCGGGCGTTGCCATCGTGGGCCCCGGAATGAACTTCTGTGGACCCGCAGCGCAATGCCATGGTACCGACCCGTACCAGTATCTGAAGGATTTTTTCGCGGCTTGTACGAATTGCAAGGTCGATTACGTCGCGGTACACTGGTACAATTGCGACCTGCCTTCTTTGCGCGATTACCTCGAGCCCGGAGGCAATCTCGAAGGGTTCGAGCAATTCGGCAAGCCCATTTGGCTGAC
>PMCK01000179.1 GCA_003154095.1 Myxococcales bacterium | reverse complement strand
AAGTCCTGGAATCGAGATTGTCAGGCGCGCGCTCGAGGAGCCCCTGCGCCAAATTGCAATCAACGGCGGCTACGAAGGCGGCGTCGTGGTGAACACGGTGCAGGAACACAAGGAACTCGGCTTCGGTTTCAACGCCGCGACCGGTGTCTTCGAGGACCTCATCAAGGCCGGAGTAATCGATCCAACCAAGGTGGCACGCACGGCCTTGGTCAACGCGGCATCGGTTGCAGCCCTGATGCTTACCACTGAAGCTCTAATCGTTCAGCACCCCGAGCTGGATCAAGGTAGCGCGAGCGCAGGAATGCAAGGTGGAATGGGCGACATGGGGATGTGACGAACATGTGGCATGACGCAGCGCAATATGCTTCCCGCAAGAAGCAATGTTCATCTGCCGGACTGGTGTTCGCACTGGAGCGTTGCGCAACGGCTGTTCCAGTCCTGACAGCAAAGCGACATGCAACTACCTGTAATGTGACAATAATGTGAGGAAATGTTGATGATCTTACCGCCAAACAGAGGCGTGGCTGTCCCCGCACAGTTTAGTAGGCTAGACTGCGAGCGCGAAAGTAATCAACCCGCAATGCAAGGAAATCGAGTGCTCATTGCCGACGAAGTTGTCCAGTCGGCGCACTTGCTGAGCGATAGGCTCGCCCAGGAGGGTTGCGTATGCGAAATTGCGACCGACGGCGACAAGGCATTGGAATCCGTTCGACATGCGGCTTGTGACACCGTTATCTGCAACGTGCAGATGGACGGCACGGGCGAATTCGAATTGCTCGATCAGATAAAGATCCTTCAACCCCATTTACCGGTGATTGTCGGAACGAATAACGGCTCGGTTGTCCAGGCCATCGAGGCCGTGAAGCGTGGCGCTTTTCAATATCTCGAAAAACCTTTCGTTATTAGCGACTTGCTCGGTTTCATTTTCGAAGCCACAGTGGAATCGAATCGATACAAAAGGACGATTCCACCGCCACGAAACTTCTTGGAGTTGGCCAAGGGTGACCTAGTCCAGGCGAGCTCGGTTATGCGCGAACTCGTGGAGTCGATTGGGCTAGTGGCACGCTCCAACGCGGCAGTCCTCATTCTCGGCGAAAGCGGCACCGGCAAGGAACGAGTGGCCCGCGCCATTCATTCAGGCGGCGCTCGTTCAACTCAGCCTTTCGTTGCGGTCAATATGTCCGCCATCCCCGAACAGCTCCTCGAAAGTGAAGTGTTTGGCCATGTTCGCGGAGCATTTACGGGGGCAACCCAGGCGCGTCGCGGCCTACTGCTAGAAGCCCACGGCGGCACCATGTTGCTCGACGAAATTGGCGATATGCCAATCAGTCTTCAACCGAAACTGTTGCGCGTACTTCAATTTGGCGAAACGCGAGCGGTCGGCAGTGATCGCATCGGTCGTGTGGATGTCCGTATTATTGCGGCCACGCACCGCGATCTCAACGTGCTCGTGCATGAAGGTCGTTTCCGCGAGGACCTACGCTACCGGCTCAACGTCGTTCCCCTGATTGTGCCGCCGCTGCGCGAACGTCGGGAAGACATTCCGCCGTTAGTTGAGCGGTTCTTGGAGGAGGCGCGAGAGCGGACGGCAGCATCTCCTGTAGTTTCAATCAGTGACGAGGCGATGCACATGCTGACCCAGGCTTCCTGGCCCGGAAACGTGCGCGAGCTCGAGAACGCCATCGAGCGACTAGTGGTGCTCGGTCGCGATGCACAAGTTACTCCTAAACAACTCACATTCCTCGAGGAAAAACCACCTGGCGACGCATGGCCGGCAATTGAGGGTGCCCCTTGGACCCTCAAGCAGATGAACCAGCGTTACCTTGACTGGGTACTGACTCGAACCGGTGGAGACAAATCACGCGCTGCCGGGATTTTGAACATTGACCTCTCGACACTGTACCGTTGGGAGCGAGCGAAGCCCTGAGCTGCGCTGTTTGACTTCGTTCTTCTAGTAGCGCGCGAATAGCTCGGGAATCCAGGAACGACAGCAAGAAAGCGCGCACGCGGCCGAACCTCACCGAGGAGAGCCAGGTATTCGCGCGTTACCTCCGCGATTCGTACATTGCCTGGAAACAGCACTCTCCATCGCCGAAGAAAGTGCGAAAACACGAAGATCTCAACGTGGCACATTTCCCGCAGGTGTTTCGTTCAGATGGCCAACCAGAGAACTCAAAAGCGTTATGCGCACCCTATAAGACCTGATCCGGCGCGATTCACCGCCAGACGGTTCGACAAGGTCCGTTTTGGGCAAGGCGNNAGAAGGACCGCAAACACCATGAGCCTGTATCAAGCCATCGCCTGGATTGAAGAAAAGGAAGCCCGCATTTTGCACGTCAATGAGGGGCTTCACCATGTAACGACTATCGATGCGACATCGACGATTGTGGCGCCGACCACGCAGGACATACCAAAACAATCGGCTAGCAATGATGGCACTACCGAAGAACCGAACGGTTTCTTTCAACAAATCGCACGCGCACTCGACACGGCCGATGAGATTTTAGTCGTGGGACCTTCTGCGATTAAGTTGGAATTCGTTAAATACATGCACAAGAACGATCACGCCTTCGATCCTCGGATCTTGGGCGTTGAGACAGTTGAGAGTCCCACCGATCACGAACTCGCCGGGTACGCCAAGCTCTACTTCACCGAGGGTGGCCCACGCCGCACGGGAAACGGGTCTGGATTCAAAGAGGCAGCCGACTGAGCTTCGGGTGTGCACTTCATAATCCGCAAATGGTCCACTTCTCGCACCGTAGACCCAATTGGGCGTCAAGACTGTTTAGCCCTAGAAGGCGACACGTCCCGATTCCCGGGGGCCTTTCTCCGCAGATGATGTCGTTGGCTGAATCAAGTGTTTTGCAGCAAGCCTGAGTCTGGGGATGGATTTGTTTTGTCCGGCACGGTAAAGACTCATATCGTCCTACACCGTGTGGCCGTGCGACATTTTCAAGGGTCGCCGATGCGCGCCACGGTAGCGGCCGGAGAAAAACCACAATGAACCCAATTCCGCCCGCATTTTGGAGTATCGAGACTACCCAAGTACTCCAGAAACTAGAGACTTCGATTGAAGGAATAGCGTCCGATAATGCCGAGCAGCGGCTCACACGCTACGGCGCGAACCTGCTCAAGACGCCCAAGCGTTCGGACGTTGTCACATTGCTTGTTGCACAGTTCAAGAGTCCAATTATCTTAATCCTCTTATTGGCAACGGGGTTGTCATTCTTCCTTCATGACCCAGCAGATGCTTTCATTATTCTTTCGATCGTCCTCGCTAGTGGATTGCTCGGGTTTTGGCAAGAGCGCGGGGCCTCGAACGCGGTCGCGAAGCTGCTTTCCATCGTTCAGATCAAGGTGGCGGCACTTCGTGATGGAACCTCCAAAGATATACCCATCGAAGGAATAGTGCCGGGAGACATCGTGATTCTCAACGCCGGCGATGTAATTCCCGGTGACGGTCTGGTTCAAGAATCCAAAGACCTTTTCGTCGACGAGGCGATGCTGACGGGTGAAACGTTCCCCGTCGAAAAAGCGATAGCTGTCTTGACAGCTGAAACACCGCTCGCCCAGCGAACCAACGCGATATGGATGGGAACCCATGTAGTTAGTGGCAGTGCAAAGGTGCTGATTGTCCGCACCGGCAAGGAAACAGAGTTCGGCAAGGTGTCCGAGCGACTCAAGCTTAGGCCGGCGGAAACCGAGTTCGAACGAGGTATCCGGCGATTTGGTTACTTCCTAATGGAAGTCACATTGCTGTTGGTTGTCGCCATATTTGCGATCAATGTCTACTTGGCACGTCCAGTACTCGATTCGTTTCTCTTCTCTCTCGCACTAGCTGTCGGTCTGACCCCGCAATTACTACCGGCAATTATCAGCGTTAATCTTGCCCATGGGGCTAAACGAATGGCTCAAAGTAAGGTTATCGTCAAACGCCTTGCGTCCATAGAGAACTTCGGCAGCATGAATGTGTTTTGCTCGGACAAAACAGGCACATTGACCGAAGGCACCGTTCACGTTCAGTCGGCCTGCGACGTGGGCGGTACGCCGAGTGACAGCGTATTTCTGCACGCCTATCTCAATGCCTTCTACCAAACCGGTTTCACGAACCCAATCGACGAAGCCATCCGCAAGCATAAGGAGATTGATCTCACTTCTTACCAGAGGCTAGACGAAATTCCGTATGATTTTCTGAGAAAACGCCTAAGCATTTTGGTATCAAAAGGCGATTTGCATCTGATGGTCACCAAGGGGGCGCTGCTGAACGTGCTCTCCGTCTGCACGTTGGTGGATACCGGGCCAGGAAATACCGTCGATTTGGCCGAGAAACGGGATCAAATACAGAAACAATTCGAGGAGTTCAGCAGCAAAGGCTACCGCACGCTTGGCGTTGCCTACAAAAATATGGGCTCTGAGACTCATGTGGGCAAAGCTCAAGAGGCGGGTCTGACTTTTGCCGGGTTTCTAGTGCTCAATGATCCTCCCAAAGCGAATATTCTGGAGACCATTACAAGCTTGAAGAACCTAGGCGTCGCACTCAAGATCATTACTGGAGACAATCGCCTCGTCGCAGCCAATGTCAGCCAGCAAATGGGCCTATTGAACTCGGACATCCTCACCGGTCAAGAACTCGGCACATTGAGCGACGCGGCCTTACTCAATCGTGTGTCAAGCGCCAACGTATTTGCCGAAATTGAACCGAATCAAAAGGAGCGCATCATCATCGCGCTTCGAAAGGCGGGCAATGTCGTCGGCTATATGGGCGACGGAATGAATGACGCCTCCGCGCTGCATGCAGCCGATGTTGGAATTTCCGTCGATGGCGCCGCAGACGTTGCCAAGGATGCCGCGGATATCGTACTGCTCGAAAAGGACCTGGGGGTACTGGTTCAAGGGGTGCGAGAAGGACGAGCGACGTTTGCCAACACACTCAAGTATGTGTTNNATTCGCAAGTTCATGATTACCTTCGGCATCTTGAGTTCTCTATTTGACTATCTTACATTCGGGGCACTGTTGTTCATGCTTCACGCGACCCAGGTCCAATTCAGGACCGGATGGTTCGTGGAATCCGTCGTTTCTGCGTCGTTGATTGTGCTCGTTATTCGAAGTCGGAA
>PMCK01000462.1:494-7875 GCA_003154095.1 Myxococcales bacterium | reverse complement strand
GACTTGGCGTCACAGCTGGGACATTCCATTGCGCTGCCGTAGAGCGAGAACGAACTGTGGAGCTCGAGTTCCACATAACGCGTAAGGCCGTAGCCGACGTCGAGAAAATAGTCGGCGCCGCCAGACACGTGATTTCTTAAGGGTGTCCGCGAATCAAGTTGCCCGAAAACGGGGGCATATCCTGCACCGACGCTGACGAGTATGTGATGCGTGATTGTGTCGTTGGCTGGGCCAGTTACCACCAGCTTTGAACTGGGTTCAGGTGGCGGGTCGACGATTTCAGGCTTGGCGTGACCCGCGGGCGGTTGATCGCGGATTTCGTCGGAAGGCGACGGCGTCAGAGGAATCGTGGACTCCGTTGCCGGTTCAGGAATGTGATCGACCCGGGATTGTGCGTATCCGAACGTACTCGTGACAAGTATTGCTGAAAACACGGCGAGGCATCGCATCTGGCGGGTGGTAGCACCTTCTTGAACCGAAGGTCAGGGCATTGCTCGATTGTTCGCCAATGCCTTTTTGGGGTCGGCGACGAAATCACGCAACCACGCGTTAGGGGCACCCGATGTCAATACGTTATGAGATTTGAAATGACGAGTCTTGGCCGGACGGTTAATGAAGATATGGATCAAACGCTGGAAATCGAGCGGCGCGCCGATTCTGGACCATGGACGGTAGAAGTGGGTAACAAGCACGGCACTACGCGCGCAAAGTTGAGCAAGGGCCAACGCTTGGTTATTGGAACGGCCCGGGACGCCGATATTAGAGTCGCAGATCCGTGTGTGAGTGCGCATCACTGCGCTTTGGATGCGACTCGTGAAGGCCTGTCCTTGATGGACCTCGAATCGCGGAACGGTGTTTACGTTGGCAATGCACGGATTAAGGCAGCTCGCCTTGAATCAAGAAATCTCGCACTTGTGCTTGGCCAAACTACGGTGGTCATTCGATGTGACGAAAGATGTAGCGATGAGAAGCCGGTAGAACAAATCCCCGGAATGATAGGAAGCTCCGAGCCAATGCTTCGCGTGGCTAGCGTCATTAGGAAACATGCAACCCTTCGGGCACCCATTCTGCTGGTAGGAGAATCCGGCGTCGGCAAAGACGTCGCCGCGCGCGCCATCCATGCCCTAAGCGGTCGGGCAGGGGATTATCATCCAATCAACGTCTCAACGATTCCTGAAACGCTAGCCGATTCTGAGCTATTTGGACATCAGCGCGGCGCTTTCACAGGCGCAATAACAAGTCGAAATGGTGCCTTCGTCTCAGCACACAAAGGGACAATTTTGTTGGACGAAATTGGAGAACTACCGCTTCCAATTCAAGCAAAACTACTTCGGATCGTCGAGGACGGCATGGTTCGCCCAGTTGGTGGGACCCGGTGTCAAAACGTGGACGTCAGAATTGTGTCAGCGACGTGGGTGCCCCTCTTGGAACGAGTTCTCCAAGGAAGATTCCGGTTTGACTTACTGCAGCGACTTTCGACAGTAGTAATCGAAATTCCACCGTTGCGAAAGCGACGATCTGACATTCCAGCGTTGGTCTCAAATTGGGCAAGGCATCAGGAATCCGAATTAGGTCCCAAAATATTCACTTCCGCTGCCATGGCCCGGCTTGTCGCTTATGACTGGCCAGGAAATGTCCGAGAACTCGCCGCTGTTCTGTATCGAGCTTGCGTGGGTGCTGACGGAATCGAAGTGGATTGGCATAACATCGACGAGGGATTAGAGGCTGGCGTTTCACCCCGCAAGCAGAGTCAGGCTGACCCTCAGGCGCTGCTCGGTCGCTGCGAAGGAAACGTAAGCATGGCAGCTCGCGCAGCGGGGCTCCCCAGGAGCACATTTCGCTCACGACTGGCACGATCAGGTAGGCAATCTTGAGTTGATGCCGCGCGGAGAGCCAGACTATCATCGCGCAATAAACAATTCCCTCAATTGGTGCTACTACTCGCAGCGGATTGATTCATTACCGTACGAAACTACCATTCCTTTCGATCGCCCGGTATCCGCAGAGGCGTCGATTTATTCTGGCACTAGTAGTCAGCGTGCTTTGTTCTATTTCTTGTCACCGCTCGAGCAAGAATGCTGATTTGGTTGGCGATGCGGGCATCTTGACAATATCGTTGGTTCCCTTACCAATAAGAGTGGACGTTGTAGCGATGGCTGACGATTTGGCAAGTCAGGCGCAACACAGTAGCGGCAAGGATCGAACGCAACTTCTATTCGCCGCCGCAAGACTGCGCGAGCGGATATGGAGACTGGAACGCCGTTCGGCGGACGCTTTGGAATCAATTGAACTTTATCGACAACTTTCGGATAGTGGGGAATGTAGCGCATTAATTGACGGCGAGCTGCTAGCAGCGGAGCTAGAGAGAAGACCGACGACGGCCCTGGCAATCATGTCGAAGTTGCACCAGCATTCACCGTCGACAGCCTGCGATTCCCGCGCACGCCCAATTGTTGCAATGCTCGATGCATTTCGCGAGAAGACAACGCCAGATGCGGCCAGCGCCAGTGAGACACCGATTGGTGACAATTCAGAATCGTTACTGCAGCCTCGCAGTAAGACAAGTGGGGATGGAAAGCCTGTCACGATTCAGCGGATTGAGAAATACGTCAGCGCTGACGCTGCTCGTATCGTTATCGTTATGTCGCATGCGACGACGTTTCGGGTTGGTGCGTTAGCGGAAAATGATGATGCAGGGCTGTTGCCACGACTCTATATTGATGTTGATCATTCTCGCTATTCTGACTTGGCAGCCTCGAATCACAATGGCTTGGTCAAGAGCATTCGAATTGCAGCACACCCTAGTGGAAGTCGTATTGCAATTGACCTAAGATTTCCCGCGTTTCGACGAGTCTTTTACGAACCGGAGCCATTTCGGCTCATAGTCGACCTTGCGCGACAAGCCCCTGCGATAGTTTCGCATCGGCAAGGTCCACGTCGGGTAGAAAGGGTCGTTATTGATCCCGGCCACGGTGGCAATGATCCTGGGGCAATTGGACCACATGGTCTGAGGGAGAAGGACGTTACCTTGGACGTTGCACATCGAGCGGCACCCATTGTGGCACGCGAACTAGGTATCGCCACATTGCTTACCCGCGACGTGGATGAATACGTGCCGCTCGACGAGAGAACCGCACGCGCCAATGCTTTTGGTGCCGATTTATTCGTATCAATACACTGCAATGCGGCCGAAAATAACGGCAGTGATGGTGTCGTTACGTTTGTGCTCGATGACTCAAGTGATTCCGCCGCCGCACGTGTGGCCGCGCTTGAGAACTCGGCATCAGCAGCGGCAGCCCAAGAACTCGCCACTGCGTTTCGCCGCATCCAAGATACGGCCACGCTCGAACGGTCTGTACAATTTGCCCAGCTCTTGCAGCGCGCGACCGTTGCCTCTCTGCAAAATAGTTATGGTCATATTGCGGATCAGGGTGTAAGGAGGGCCGGCTTTTACGTCTTGGCTGGCGCCCTGATGCCCGCGGTGCTTTATGAAGTGTCGTTTATTTCAAATCCGGACGCGGAAATTCGACTCAACACTGGGGACTACCGGCAGAAGCTGGCCGATGCAATCGTGAATTCAATTCGTGCCTACCGAGAGGGGCTTTGACTTTGCTAACGACTGATTTGGACGCCGACTACCGTTGACGATTCAAATAAAGCCTCCTACGCTATCATGTTTCCGGGCGCCTGACCGAACTTAGGTGGTGCCCCCCAAATGTGCGAATGAGCCAAATATGAACAAGGCCCAGGAGAAGAAGTTCCGAGACTTACTTGATGCAAAGCGCCGTGAAATTATCAAGCGCGCGCAGCAGACGCTCGACGAGGATATGACGTTGGACGCCAACGAGCTTCCTGATGAGATGGATTTGGCTTCCAGTGAGTACTTGCAGTCATTTACTTTTCGTCTGCGCGGTCGAGAGAAGGTGTTTCTGGAGAAAATTCAGAAAGCGATCGAACGGCTCGATAGCGGTTCGTTTGGCGTCTGTGAAGAATGCGGCGAACGAATTTCAGTCAAGCGCTTGGAGGCGAGACCAGAGACGACCTTGTGTATTCGTTGTAAGGAAGATCAGGAGCGAGTCGAAAAGGACTTCGGCTGACCTGAATCCAGCTTGCTGGCAAGGTTGCTGCGCAGCCAATTCTTAGGTCGCGCAGCGCGAATGAGTCGCACAATATTCAAGTTAGGATTGAAGCAAGAATGGCCGAAGGAATCGTCCTGTATGGCTTTCTGCGCAATCGGCAACCATCTGGGGCGAGCCCTCCACTACTACACGGCCACCCCCGTCTCCACCTTCAGGACCAAGATCGATAATCCAATCGGCGGCGGCAATAAGTTCAATGTTGTGCTCGATGAGCAATACCGTATTGCCGACGTCCCTCAGGTCGAATAGAGCTCGCATGAGCAACTCGATATCTTGAAAATGAAGCCCGGTTGTCGGCTCGTCTAACACGTAGAGGGTGCGTCCTGTGGCTTTTCTGGAGAGTTCGGACGCCAGCTTGACGCGCTGCGCCTCTCCTCCTGATAACGTGGTTGCGGGTTGTCCTAGTTGAACATAACCAAGTCCCACCTGTCGAAGTGCCGCTATTCGCTGTTGAATCCTGGGGATGGATTCGAATACGCCGCTTGCGTCATCCACTGTCAAATCGAGCGCATCCGCCACGGATAAGCCGCGGAATCGAATTTCCAGAGTTTCGCGATTGTAGCGTCGTCCCGCGCATGCATCGCAAGTTACGTATACGTCCGGCAAGAAATGCATCTCGACCCGGCGGACACCGTCGCCCTGACAAGCCTCGCAGCGGCCGCCTTTGACGTTGAATGAGAACCGGCCAGGCTTGTAACCACGAGCTCGCGCGTCAGGTAAGGTTGCATAAAGTTCACGCAAAAACGTGAATATTCCCGTATAAGTAGCTGGATTCGATCGCGGAGTGCGACCAATCGGCGCTTGGTCGATGCTAATGACCTTGTCGATTTGGTTTAGCCCCTCAATGCGTTCGCAGGGACCAACAGAACCCGTGGCTCCGTACAGCTCTGCTCGAACGGCGCTAAGTAGCGTATCGACAATCAGGCTACTCTTGCCCGATCCACTCACCCCAGTTACGGCGGTGATTAGCCCTAGAGGTATTTCTACCGTTACATCCTTTAGGTTATTGGCGCGTGCGCCCACGATACGAAGCATGCCTTCGCCTGGCGTGTGCCGCGTATGGTCGGCAAGAATGCGCTTTGCCCCAGTTAGATAGGGTCCTGTAACCGACCCCGGGTGTGCGATCACGTCCTTAGGCAGTCCCTGAGCCACTATTTGGCCGCCATGCACGCCAGCGGCGGGCCCCATATCCACGAGCCAATCTGCCTCGAGAATTGCGTCACGATCGTGCTCGACCATGATTACGCTGTTGCCTTTGTCAACCAGCCTGCGAACCGCCGAGAGCAACCGAGCATTGTCGCGCGCGTGAAGTCCAATGCTTGGCTCGTCGAGAACGTAGAGCACNNCACAAATAGTCGAGCCCCACACCAATTAGGAACCCCAACCTTTCGATTACCTCCTTGAGCAATGGTTGTGCGACAGCTGCATTCCTGGGCGGGAGCGCGTTTGGAGCAGCGAGCGATTCCAGCTTTTGTTTCAGGCTGCGCAGGGGCAAATTCGACAGTTGACCGATATCGAATTCGCCGAGTTTTACTGCCAACGCTTCGGGTCTGAGTCTGAGTCCACCGCAAGCTTCACAAGTTCGAGTCACCACGAATCGATGCACGTCTTCAGGTCCAATTGCGCCATCGTCGGAGTCGTGATCCTCACCTTCGCTGACCTCTCCCGTTTCGAGCAACCTTTCGAGTCTGGTCACAATGCCTTCATAGCCCTGGGGGGAGCGTCGCCTTCTGCCTGGTAAGTTGGCGCTACCGTAGAGCACGGCAGTTCGAATCGATTCGGGTAACGAATTCCAAGGTACGTCCGGGTCGGCACTCAACTGTTCGACCACCCGTGCGACTTCCGAAGCTAGTGCGATTGAGCCTCGTCGTCCGAAAGCCGCCACCGCGCCGGTTCGAAGCGTCCGCGAGTCGTCAGGGATTATTCTAACCGGATCTATCGTGGAACGTGTTCCCAAGCCATCGCACACCGGGCAAGCACCGTGAGGGCTATTGAATGAAAACAGGCGGGGCTCGAGCGGTGGTAATGTAATTCCGTATTCCCAGCTAACGAGTTTCTCGCTTAGGACTATGGGTGGTGTCCCGTCACCGCGATCGATGAGAACGGTGGAATCACCAAGCTTGAGCGCAAGTTCGACTGAATCGGTGACGCGACCTTTTGTTCCCTCCCTTACGACGATTCGATCAACCACCACATCTAGATCATGGGCCTTAGATTTTTCGATTGAAATCTCTGAACCGAGATCCACTGACTGTCCGTCGATTCGGGCCCTCACATAGCCTTCGCGCCGCAGCGCCTCGATTTCGGCGTGTAGTTCCCCCTTCTTGTTGCGTACGAGCGGCGCGAGGACCGTCACTCTGCTCTCCTCGCCAAACTCGAAAATCGAATCGACGATTTCCTGAACCGTATAGGCACGTAGGACTTTGCCGGATTTTGGACAATGAGGAATGCCTGCTCGTGCGAATAGCAATCGTAGATAATCCGCAATTTCTGTAACTGTCCCAACGGTCGATCGTGGACTTTTCCCGAGGGCCTTCTGTTCTATTGCAATTGCGGGGCTTAGGCCGTCGATACTCTCGACGCGAGGTTTTGGTAACTGATCGAGAAACTGTCGCGCGTAGGCTGACAGAGATTCAACATAGCGGCGCTGACCCTCGGCATAGATAGTATCGAATGCCAGCGAGGATTTGCCCGAGCCACTCGGTCCCGTAATAACAACCAACTGATTGCGCGGCAGGTCACAATCTATGCTCTTAAGGTTGTGCTGGGACGCGCCGCGAATTATCAGGCAATCCATCGGAGTGAACGTTACACTTACCACGAATTTCGCTTCAAATTCTTCCGGCTGCGGCAGGCCCAATTTTCAACGCGCTCCGGCGTCGGGCCAACTTGGGTCCATCGAACGTGGCTCGTTGGCTGAATCGGACACGGGGACAGTGTTCGATTTGCTGCATGTCTGGATCAGACTGAGTGACCCGGGGCCGCCAAAAAGGGGTCGATTGTTCAAAAATGGCCCTCAGACAAGGGTGCATCAACAGTCTTACGTGCTGGTTGCCCAAAGCTGCGACGTCGACTACCGTTGGGGCGTGGAGTTCGGACCTCCCCGATTACCTTATCCCAGCGAGCACAAATGCGGCCGGGGTTTGGCGTTTGCGTGGCAAGTCTTAATAATTACTCCCAAATTTCCCCCGCCACACCGCCGGGGTAAAATAACGACTTGGGCCTATAGCTCAATCGGTCAG
>PMCK01000462.1:0-422 GCA_003154095.1 Myxococcales bacterium | reverse complement strand
AAGAGAGTTCGCTTGGATGAAATCTCCCGCAAGTTGGAGTCGGGCCGCGGAAGTCTGGCGGAAATGGATCGGACTCGCGGGGACTTGGTAGCGGAGATTCGTCAAATGAACGTTCAGATCGAGCGTTCGCGAGACAAACACTCTCGCTGTCGTACGGAGAAAGAAACCCTGGCGGTCCAGCGCGAATTGGAAGAATTACGAAAATTACTGCGGGACCGTGAAGTCGAAGTCGAAAAGCTCAGTCAACTTACGGATCAGGCAAGATTGGATATCGGTCGCTTC
Source organism: Myxococcales bacterium (assembly GCA_003154095.1). GTDB lineage: Bacteria > Myxococcota_A > Polyangia > Polyangiales > Polyangiaceae > FEN-1139. Next base: position 140 of record PMCK01000462.1, on the reverse strand, counting down.
GAGGCTGAACAATTGCAGCTGACCGAACAGATTGGCACGACCGAAGCACCGGCGTTGGAGCGTTGCCAAGAGTTGGAAAGTGAAATCAGCCAAAAGGAAGTGCTGCGCAAGGGGTTCGTCACCAAGATTCGGCCCCAGAC
>PMCK01000453.1 GCA_003154095.1 Myxococcales bacterium | reverse complement strand
CAATTGCGATTCGGTCGCATGCCGGATCATTTCGGTTTGGGCATGTATCACAACTCGGGCGACGGTTACGACGCCGACTATCAGTCGACGATCGACCGAATCATGTTCATCTCGAGCGTGAAACCGCTAGACCTTTACTTTGCTGGCGCTTGGGACTTTCCGAGTTCCGGCCCCACCAATCAGAGTCTCCAGGATCTTCAAGCGCAGCCGTACAATGTTGCAAACTCGGTCAATGTCCGACAACTCTCGCTGATGTTGTTGCGGCAGAAGAGTCCCCAGCTGCAGAAGCTGGCGCTGTCGCGCGGCAGCTTGGTCGTCAACGGCGGCGCGTACTTGCAATATAAATGGCAGGACCTTGCTGCGGACAATACGGGAAGCTGTGAGTCGAACAACTTTAACGCACACAATGGGGCCAATCAGAACATCACCAATGCTGCGTCCCTCGGCTGCCCGAGCTGGGGAGTTTCCAACGCAATGGTGCGGCGCGGTGCGCGTGCGTTCACTCCTGACTTGTGGCTTCAAGTTCTGTACAAGAAGTTTAGATTCGAGGCTGAAGCCGTCACTTTGCAGGGCTCAATCGACAACGTGAGCAACAACTCCAATCAGTTCGGCAATAATGCGAGCGGCGGAAACTGGAAATTGCGGAGCTACGGCATCGCAACCGAGTTTCAGCAGCGCTTGCTCGAGGATCGCCTGGATCTGTCGTTGTACTGGGGCTGGGCTTCGGGCGATCCGAATGCCGCACAACTCGACGGCTCGATGGGTTTGCAGCCGGGAAATAGTGGTCTACAAACCGCCGAAGGCTCGAACACGTTTAGGGAATTCCGGTTCAACCCAGCCTACCGCATCGATCTGATCTTGAATCGAAATATACTAACGCGCGTGCAAGGTACGTATTACCTGCGGCCCAGCATTGGCTACGATTTCATTCACAAGAACAACGGACAGCGGCTGGGTGGCAATCTCGCTGGCATCTGGACGCGGGCGAGCGAATACATTCAGGCACCCGGTCACCAACGCGATCTAGGTATTGAAGTCGACGCGTCGATTTACTTTCAGTCGAAAGACGGCGCGCTTAACGACAAGCCCGGCGCCATGGGAGGCTTTTACACGATGCTGCAGTATGGGCTGTTGTTCCCCATGGGTGGACTTGGATACCCGGGTGGCGGAGTCAACGCCGGTCCGACCTCAACTTACTATCAGTCGCAATTTGGTAATTCGGACTTGTCCACGGCGCAGATCCTTCGTTGGTACATGGGGATATTTTATTAAGAAGCGGGCGGACACGGAGGTCCGCCCCTACGGGCGGGCCTTGTGCCCGCCCTTGTCGTCTCGCGCCGGAAATACGTCAGGTGGCGTCGGTATGGGCGGACACGGAGGTCCGCCCGTGCATGTCGCGCCGGAATTACGTCAGGTGTAGTCATATGGCGGGCCCTGTGTTCGTCCTGTCGGGTTGCGCCCACAAATGGCTAAACCAACGCGCAGGCTGATCATCCTGTCATACCGACGGGCCAAACTCTACGCGTTGACATCGAGTGTGATTCTAGTACTTACGGTGTCAGGTGATGATTGGATTTCGGCTTGAGGGCTGGGAGCATTTAAGCTTTACCAAGTCGGGGCCTTTGTCCTGTTATCGTTTCGTCGAATGAATCTAAAGGCCGATTGGGCCGTCTAACGCGAACACCGGATACTTCCGGCCATCTTGAGCTAATCGGAAAAAAGGAGCACTTGTGATGAGAAAGAGCATGCGTGTAAAGCATTTCGTAGCCCCTGCCCTACTAACCCTCGCTGCCATGGGCCTAGGCACCGGCTGCAGCAGTGCCAAAAACGCACTCGCCGGTAACTGCGGCACCGGCGACGCGGGCGCCAGCCTGACGGCAAAATTCGATGCATTCAAGGCCGCCGTAACGGACCTCAACGACGTGCAAGGCACGATCACGAGCAAGGTAGCAATTGCCTGCGTCAATATTGCAAAGGGTCTCGACTCCACCACTAACGCGAGCCTCCCAACCTATACCGATGGGCAAGTCGTGTCGAGTACCGACACGGATACAGCCTGTAAAGCGGCGTCGGCGGCCATCACGAAGATCAAAGCCAATGGTGCCGTGACCATCGCAGTCGTCGCTTCAGCGCCCTCTTGTACCGTTGACGCCAGTGCTCAAGTCGACTGCAGCGCCAAGTGTAATGTCAGCGCAAGCTGTACGCCTCCGACGGTGGAAGCGTCATGTTCGCCTGCGAATCTGAGTGGAACATGCTCGGCTACCTGCAGCGGAAGCTGCACGGTCGAGGCAAAAGTAGCCGCCACCTGTGATGGAACCTGCAACGGAACCTGCGAAGGCACTTGCAACGGACAGACTGGAACCGCGGGCAATGGCGTCGCGTGCAACGGAACCTGCAGCGCCGGCTGCAAGGGCGAATGCAAGGCCGCCGCCGGGGCGACAGCCTCTTGCACCGGAACGTGCTCGGGTGGATGCTCGGTAAAATACACGGCTCCGAAGTGTGACGTCGCCGTCACGCCTCCGGCTTGCGACGCCGCCGCTGATTGCAATGCCGGCTGCAGTAGCTCGGCGTCTCTCACCGCAACCTGCACGCCCCCGTCCGTCAAGGTTACAATCACCGGTACGGCAGCCGCATCCGTGCAGACGACTCTGGAAGCGAATCTGCCGGCGCTGCTAGAGATTGCCGCGCAGGCCCAAATAGCCGGTTCTTCGGTCGCCGATCTTGGCGCCAAGGCCGCGGGCGTGGCCACCGCGTTTACAGCCGAGGTCGGATGCGCAGTGAAGTACGGCGCAGATTTCGCTACGAACCTCACGGCTGCAGTCACGGCATCAGCCAATGTCTCTATGTCATTCTCGGCTAGTGCGAGCGTATCGGGTAGCGCTTCCGGTTAACCGAATCGTCATTCAGCAGCCCTATCGAGGGCATTCAACCGCCGTTCCTCCCTGGGAGCGGCGGTTTCCGTTTGTACGGGACTACTCGCGCAGGAACTCGCTACCGTACATCGTAGCCACGTGCCGCTGTGGCCCAAAATTCAGGGCTAAGAGCGAGTGGGACGCCTCGTACCAAAACTAACTTATGCGATGGTCGGAACGAGCCGTACTGCAACTCGATTGAGTCGCCGTGCCACAGAATTCCTTAGATGCGAGAAAATCGCAATTGAGTCATTTGCATGCGATGCCTATTTCGCTGCCGTCGAACGACCTTGTTTCGGAAGGTCCCTGGAGTCGCGTTCCGCTGTGGCGGGGCCTTGACTCGGAATTTCTTTGCGCGCCAGCGATTCCCAGGGCACCCGCCGCACCGCGCGTGAAGATTGAAATGGTAGGGCGATCGCTCCGGATATCGGACGAATGCGATGATGAGCTTGACGCGGGCAACACGTCAGCGGTTCAAGTCCGTCCGACCGAAAAGCGACGCTCACCCATGAATTTGTTGGTGTTGTGTGCTTCTGCTGGATTTTTGGGTGGCATCTTGATGGCTTGGTTGTTTGGCGTATTCGGCTAGCTGACGAAGGAACCGTCACGGGGGCCGGGACCCCTTGATGATTTGACAGCCCAAGCGCTCAGCTCTACGAACGCGCGGCCATGAGCCTAAGCGACGACGAGTTGTTGCGAGTCATTCAGAACGTCAGAGAGCCTTTTTCGTCGCGGTCGGTGGCAGAGCTGGGTGCAACCGTCGCCATTGAGCACGCAAGCAACGGCGCACCGATAGTGTCGCTTACGTTCAGGTACCCGCTGCGCGCTACGAGTGAGCATTGGGCCAAGAGCATTGGCGAAACATTGAAGTCGCTCGGCCATTCCATATCCCCGTCAGTCCGCACATCGCTCAATATCGAAGGACGAGCGCTCGGTGAAGGCGATCCCGTCCCATCCATCAAGCATGTCGTGCTGGTGATGAGCGGTAAAGGCGGGGTCGGCAAGAGCACAGTTGCAGCCAATCTGGCGCTCAGTCTGAAACACATGGGCGCTCACGTAGGGCTTCTCGACGCTGATATTTATGGTCCCAGCGTACCGACGCTCTTCAATGTCAGCGGACCGCCCGTCGGCAACGGTCAACAAATTCTTCCAATTGAAAAATACGGAATTGGTTTGATGAGTATTGGTTTTCTGCTGGAAGATTCGAAGAGCGCCGTTATTTGGCGCGGACCGATGCTCGCTGGCGCCCTCAAGCAATTTCTGCAGGACGTAGCCTGGGGATCGCTCGACTACTTGATCCTGGATTTGCCCCCGGGCACTGGGGATATTGCCCTTTCGTTGTCGCAAATGTTGCGTGCCACAGGAGCCGTAATTGTGACTACGCCCCAAGAGTTAGCGTTACAGGATGTTTACAAAGCGGTCACAATGAACCAAAAAGTCGGCATCCCGAATTTGGGGGTAGTAGAGAATTACAGCTATTTCCTGTGCGGGAATTGCCAGACGCGGCACGAATTTTTTGGGGCGGGTGGAGGAGCCAAGGTAGCGGCCCTTGCCGAGGCGCCGCTGCTAGGTCAGCTGCCGCTACACCCCTCGGTTCGAGAAGGGTCGGACGCGGGCATACCCGTGGTCGAGGGTGCGCCAGATTCCCCCTCCGCACAGGCATTTCTCGAGGTGGCTGAGCGTCTTGGGGCGCGGATCGGCGAACTTTGCGTCCGGAGCGAAGATTTGTTTCAGATCGACCGAAGTGGCGGACAAAATAGGCATCTTCCCATCGCCCGTGGATAATTCCGCACCCCAGGGGGTGCCTCGTGATTGGCAGCCGGCACAAGGCGCGATATAGCCGAGGCCCCGGCCTCGCCATGTCCCAAGATCCTCCCAACGCCCCGAGCGATTCTGTCGCCCAAGATTCGGATTCGATTTCTCAACCCGAGTCGATTGACGACGCGACACAATCGATCGCGACTCCTGACCAGGATGTAAGTGATGATTCGGCGGACCCGAGCGCGCCGTCGCCCGGATCGACAGAAGCCAACGAGGCCATCGCGGCAAGTGCGTCGTCGAACGACGAGGCTGCCGCCCATGAAGAATCCGACGAGGACGCTTCCGATGACTCGCAACCTCCTGGCGACGACTCGTCCGACGATTCCCAGCACACGGGCGATGCCGCGGACGGGGACGCGGCGAAAAAGAAGAAGCGCCGCCGCAAGAAGAAGAAGCCCGGCGCAGGGGGCGACGCGGTTAGTGATGTCCCCCCGCGCGTAAGTCAACGGCCTCATGCGCATGAGCGCGTACCATTCCGAATCGGTGAGCAGGTCTACGGCAAGGTGACGGCTGTGCTCGACGAAGCGATCATGATCGATCTGTCGGGCAAAGCGCTTGGAATCTTTGACCGAGCGGAGATGGCGTCGGATGATTTAGTTCCGCAAGTCAGCGATAGCTTCGTTGCCGAAGTTCACAATGACGGAGGCCGCGGTGGCTGTGTCGTCCTGTCGCGTAAGCGGCTGCGCGAAGAAGACGTAAAGCCCGAGGTCGAAAAGGCCTGTCAAGAAGGCACTCTGGTCAAGGGCCTTGTGACCGGCACGATCAAGGGTGGCATCGAAGTCGACATCCTGGGACTTCGCGCCTTTGCTCCAGCGTCCGGGATGGATCTGCATCCGGCTAACGCAAACTTTGCCGCGTTCGTGGGACAGCGGTTGGATTTCAAGGTTATCCAGTATGAAAAGAGCGGACGAGACGTGGTGGTCACGCGCCGCCCAATGCTCGAGGCCGAAGCCCACGAACGGCGCAAGCACGCGCTGACCCTGCTGAGCGAAGGCCAAGTATTGGAAGGTATCGTGCGGACGGTCGTCGACTGGGGCCTGTTCGTCGCGTTACCGGAAGCAGAGAACCTCGAAGGGCTAGTCCACGCGAGCGAAGCTTCGCATGACCCTCGCCCTCGCTTGATCGATCTTTTCAAACCAGGCGAACGTCTTCAGGTCCAGATTACGAAGATTGATGAGAAGGGAAAGATCTGGCTAAGCCGCAAGGCTCTGGTGGACGATCCCTGGTCCTCGGCCAGGGAAAAATATTCCCAGAACTCGCGCCACCAAGGCACAGTCACGTCCGTCGAAAACTTTGGCGCATTTATCGAACTCGAGCCTGGAATCGAAGGGCTCATGCACGTGGCGGACATATCGTTCGAGCAAATCGAACATCCGAGTGAGAAACTCAAGGTGGGCGATAAAATCGACGTTGTCATCGCTCACTTGGACGGACGCAATCGCAAGCTCGCGCTTCACCCCGCACCGAGTGGCGCGCAAGCCGAAGAGGCTCCTCAGAAGATCATGCGCAACCAGACCGTCAAGGTCGAGGTCGTGAAGATTGAGGCTACTGGCCTCGTCGTGCGTGTGTTGGGCGTTACCGGCAGAGCCTCGCGCGGCTACATTCCCGCGGGGCAAACGGGTACCCCGCGCGGCACGGAGCTCAGGAAATCATTCAAGCAGGGGGGTAAAATCGACGCCAAGATTCTGGACTTGGACCCCCGACGCGGTGAACCCAAACTCACGATCCGCGGGTTGGCTGAGGACGAAGAACGTCGAGCCGCCAAAGAATATCGGCAAAAAGTGAAGGCCGAAAGCAGCTTTGGCACGCTGGGTGACCTGTTCAAAAAGAGCAAACTCGTAGTCGCACCCCCTCCCGCGGACGCCGAGTCGGACAAGTCCTCCGAAAGTGAATAGGCGGCCTTTAGACCTAATCCTTGCATTGACAAGGCATGCGGCATCGCTCATATTCCGCGCCGCAAACTAGCCCTGGTGCTTCCGCTAAAATAGGAATCTGATAATGGTTTCAAACACCTGCCATTCTGATCGCCGTCGCGCAATCCGCAAGAGTTCCGCGGGAAGGAACAAGGCCAAGCTCCGAGTCCGCCTTGGAACGCCGCGTTTCCCCTTGCAGCCCGAGGGCTACAATCCAACCGCCGCCGACGCCAAGAAGCCCAGCTAGAGGACTGTGACGGGGAAACCTTTCACCAAGTCCCGAAAAACCGACACCTTTCAAGCAGACAGCTCAACGGGAAATCCCGTAAATATCCAGGAACATATTTTTCATGGCGAATCATCCGTCGGCTGAAAAGCGAAATCGACAGCGCGTAAAGCGCACCGAAGCCAACAAGAGCGTCAAAGGCGCCGTCCGTACTGCTGTAAAAAAGGCGCGCCTGGCAATCGCCAAGGGCGACAAGACGTCTGCTTCGGAGCAGGTATCTCTCGCGAGCCGGGCTTTGGCTCGGGCCGCCAGCAAGCGCATCGTTCATAAGGGGGCGGCGGCGCGCACGACGTCTCGCATTCAGTCGCAGCTCGAAGTTCTACGCAAGGCCTAGGGGCGCTCGGGCACGGGGCGCCTTCTATCACACGACGGACTGTCCTCAGTTTCCCGTGATAGGCTATCGCGGCATGGGTATTAGAACCCACCGAGAGAATAGTCAGTGACTTCGGCGGCCAAAGATACCCCGACTCGCATTGGGATGGTCATAGCCGACAAGTATCGCGTCTTGCGAGAGCTTGGTCGCGGAGGCATGGGCGCCGTATACGAAGCCGTCCACACGGGTATCGGCAAGCACGTGGCACTCAAGTTTCTCGAGGGCGACCTCGAGCGCGACGGGCAGGCCAAGGCCCGCTTCCTGCGCGAAGCTCAGACAGCGAGCTTAGTCGAGAGTCCGCACATCGTTCACATATTCGATTCGGGCTGCACATCCGACGGCACCCCCTTCCTGGTGCTGGAATTGCTGCGCGGCGAAGATTTGCGCGCCTGTCTTCGACGCGAAGGGCGGCTATCCGTCGAGGAGGCCGTTGCAATTACGGAGCAAACCCTGCACGCCTTGGTGCGCACTCACGCTGCCGGAATCGTACACCGTGATTTGAAACCAGAGAATATTTTTCTCTGCGAACATGAGGGCGCGAGCGTTTTCGTGAAGCTCCTCGATTTCGGAATCTCCAAAGTCAATCGACCTGAAACTTCGCTCGATACGCTGACACACGAAGGCGTTGTCTTGGGTACGGCATTTTACATGTCACCCGAACAGGCACGCGGAGAAAATGATCTGGATGGCCGCAGTGACATATATGGCCTTGGTGCGATTTTGTTCGAAATGCTGGCGGGGCAAACTCCTCACGTTGGCAACGTATACCACGCGGTGCTCGTGGATATCTGCACGCGAGATGCAGTTGATGTTCGAACATTGGCTCCCCACGTTCCTGAACCCGTCGCGCTCAGCGTTGCGCAAGCATTGAAGCGCGAGCGCGAAGGCCGCTATCGCGACGCTCAAGCATTTTTAGACGCACTGGCTCCGCTTTCACAGACGCGTATAAGTACTTTCGATATGGCAACAGCACGCTCGAGTGCCGCGCCGAGCCAATCGGCGAAGGCCGCACAAGCGTCGCAATCGCCTAGCGCGACACTCGAGATCCGAGGACGAAAACTGGGAAGGCTATTGGCCGGCGCAATGCTGACGGCCATAATTGGGGCGGCATTGCTGATTGTAGTCGTTCACAAGCAATTCAAATCGCAGCAAGCAAAAAGGGCCGCCGCGCTGTACGGACTGTCGCCGCTCGATGTCGGTCGCCAAGGTACGCAGAGTTCTGCTAGCGTTCGCGTCGTTTCTGCCCCCGGTGCGTCGGCAAGCGTAAAGCACTCGCCCCAGCCCTCGGACGCCTCGAGTAACCCAGCCTCGGGCCCAAGGCATCGCGCAGGCGATGCGGGCGCGGTTGCGCGTCGTGTGCCCCCACACGCTTCCGCGGCCGTTACCGATGAACTACGGCTCAAGACAACTATGCCGTAGCCATCGAGGGTACGAGCGGGCTAGCATGGGCCGTGTAATCTTTCATGACGCGATCGACGGCAATGTTCGTAGCCCTTGCTGGGGCTGTTTCTTGGCTTGCCGGCACGGTACCGGCCATTGCCGCCAACAACATCGTTACTTCGTTGAATCCAGAGTCAATGCCCGAAGACCAAAGGGCCCACGAGCAAAGCCGACACCTATTCGAGTTTGGGATCCGGCTATACCAAGAGGGCAACATGCTCGGTGCATTGGCCGAGTTCGAAGCCGCCTACACCATCCACCCCAACTCTGCGGCGCTACAAAATCTGGCCCTGTGCCAAAAGGCACTGTATCGGTATCGCGAAGCCAAGGCATCCTTGGAACAGTTGCTCAAGTATCACGACAAGGAGTTGTCTCCCGGTGACCGAAGAACCGCGCTCAACGTGATGAAGGAACTAGCGGCCTTCATTGGCACCGTAAAGCTTGTCGTCACTCCGGCTGCGGGCAAAGTCGCCGTCGACGAGCATGACCTCAGCGCAGCGGAATTAGACAAACCGATCGATTTAGACGTGGGAGAGCATCATTTACGATTCGAGGCGGAGGGCTATGAACCCACGCAACGCACTATTACCGTCGCAGGCGGCACAGCCAATCCCCCGCTCATCGTGTCGCTCACGCCCACGCACGGCTACTTGACCATCCTAACGCCCGATGACAAAACGGCCATTGCAATCGATGGGCGCGCCGTAGCATTCGAGTCGTACCGTGGATTCATCGAGCCGGGGCGGCATGTAATACAGATATACCGTTCGGGATTTGAACCGTATGAGGCAGTCGTCGAGCTCGCAGCGGGGCAGTCCGTGACTATTCGGGGAAAAGTTGGGGCGGCGCTGTCCGATGCAGAGATTGAGGAAACCTCTCAAGCTCAAGATCATCCTGTGCCTTCGCCACGTCAACTGCGGGGTTGGTACGGCCTCGTCGATGCGTCACTCCTGAATTGGAATGGATCACCCGAGGATGTTGAACCCAACGATAACTCGCACCTGGGCTATAGCTATGGCCTGCACGCCGGGTACCGGTTGTTTACGCCCATTGGAATCGAAGCGTTTGCTGGGGCAACGCACCATCAGCTGAGCGGCAATTGCAGCGAGCTGGCAGCGGCGGCCTACTGCTTCACGAATGACACACCTCCAATACGGGTGACGGGCCCATTCCCCTACACTTTGGATTCTCGCCGCGTGGGTGGAGCCCTGCGCATCATGAGCGGAGGGGAGAAAATCCGCTTCACGTCGAGTATTGGTGTGGGCGCGGTTTCCCACGATTTGCACCTACATGGAAAGACGTATCGGGGATTTGACGGGTATTTTGCACTGGAAGCCGGCGCGCAAACAAACATCGATCATTTCCTGGTCGAAATGGTCGGCTTTGGCTGGTTCGATAGCGCCAGCAGCATTGGAACTCCCTACCAGCAGGGCAACGGCATTCAAATGTTCGGGCTGTCGCTGCGGGTCGGATGGAGTGAGTGGACTCCAAGAGATGCTCGCCTTGCGCCGACAGGACCCGGGCATTAGCTGCCACTTTGGCCTAGGGAAGACCCACGTGCCAACACACACCAGCTAGATCGATGAAGTGAACTTCACGTCCCCAGGGGTAATCGGTGGGTGGCTTGAATTTTGCGCCTGGAAAATCGCTTAGAAGCGTCCCGGAAGCAATTTCATCCCACCAAGTGTCTAGGTCTAATAGTTCAATCTTGATCTGGAGATTGCTGGCAAATTCCGGGGCATCCATGTCCTGCAAAATGAATTTGGCTGCCCCACAGCAAAATCCGACGAGGCCATCACTTTCCCACAGTTCCTCGAACCCAATCGCCCGAAAAAAATCCCGACTTCGCTCGAATTCTCTGCCACCGGGAACGAATGGCAATAGGCCAATTGGGTCAATCATTGTCTGCCCAGGATTTGCCTCAAGTAGAGTGAAAACTCAAGCGCCGCGCCAAGGCCACGCTAAGATGTCTCGGGGCCTTAGGCCCGCACTTGCAGCGAGGAAAACGAGAAATGCAATTTGGAATGATTGGACTAGGTAGAATGGGCGCAAACATGGTGCGCCGGCTACTGCGCGCGGGACATCAAGCCGTCGCGTATGATCGGGCCGAGGATGCCGTCCGGGTGCTCGCTAACGAAGGAGCCGTAGGCGCTTACTCGCTCGACGAATTCGTTTCGAAACTGTCACCGCCCAGGACCATTTGGTTGATGGTGCCCGCGGCATTGGTCGATCAGACAATATCCGATCTAGCGTCACGCTTGACGCAAGAGGATACAATCATTGACGGCGGCAATTCGCACTACATTGACGACATCCGGCGCGCAAAAGAGCTTCAAACCAAGGGTCTGCACTATGTCGATGTTGGAACGAGTGGCGGCACTTGGGGTCTCGAGCGCGGATATTGTCAAATGATCGGTGGCGAGACAGCTATCGTCAAGCAGCTCGATCCACTATTTGCAGCGCTCGCACCCGGGGCTGCGTCAGCACCTCCGACTCCAGGTCGCAATCTCGCGACGGGCACCGCCGAGCAGGGTTACTTGCACTGTGGTGCTAGCGGTGCTGGGCACTTCGTCAAAATGATTCATAACGGCATTGAGTATGGCCTGATGGCAGCGTATGCAGAAGGTCTCAATATTCTGCAACATGCAAACATCGGAAAGCTCGACCATACGGTTGACGCTGAAACTACGCCACTCAAGGAACCCGAGCATTACCAATACGACTTCGACATCGGCGAGATTGCCGAAGTTTGGCGCAGAGGAAGTGTTGTAGCATCCTGGCTGCTCGACTTGACGGCATCCGCATTGGTTGCGGATGCAAAACTCAGTAAGTTTTCAGGTCGAGTGTCAGATTCAGGGGAAGGCCGCTGGACGGCTAAAGCGGCAATCGACGAGGGCATTCCGACGCCAGTCCTCACCACGGCACTGCAGCAGCGGTTTACGTCCCGCGGCGAGTCTGACTACGCCGACAAGTTACTTTCCGCTATGCGCTCGGCCTTCGGCGGTCACGTGGAGAAGTCTCAATGACCGTGGCCAAATCCAATGCTCTGGTCTTCTTTGGCGCTACCGGAGACTTGGCATTCAAGAAGATTTTTCCAGCCATGCAAACCATGGTCAAATCGGGCGTTCTCGACGTGCCCGTTATCGGCGTGGCGCGCGAAGGCTGGAGTCTCGAACGGTTNNTAATGCAGTATGTGGAGGGTGAGTACAATACCCCCTCGACATTCGAGTCCCTGCGCAAACAGCTCGGGACCGCCGAACACCCGATCCACTACATGGCGGTGCCGCCGGATTTGTTCGAAGTCGTCGTCAAACAATTGCATCAGTCGGGCTGCGACAAGGGCGCCCGACTAATCCTAGAGAAGCCGTTTGGCCATAATTTTGCTTCCGCCAAGCACCTAAATCAGGTCGTGCACAGATATTTTCAGGAGCAGGAAGTTTTCCGCATCGACCACTACTTGGGCAAGGATGCGGTGCAGAACCTGGTATTCTTTCGCTTCTCCAATGCGTTCCTCGAACCCATTTGGAATCATCGGTACGTCGAAAATGTTCAGATCACCATGGCCGAGGATTTTGGCATTCACGGTCGCGGTACATTTTACGACAAAACAGGAACCGTCCGCGATGTGATGCAAAACCACCTCATGCAGGTTCTTTCGAATGTGGCTATGGAGCCGCCGCCGATCAGCTATGACACCGAGACACTGAGGGACGAGAAGGTCAAAGTCCTCAAGGCGATAAGCCCAATCATGCCTAAGCAATTGGTTCGCGGTCAATTCCGAGGTTACCGCTCGGAGGCTGGAGTATCCCCCAATTCAAATACGGAGACGTTTGCCGCATTGCAGCTGAATGTCGAATCTTGGCGATGGCAAGGCGTGCCTTTTTACATTCGCGCAGGCAAGAATCTCCCCACCAATCGCACTGAGGTCGTAGTTAAGCTCAAGCGCCCGCCTCCAATTGTGCGAGGGCTCGAACTTTCTTCGAACTACGTGCGGTTTCGCTTGAGCCCCGAGTTCACAATCGCGCTAGGCGCTTCCGTAAGGGAACCATCGGAGACTACGCGAGGACACGATTTAGAGCTGGTCGCTACGCACCATCATGACGGTGCCGAAACAGACCCCTATGCGGAATTGCTGGGTGACGCGCTGCATGGCGAAACATTCCGCTTTGCGCGGCAGGACTATGTCCTAGAAGCCTGGCGAATCGTCGAATATGTCCTCAATCTAGATTCGCCTCCTAAGGTCTATGAACCAGGTAGCTGGGGACCGCCCGAGGCGGAGGCTTTGGTGCCCGGCGGTTGGCTACAGGCCAATCCATCCGATTAGCGCGGAGCGACTACCGTGGAGATTGTCGTATTTCCAAATGCCGAGACCGTGGCTCGACGAGCAGCCGAATTTGTGTCCGAAATTGCAGCCATGGCGATAACCGCTCGCGGGCAATTTACTTTCGCTTCGAGTGGAGGGAAAACACCTTGGCTGATGTTCGAGCATTTGACCAAACATGATCTCAAGTGGAAGCATATCCACCTATTCCAGGTCGACGAGCGGGTGGCACCCGCGGGTGACCCGAGCCGAAATTGGACACACCTGGAAGAGTCACTGATATCAAGGGTCTCAATTCCCAGAGGCAACGCGCACGCAATTCCCTTGGATTCCGAAAGCCCAGAGCGAGCAGCCGCGTTGTATGGCGAATTGCTGTCGCGGGTCGCAGGTACTCCGGCGGTCCTTGATCTCGTT
>PMCK01000678.1 GCA_003154095.1 Myxococcales bacterium | reverse complement strand
CGCGAATTTCGCTGTTTTTGCGTTGGCTCCCCGATGAAGATGATCGGCAGCGGTGCGAACGACGATGGTGCGGGACACGAATCGCATGAGGGCCTAGTGTCAGCGTTGATAAATCACTTATGACCTGCGGCTAAGGCAACCAAACCTCCTTGTGTAGGCTAGCTTTCCAAAAGCTTCGAAATAGTTTACATAATTCCCTACTTACGTCAATTGCCGCGTGTCTCTGCGGCGCGAGTTAGCAGGACCTTAGCCTTTGCATTGCCTAGATGCCGACCGGACCCACGCATTGTTGCGTGGTTGGGTGGGGCGAAGGTTCACCCTATTGCGCAACTTCACCACGGCTTAGCCGTCTTCGACGCCGGATCACTCGCCACTCGCGGCTTGCCCTTCGCGCTAGCGTTCAATGACGATGCTCGACTTCAGTTGCGCTGCACGACACGTCCACACAGATCCTTGCCGCACCCCCTCTTGTTTGGATTATGCGCAAATGCGGGTTGACGCGGATTCCTGCCGCCTTGCAGCCAAGCACAGTGGCCGCAACCGCACTGTGTGCCATGGCGAGATCGCGCGGGCAAAGGACGCGCCGCCGCTAGCACGCGCGGCGGACAGATCTCACCAAGCTTCGCCGGACACCACGGTGATTCCTTCTCGCTGGTAGTCGTCGAGAAGCTTGTTCCACTTGCGCTTGGCCCGGAGCCCGAGGGCCTCGCGCACGACGCGAACCCGGTATCCGCGCGCGAGCGCACCCTTCGCCGTGAAATGGACACAGCCATCCATGTCCACTCCGGTGAGGAAGAGCTCACCGATCCGATGCTCGACGAGGAAGCGGTCGAGCATGGGGTTGGAGAACGCATCTCCTCGGAATTTCGTAAACACACGGCCTGTGACACGTTCGATCCGCCGGTCAATCTCGGTGCCGGGCCTGCCCTTCATAGCCGTACCGTCGCTGAATGCGGCTGAGAACAGGGCACCCAAGACGCCATCGAATTCCTGGCGGACGTAGAGGACGAGATAGCCCTGTTGCACGGCTCTCGCGATCGCGCGGTTTATTTTCGAGACGAGGCCGGCGGCGTCTTCGTAGGGGAACGGTGGTTTCGCCGTAGCCCCGGTGTAGTCTTCCTGGACGTCGATCACCAGCAAGGCCTTGCGCGGGCTCGAGTCGGCTGCGATTGGCGGGCCACTCGTGGGGGAGACCATGAAGCCAACCGCAACGGCGGCGGCCACGGCGAGCGCGACCGAGGCTGCCGCGATACCGAGCAGAGCCTTCTTGGTTCGAGTCATGATTACTCCCGGGCGCCTCCTGGCCCACTACTGACAACCGCACGCGCAAAAAGGTTCCCGCTGCGCCCGCTCCACCGGTGCAAGCCGGGAAAGGTTGGCGCGGCGGGCTCACTTTCCGAGATGCGAAGGACCTCGTCCTTGTGCAACCCGACGTAGGCGCACGAAAGTACCTGCTCGGCCTCCTCCGGCAAAAGGCTGCAGACGACGTCCCGCAGAAATGACCAAATCAGCCTCCGCGTGAACGGCCGCTTGTTCGCAGTCGGGAGGTTGGACTAAGCCGCTGCGCGGCAGCTGTTCCGATCGGGTGGCGTTGATTCGACGCTGGGGCGTTTGGGTTGTGCCAAGTCGGGTGACGTTCTTGCGTTCCTAGACCTCCCAAAGCCCGTGAAGTTCTTTGGGTTTTCTCGATCTTGGCAGCTGCGGTCGATGAAGCGCGAGGCTTGCGGTTTGCCGCGTCCGATTGGCGGACGTCGCGTTCCCGGAGTTACTCGTGACGAAGAAGATCCAAGACCGACTCAACCGTGCATTCGATCTGCGCAATACCCCCAGCAACACGAGAGTGACGTACTTGCGTTGCATCGAGAAGTTCGAGCAACACTGCGGCAAACCTGCTTCGAGACTGGGGCGCCAGCATGTCGAAGACTTCTTGTTACACTTGGTGCGGGCGCGACAGCTGAGTCCAGGAACGCACAATGTGTACGTTAGCGCCCTGCGGTTTCTGTTCCGAGTGCTTGGTCGTCCGGAACTCGTATTGGTAGTTCCACGTCGAAAACAACCGCTTGTGCAACCAGCTGTGCTGGCTCCTGCACAAGTTGAGCAGGTGCTTGGTGCGGTCAAGCCGATTGCACCACGCACGATCCTAACGGTGGCATATGCTGCGGGTCTGCGCATCAGTGAAGCCTGTGGCCTTTGCTTCGAGGATATTGACAGCAAGTCGATGGTGCTGCATGTGCGTTACGGCAAGGGTGCCCGCGAACGTAGTGTCATGCTTAGCCCGACGCTGCTGCGCGTGCTGCGCAGTTACTATCGGACAACACGTCCCGTTGGGCCGCAGCTGTTTCCAGGTCGCGATCGGCGCCGTCCCTTGACTCGAGCCGCAGTCAGCAAAGCACTCAAGGAGGGGCTCGACCGCTGCGAGCTCAATCTGCACATCACTCCGCACACGATGCGCCATTCGTTCGCAACACAACTACTGGAAGATGGCGTGGACATCCGTACGGTGCAGATTCTGCTTGGCCATGGGTCGATCTGCAGCACCGCCCGATACACCCACCTGACGCCTGCGCGCATGGGCAAGATCGTAAGCCCTCTGGAGCGACTGGATAGTCTGACCCGACCGGCAACACCCCGACGCTGAGCGCCCCTTGCATTCGGGGTGCACCGTGTCATCGGCTGCACCGAAGCGTCCCGCCCTTGAGCTTGCGGACATAGTCCAAAAGCATGGCGAGGCGTTTCGGCAGCGCCATATTCTGCGCCGCGAGCAGTTGGCGGTGCTCAACGCCATCGAGCGTTGTCGCACCGCCCTGCTCGGCGGACATATCGATGTTTGCCGCGATTGTGGCGCCGAGCAGCAAGCCTACAATTCCTGTCGCAATCGACATTGCCCAAAGTGTCAGGCACTGTCGCAGGCGCGGTGGGTGGCTCAGCGAATGACTCGTCTGCTGCCAACGCATTACTTTCATGGTGTATTCACGCTCCCGGCACAATTGAGGCCTTTGGCTCGACGCAACGCGAATCGGGTCTACAGTTTGCTGTTTGAGGCGGTTAGCGAGACTCTGCTGGAGCTGGGTCGCGATCCCGAGTGGCTCGGGGCGACACTCGGGATCACCTGTGTGCTGCATACCTGGACCCGTGAGCTTGACTTTCACCCCCATGTCCACTGCATCGTTACCGGTGGTGGCCTGTCCCTCGACGAGTCGCAGTGGGTCGGTTCTCCGCCAAACTTCCTGCTGCCAATAGAGGTGATGAGCGTCCTATTCCGCGACAAGATGCTCGCCAAACTCAAAATGGCCTGTCAGCGGGGGCAACTGGATCTGGGTCAAGCCCCAGTCGATCCTGAGGAGTTCCCTCAATTGCTCGATCGACTCTATCGAATGGACTGGGTGGTGTACGCCAAGCGACCCTTCGGTGGCCCCGAACAAGTCTTGCGCTACTTGGGCCAATACACGCATCGCACCGGCATCAGCAATCATCGCTTGGTCTGCATGGACGAAAGCGGTGTCACCTTTCGCACCAAGAGTGGCAAGCGCATCACGCTCGCGGCCGAGCAATTCTTGGGACGCTTCGTCCAGCATGTGTTGCCCGACGGTTTCGTCAAAATCCGACACTACGGCCTGCTTGCTGCCGGCAATGTCAGAACAAAGCTGAAAGCAGCAGGCGACATTCTCGCTTGCCGAGAAGCCTCCAACTCAACAACTCTGAGTGAAGCAACCAAGGTGCAGTCGGACTTTCGTGCGCTGCTCCTGCAGCTGACGGGGATTGACCTGACTCGTTGTCCCGCTTGCGGCAGTCATGCCATCGAGCGCCGACCTCTACAGCGGGCACCACCGGTGGCCGCATGAGCGCCGCCTTGATTCCTCGGTTGTCTACGAAGGTTGCGTTCCACGCGGCGATGGTGCTCTCTACTCTGTGCTCGCAAACAGCGCTGACCCCCCGGCGTTTGGCGTTGCCAATCGCCTCGAACCAACCGACCTCTTGCCGCTATCCGCCCCTGCAGGATGGCACGTCTCATCAGAACCACTTATCGTACCGTGCAGGACAGTCGCCCTCGGATCCTACCAGGAGCCTCTTTGTGCATAGCAACTAGCAGCGCCACGCCGCTACCGCGCATCAGCTCAGTCCAACGGGACGATTGCGCAACTGCGCCTGTCGTGCCACCGCCGCCTCCCACCCGGAAGCGGCGCACTCGCGCAATCGCCTACTACTTCTTATGTCCACTGGCACCTGTCTCTGTGGCATGCGTTGGCAGGACGATAGCCTTTAGATTACCTACGCTCACATCACTGAAGCGTCCTTGCCAAATGGTGAGATGAAAGCAGGGGACCTTCTGTGCCGACCCGCGATGTGCCACTCCGAGTGATTTTTGGGGACGCGGCGGCACGCTTCGCCCGGGTGCAACCAACGAACGGAGAAAGCCGCGGTTTCAACCGGGCCCATTTAGCGCGGCGATCACGATGTTAGTGTCCAGACAGCAGTTCACAACTTAGATATGTCCCGATTGACTCGTCGGTGTGCTGACAGCAATTCCGTGAGGCCTTCGGTGCTTTCGCCCTCCCAGGGGCCAATTTCCGCGAACGCTTCTGCGGCCGCAGTTTCGAGTGCACCATCCACTATTGCGCGCAACTCCACTGTCATATGGAGTACCTTTGCCCGAACCGGTTTGGTGGGATCCCTGCGGAGGGCTGCTACCGCGGCGTCCAAATCATTCACGTCGGGAGGATAGCACGGTTCTTCTTTCCTCGCGAATCGGGGACCGCCCCGACCGACGTCGGTGCCGGCGGATTGGGCTTGTCGTTGGTGTCGACAGCGGACTTCTTGCGAACGCCGTGAATGGCGAATAACGACGGGATGATCGCGTCTGCGTTGCCTTCGCGACGGCGCAGGTGGAACTCGCTCGGTGCCGTGACACGGCGGACGCGTGCCGTCACTTCAAATCAAGAAGAGTGTACCTGGTGGCGTCTAGGGATTGCAATAGAGGCCGGATAGCGGTACGCTTGCAGATTCGAGTGCCGCGAGGATTCGATGAGACAACAACTTGGTGCGCAGCTTGTCATTTGCACGCTAGTTGTTCTGAGCGCCAAAGCGGCTGGCGCTCAGCTTCGCACGACAGACCTCTCAAACCATTGCAGCACCGACGGGTGGTGCAGGGTCAGCCCGTATTTGCCCGAGATGCACATGGTGAGCCACGAGCGAGATGCATGGCTCATTGTCGAAGGGCACCTGCTCTATCGTCGAGTTGTAGATGGTCAACATTGGGAACGGGTACTTCCCGATGAACGCTATATCACCGACGTGGCGACTGACGGTCGAGGGGACGCCTGGATCTTGGCTCCGCAGTGCCACGGCAATGGGAGATACGAGCGGACCTGCTCCTCGAGCCGCATTTATCATTGGACCAAGACCCAGCTCGTCAAGTTCGAGTTAAAGGGTCATCTGCGTTCGATATGGAGTGCAGGCAACGGAACCGTTTGGGCAGCGGGCGGTGACGACCGCAATGAGAACAATCGGCCCGATGAGTCCGTCCATAATGAATCGCTCGTTGTTTCATGGAATGGACACTCTTGGCACACATGGCCCATCGAGGTGTCCCCTCGCTATCAGAATGGGCCGCTTCTACGCATCTGGGGAACCAGTGCGAGCGACGTTTGGGCGATCGGTGGCGGTACGATACAACGATGGAATGGCTCGAAATGGCGAGGAATTGATTACCCGACGAAAGACTACATTCCAAAAATGGAGCCAACGAACCACTCCACTAGGCAATACACTGATATCTACGGATCCGCGGGAGACGTCTGGATCGGCGAGGACTACGGTCCGCTTCGACACTTCAATGCCAAAGGGGACCTAAGCATTGAACCGGACCAGAAACGGCCAGAGCCGCAATTTCCCGCGGATCTGCCGGCTGCGGCGCGTTTGAGAGGGCAACCCGATGTTACTGCACTGTCGGTAGCGAGCGAGAGGCGAGTTTGGGTCGCGTCCGCGTATGGCTCCTCCTACTTCGATGGCAACGAGTGGCACGGTTCGAGCTACGACGATTTTGGCCCCGAAGAGATGCTGATTCAGGCATCTATCGTGGCCAATGAAGCTAACCAAGCATTGATGCTTAGAGTGAATGGTCCGCATATTTACGCTGGCCAAGAGCCAAGTTGGAAGAAGCTGCAACCACCGAACAAGGGCAGGCTCGACTTGTGCGTGCTTGGGTCGTCCCCAGGGGGAACGCCACTGGTTGTGAGCTGCGCAGAAGGGTCGCTTTATGAATGGAATTACCCATTCAAGCATCCGCTGCGTTTGCTTGCCAAAGCCAATCCGCGTTTCGCTCCGAAGGCGATCTGGAGCAGCTCGGTCAATGACGTTTGGGTGGTGGCGCTCCGACGACCCCAAGTCTATCGATTCGATCGACCCGGTAAGAAGTTGAAGCCAGTAGTCGAGGGACTGCCAGAAAGGTGCTCATACCGAGCAGTCTCCGGCACGGCACCCAATGATGTTTGGCTCGTAGGTGACGCTGGTTGCATCGCGCACTTCGATGGCAATTCGTGGTCCGAAGTGCCGAGTGGTTTCAACGAACGCCTCTCTGGAGTCTGGGCGGCGACACCATCGCGGGCATGGGCTGTTGGCGTAGGTGGCACCATTCTCGGGTGGAATGGCAAAACGTGGCACCGACAAGAAGGCGATACTCTAAGAGATTTGCTTGCAATCTCTGGAAGCTCCGCGCACGACGTCTGGATTGTCGGAGAGGGTGGCACGATACTTCATCGATCGGTCGAGTCACCCTAGGCGCCATCGATGGTACACCAACCTCCAAGCCGAGCCCGAGTCGGCGCGCCGTCGTCTCCCCAATCCCATCGGGCTGACCCAATCCCCAGACCCATCCCGGCCCCGTGCTTCGGTGTCGGTAGCAGAGCGTGATGCCTGTTGACCCGATTTTGAGCGATACTGCCCCGGTGCGCCTCTTTATTCTCGTTTCGTGCCTCACGATTGGCTGCGCCACCCCGAAGGCACCGGCTCCCGTTGTGCTCCCAAAGTCGGCCCCTTTCGTTACTAGTCCCTGGCGGACGTTCGCGTACGCGCTGGGGCCGTTTGCGCAGCGGATTGAGCGCGACGGTAACGGCACTGAGCGATTTACAATGGGCGGTGTCCGCGTCGAGATGACGGGCGACGCGATCACATTTGCGGACGAGGGCCTGCTCGACACAATTGCCGTATCTTGCCACTCAGGGTCGGGATGGCTGCACTTTACCAAGGCAGGACACGTATTTTGGTCCGACACATTTCTCGGCGCGCTAGATCCGGCAGGAACATTGGACGACACCTGGGGCCTGGTACAACAGTGCGGTCCGGTTGTCGTCATCAACCATCTTGCCGGGGCTCCCGACATGTGGACTCACGCGGGGCCACGGCCCTTGCCCTCGGCACAAGAGTTTTCACACCTTCGGTTTTGAGCGAAGGAAATGCAAAGCATGTCGCGCTTCCCTAAAGCTAGTGCGTAGCCGTCGGGTCCACCGTTCGTGACCGCCTAGCCCCGAACTTGGTTGCCTGAATGCCGACTTGATCTATTCCAAAGTGCACCGTCGCGTTGCGCCCGGGCAGGTTGCCGGTCGGCGCCTGGTGGGATTCAAGGCGGCGTCTGGGCGGCCGCTCAGTCCCACTCGGTAGGGGAAGCTTCTTGCTAAAAGTCCGGTGAACGTGCGCGTGCAATGGGCGGTAGTTCAGCCGGCAAGCCCATGCTCTGAAGTATTTCCTGCGCCGTGGTCGGCTCAGTCACTAGATCCACAAACCTCAATCTGCCGCCACAGGGACATGTCAAAGCGTCGACGGAATGAACTCGTCGCAAAAGAGTTGACGACTTCGCCGAGCGTGAGCCAG
>PMCK01000213.1 GCA_003154095.1 Myxococcales bacterium | reverse complement strand
CGTCTGCTGACCGATTTGAGTTTCCGAGACGTGGTGGATGGGGAAATCCGCGACAAATTGTCGCGCGGTTTGCCAACTACCATCGTCTTCACGGCCACGCTTCACCGTCCCGGCATCACCGAAGCGTTGGCTACGACCGCGCAAACGTGTCGAGTAACGTGGCACGTTTGGGAAGAAGCCTATAGACTGGAAATCTCGCGTCCTGGCGAAATACGGCCTCCGACGTGGACTACCACAATCGAAGGTGTTCTTCGACGGTGCGCCGAAGTACATCGACTATTGACGGCAACTCGCAGCCAAATCGCCACCAATGGCCCGCTGGTTCTGCAAGCCAAAGTTCAGGTCAATCCGGTGTCGGATGAAGTACTCCAAAAGATAAAGCGCTGGGTAAGCCGCCCTACGGGTACTAGTACGGCCGCCCCAGGCGACGCACTATTTAGCACTTTCACGGGGCTATTTCTGCAGCGAATCGGGGAAGCGGAGCGAGTCCTCATATTTTCGACCAAGCCCACGGTTCCAATCTCGAGTCACTGACTAACAATATTTGTCTCAGTCGACCCGGTACGGAATATGCCGATTTTCCTTGCGTGCAATGGCTCGAATTGGCTGCACGGCATTGAATTTCTGATCGAAGATCAAGAGGGCGTCGTTTGACGGAAGATCGTACTTTCGGTTCGGATTTTTGGGCTTAAGGTTGGGTCGGGCGTTCGTGTCAAGGCCAACGGTAATCGACGGGATCGATCGATCTACATTTAGCAGCACTTGAGCGAACCCGTCAGAACTGGTCACGGACGCAATCTTGCCACTAACCGTCACTGGAATAGCGTTGGCTTGCTCGGCATGAATGACCACTACGACTTCACGCATCTGGCGAGAACAGGTGACGTCAAGCTTGAGGGGTTGCGGGGTACTGATGGTTACTGACTTGGTATGAGTCAGCCTTAGTGTCTTTGCGTGCTCAGGGGCCACGAAGCCTGCCGGACATCCCCAGTCAATTGGCACGAGTTGACCTTCTATTCCATGAAGAACGAAGTCGAAACGCCCCGCGCTATTGGTCTGACCCAATCGACGACGGTTGGAGGAGACTTCAACGTCTTGCAGCCCAATGCCGTTGTCTGATTCGGCGTGAAACTCTACTTTGAATTCGGTAGCAGGTTGTGGTCTTGGATTGTTGGAGCATCCGAGCGAGAAGCCTAGAAGGGCAATTGCGGGCAATTGACACAATTGCAATATAAGCGAGGTCTCCGACTCTCGGAGCCGGACCGCGCAGGACGGGCTTTTGGGCATTCGTATCGAAGTTATCATGGCCTGATTTCTGGGCAGGATGTTGGGTGGCTAGAAGAGGTACTGTTGGCGCAAAGTGAACCTAGACGGCGCGCCAACAATTGAGATATCGCCACATACGTTCGGTCTGCCGGCGATCGTTCGGCGAGAGACGAATACGCGACTAGCGCATCGGCATAGTGTCCTTGCACTACACTCAGGGCAGCACTCCCAAACTCCGCAGGCCCGCTCGGCCGAATCCCCTTGGGCGACGAATCTTGGGCGAGGTCAATTCGCGTCGGACCCGAACTGACGACTACAATCGGCGGAGAGTGCGATTGCGAAACGGGCGGTACAAGTGGGTTACCGAGATCTTTGAGTGCCTGCAACTTACGCGCGGATGGCGCTCCAATTGCAGGCATCGGAGCCTTGAATATGAGCATTTTGGTCGTAAATATGACAAGACCTGATCCCGCGAGTGCAATCGAGACGGCCGCCATGCAAACACGAATTGGATACCGCTTAGTGAGCAATCCTAGCCGGGTGAGGCAGCTTTTCTTCTGTAGAGCAAGACCGGGCACGGGCAACCCGTCAAATAGGGTTGCGACTTGACTTGGGCTCAAGGACGCACCAGCGAGACTGACATTCCGGTTCTCGATACCTTTTGCGCTGTGTACTGCTTCATTCACGCCAAGTATTAGAGGCGCAATGCCCAAAAGCGTCCTATTGAGTGGAGCCACGTTCACTATCTCGTGAGATGCTGTCGGACTGTCTGCCCGAGTGCACAGCTGCCCACCGGGTGACGACAATTCAGGTTCCTTGGTGGCAGCCGACGATTTCGGATGCACGAGCAAGGTCTTGGCTAGCTCCGAGTTTGAGTCCTCATCTTCTTCGGTTCGTCCGGGGTTTTCCTGGGAAATGTTGCCGCTATGCTTGGGTGCTATCAGTGTAATTGTGCTTCTCTCCAGGCAGGCATCATAGGCAAGAGCATTTCCTATCCACACTTGCCGCGTCGGTTCATCTTCAACGGATGACAAGCAAGGTTGGTGAGTCGGTTCGTCTTCATCGGGCAATTGAGCCCAATAGGAATGCCTAATTCGTTCCCTATCGTCGTGGGGTTTCGGCGACGTACCAACTTGATCGTACCGAGAAGTAGAGATCTCGACCACGATTTGGGTATTGCCAAACTCTACAATCGATCGATAGCTTAGCTGATTTGGGGACGATACCCTCGCGGTGTTCACGCGGAGTTCAGAAACACAATAAGCCGGCACAATCCAGATGCCATTCTCGATGCGTTCGAAATAGAAGTGGATCGGTGAAATACCGGGCCTTTCCAGTTGAATATCTGCACTTGATGCCGAGCCGACGGCTACGACACGTTCGTCTTCGCGGTCCAGTGCGAATATTCGCGCCGAGCCGTCCACTAGTATCCGCAGATACAATGCGGCTGGATCTGTCATTTCAACATTTTGTTTGCTGTGCGTTGCCATAGTCATACCTGAACTTGGTTGCTTCGTCTTGCGGAGGCGTACACGCTGGAGGGCAACTTGAATCCACTCGAATGAATCAACTCAATACAATTGGGAATGGTCCCGCTGGGGAGCAATTCGATTGTTGGATGTTCTTCTTCAGAATGGCGTTGCGCACAAGTCAAGAAGACGTCTTTGAGCTCATATCCGCGTTGAATGTCGACCCCACATACTTCCGTAATATGAGTTACGCGACGTCGACCGTCGCGGAATCTCGCTGTTTGAACCACAAAGTCGATTGCCGAAGCAATCTGACTGCGCAATGCGTAGAGTGGCAGGTCAATGCCACTCATGAGAGCCAATGTTTCCAAGCGATTGAGTGTATCCTTGGGGTAGGTTGCGTGAGTTGTGGCGAGGCAGCCCCCATGGCCGCTGGTCATGGCTTGAATGAGATCCAACGCCTCGCCACCGCGAATTTCTCCGAGAATGATGCGATCAGGTCGCATTCTGAGGCTGGCTTTGAATAGCTCTCGCATGCCTATCGCCCCCTTCCCGCGGGCGTCTGACGGACGGGTTTCGAGTTGGACAACGTGCTTACGTTGCAACTGAAGTTCGCGCGAATCTTCAATGACAAGTACGCGCTCATCCTCGGGAATAAAGGCAGACATTGCATTAAGCATGGATGTCTTGCCGGACCCCGTTCCCCCTGCCACTATGATATTTTGCTTGCATTCAATCAATATTCGAAGAGTCTCAACTGCGTCCGGTGTCACGGCGCCAAACTGCAAGAGCTTCTCCATGGTCAAACGGTCCTTCGAGAACCGACGGATTGACAATAGCGGGCCATCGGGTGCCACCGGTGGCAACAGCGCTTCGACGCGGGAACCGTCCGGCAGGTGTGCTTCGAGAATCGGGTGCATTTCGTCCAAGGGACGACCTGCAAATTGGGCCACCAATCGCAGCGTCGAGAGCAATTGATCGCGCGATTCGAAGGTAGAGTCCACCCGAGTCAACCGACCCCTGCGCTCGACATAAATCTCCTCGGGGCCGTTTACTACGATTTCCGTAACTGTGTCGTCATCGAGAAATTGCCCGATAGGGGCCATAAAGGTACGTAGAGTGCTTTCATAAACTGCTGGAGGGATCATCGTTGTGGCCTGCGTTTCCGGATGTTAAGGTTGAGCCGTCTTCCAACCGGAGTTGGTGGTGTCGGGTTCACCGATGGCTCCATTTCCAACTTCGTCATTGAGTGGCTGGAGTCTGTCTAATGAATGTTTATCGACGACATTGGCGGAACGTCGAATCGGCTCGACATCATGCAGCGCATTCGCTGCGCGTACTTCGATTTCGATTAGCCAACTCTTGACCTCAGCAGAGCGAATGCCTTCGGGTGCGAGCGATAGATAAGCATGCAGATGGTCAGCAGCATCGCCAGGTGCCGTCTTCATTTCTAGAATTCCAAGGAGATAGTGCGCATCCGCGTTCTTTATATCGGAGCGAAGCAACTCCTCAAGATTCAGCCTGGCTTCTTCGATTTGACCGAGGCTCGAATAAATTGTCGCGACAAGGTAGCGAAGCGTGCGGTCTTCCGGATGCTGCAGTAGATAGGGCTCAGCATGGTCAAGTGCAGAACGGAGTCGCGAGCTCTGCAGACAGACCTTCAGCATCAATGGAAGTATCTTGCGTTGATCAAATCCCGCTTCGAGCGCCAACGACAAGTACTGTTCTGCACGAAGTGTATCTCCGTTGCGAGCGGCTTCTTGTCCTTGTTGGAAAAGCCGCACTGCATTGTCATTGCGCCCATTAGCAGCTCCACCAGTGGCCGCTGAACGAGGGGTGGTTTCGCTGCATCCCAAGGCAGCGAGGCAGCAAAGGCCGGCTAATAGTGACGACCTACATAGAGCGATTGTTCTTGGAGGGATACAGTACATCGTATACTGCAGGATCATCGTGCGAAATCATCGGCCGGTTGCGTGCAATTTGATGCCTTCCGTACATGGCGATGTCCGAGGGAAAAGCACTACTACTGTGAAGGAGCCAGCCGACGAAGGAGAGTCTCGCGCGTCTGCGTAAGCCATTGATAATACTCGCCCACGCCGTGAGGCCCCAGAAAAGCCCGTATCTCGTCAATCCGCCGTAGCGCGTCGGCGAACCGATCGTGCTCGAGGTCATATTTGAGGCTCAACCGAACTGTCGAGTACTCGCTATTGACCCAATGCGACCATTTTTCCATGTCAGCGTGGGTTCGTAATGCTTCATCAAATCTTCCAGCGGCGTTATAACAAGCCTCGGATATCCGAAGGATGTCCACCGCCTCCACTCCGTCCCGAGGGTCAAACGGGAAGCGCTGTTGTTTAGCCTGTGCTGCCCGCTCTTTCTCGCGAGCAACGTGTTCGGCGTCCACGGCGAACACATCAGGGCACTGTATGTCGCCCGCATAATTCAACGCCGGGGCTTCGGTCGAGGGCTCGGAAGTGAACCCCAAAGTTGAAAATTTGTATATTCCGATCCCTGCCACACCCAAGACTAGAGCGGTCGCAAGCAGAAGTGTCGTGCCTTTGGTCGAGATCGGTGCGAAGCCCTCCAGAAAGGCCACTCGTGTGTTTCCAACGAACACTTCGGAGTTCCAGGGTGCAACGATGGACCTTCCTTCCTTGCCCTCGAAATGGAGACCTATCGGTATTGACTCGACTATTCTTACGGTTACCCCAGCATCACTCGCGGCGACCCAAAAATGAACTGGTGCCAGGCCAGTCGATGCCGGTACGCGAAGGTCTGCACCTGACCCGGTTCCCACCGCTATGTTTGAATCGAAAAGCTCATGACGCACGGGCGCAGAGCCTGGACTGTACAATTCGACCCAGCGTGTCATGGCTAGAACCCGACTCCCTTGACTACAAACGGACCCATCAGGAAGAGCATAATGCAGCCTAGCAGTAACATCATAGGTGCGATCATAAGCACCCCAGCGCGTGCTGCTGATTCCTCGGCCATGACGCTGCGCTGCATGGTCAACATGCGCCCTTGAACCTGAATTACCTTGGCGAGAGGATTTCCTCTTTGTTCAGCCTGAATAACCGCGTTGACAAAATCACGAACCGCTCGGGATGACACACGATCTGCAAAACCGAGGAGCGCTTCGCGACGCGTATGACCGAGATTGAGTTCGTCCAATATTGCCGCGAACTCCTGCGCTAACGCGTCTTTTCGGCCGGAACGGGGTTGCGATAGGAGGCGGAGCGCCCCGGGAAAGTCTAAGCCGGCGCCCATACATAGGGCGCCAATTTCAATGGCTCTTGGTAGACCGCGGGATATTTCCTTGGCGCGCTTCCTCACGATTTCCTGTGTCTGAACCAACGGTAACAATCCGCCCAGTAATAGGCCGGGCACTAGCAGAAAATGGCCTCGACTCATGCCGTATGAGAATGCTTCCCCAGTAGCGGCCATCAGCAATGCCGACAGCAGTGTCAATGCCAAGAATTCATTAGCTGTAAGGCCTAACCAATACTGTGCGCGGCGTAGCTGCGTTTCGCAGCGAGCTCCAAAGCGAACGGATAGGTGGTGCGGAATAAACGCCCCAACAAATCGAATCACGGGTTCCGTAAGCGAAAATAGACTAGAGGCTGCGAGCATTTGACGGCGAACAGCACCCCGCTGCCCGAGGCGCGGCGTGGGAGGCATGGAGAAACCTGCGATTAGATGGCAAATTCCAAATGTAGAACTTGCAGCCAATGTGCAGGTAAATAGCTCTAGAATCGAGAACATGATGCCGTTGACCTCAGATATCGACGTCCAAGATCTTGCGCGCTAACAGTACAGCGGCCAGCCAAAGCAGTAACGCGACGGATATGACTAGCTGTCCAATGAATGACCCGAATAGTGGCTCGAAGAAATGCGAATCCAACGCGTTAATGCCCAGGACCATGGGCAAGGGAATGACGCCAATTACGAAGACTTGCGCTTTGCCTTCGGCTGTCTTGGTTCTCACGACACCTTCCAGTCGGGCAAATTCCCGCAATGATGCTGCCGAGCTGTCCAGCATTTCGGTCAAGTTCCCGCCACTTCGACGCGCAATTTGGAGAGCTTGAACTGTTGCGGAAAGTGATCGAGAGCCAATACGTTCAGAGAGATTCTCGAGCGCCTCGTCCAAGGGGGTGCCAAGGTCGTACTCCTTTGCGAGTACATCCAACTCTTGACTCAATGGTGGCTGAAGTAGGGTCACTGACGATGTAATTGCGTCCCCCAAGGAAGGACTTGCCCGTAGGGCGTTCGCAACAATATTGATCCAAGCCTCGACTTGATTGTCTATTGTCGTCACGAGTCTAACAGCAAGGCGCGAGAGCAGTAACTTTGGGACTATTGCAATTGCTGGGAGCAACAAAAGCAAGAGCCATTGATGACATTCGAGCACTGCAAATGCTACCGCAATATATGCGAGAAGTTGCGCCAGAAGTACTTGCAGACCGCTGAGCGGTGAACGAAGAAATCGCAACTGCCTGTCCAGTGTTGTCCGGTACGCGCGAAACAGTTGTCGGCCCGCGCTCTTGGGACTGCCAAAGAACGTGACAGAGGCCGTTGCGAGAGTGACTATTGTCAACAGAATCAGTCCCGGCTCGAGAATCGAAGTGGGTAGGATCACAGGTAGTCTCCCTGATCCACCAGGCCATGGGTAATGAACTGGTCGAGGAACGAGGGTAAGTACCCAGTTGCCGAAAACTCACCTTGGACGTTTTTGGACGCAATGGCCTGGTGCAGCTTGTACGAAAATATGTCGCGAACGTCGACTTCGCCATCGTCATTCAGGCCAACGACTTCTGATAACCTTGTTACCCGACGCGAGCCATCCGAGAACCTTGTCTGTTGCGCAATTAGATGAATACTCGAGGCAATTTGCTGACGTATTGCCCTGACGGGTAAATCTAAGCCGGCCATCAAACAGAGTGTTTCCAACCGATTGATAGCTTCCCTTGGACTATTGGCGTGAGTAGTTGTTAGCGACCCTTCGTGGCCTGTATTCATTGCTTGAAGCATGTCAATTGCTTCGCCGCTTCGGCATTCGCCCACAACGATTCGGTCAGGGCGCATACGCAGCGCATTCTTGACCAAGTCTCGAATTGAGTATTCTCCCTTGCCTTCGAGATTTGGAGGGCGCGCCTCGAGCGAAACTACGTGGGGTTGGGCCAACTGTAGCTCAGCGGCGTCTTCGATTGTAACTATGCGTTCATGCGACGGTATCGCGGCGGATAACACGTTCAGCAACGTAGTTTTGCCGCTCCCGGTCCCTCCCGATATTACGATGTTCTTGCGAATGGCTACGGCTCGCTCTAGGAATCGCGCCATTGCAGTGGACAGCGTTCCGAAACGTATCAGATCCGCCATTCTGAGCGGTTCTTTTGCAAACTTGCGAATGGTTATGCAGGGCCCCCGGATGGCCAAGGGGGGGATAACTGCGTTGACACGAGACCCGTCGCGGAGACGCGCGTCCACTAGCGGCGTGGATTCGTCAATGCGTCGACCGAGCGGTGTTACGATTCGTTCGATGACGGCTCGAACCGAGTCATCGTCCGTAAATCGACTGGCAGTTAATTCGACTTTTCCACACCGCTCGACAAAGATGGTTTCCGGGTCGACAACCATGATTTCGTTAATGTCCGGGTCGGCCAAGAATCGTTCGAGCGGACCCAACCCCAACGCTTCATCTGCAAGCTCTTGAACGAGTGCCTCGTGATTGTTGCCTGGAACTAGCGCTGCCACAATTCGACGTAACGCGGCAGCCACTTCAGGGCGCATTTCGTCCGGTTTCATCTTGTCGCGATTCAAGGATGGTAAATCCAAGTGTTGAAGCAGTTGGCGATGAATGAGACGCCGCACGGCTACGCTTGCCTCCGCGGGAGGCGCACTCGCCAGGGCCAAGTCGTCGTTTTTGTGCAGAGGGATTACTGGTGGCAGCAATGCATGTCCCGGAGCGAGTGGAGGTTCGGGTTGCCTGGGAGTCGGCGCTGAACTGCCAGGCTGCTCTTGGCAAGCCATAACCTCGCCGGATGCCGCATCTGGCGATACGCGCACACGAAACGGTCCGATACCAAGTGTGACGTGACCAGTACGCAGCACGCGCGTAGCACGGCGTAACAATGAATCGTTGACGACAGTCCCGTTCGCCGACGCGTCTGTTACGGAGAGGCCGGCGGCGGTCCACTGCAATTCAACATGCCGGCGTGACACGTTGGGCGAGGGGAGCTCGAGCGAACACTCGGGGTCCCGCCCGAGCCACAACGGTCCACTAATTGATCTAGACGTGAAGCAGCTTCCGTTAGCATCGATTATTTCGAATTTAAGGGTAGTTGGTGTCATGGTTGTCTCGGCAATGCTGGTTTCGCAGCTAGTGAGGATGATGATTTGGGTGCAGCCGGGGGGATGAAGTCCACTTCTGCTATATTCCCGGAGTAATCCGTGTATGTCGCCAAGGCGCTCTGTATACGATTGCGGTCTTGCATCGATACCGCGTCAACCACCGAAGGCACAATCAACACGATATTCTCGCTTTCTTCTTCGGCGCGGCTGTGGCTGCCAAAAAACACTCCAAATATCGGGATTTGACTGAGTACGGGGACGCCACCCTTCGTCCGACGCTCACTACGCGCAGTCAAGCCCGCTAGAATTAGTGATTGCCCGAGTTCGAGATTGACTTGAGTCTCGAGGGTCGACGTCATTCGTCCCGGAACGCTGGTGCCGTTGTCACCATCCAGTTCCGAGATGTCGGCATGCAGGTGAAGTTCGATGCGACCCGTACTTGCGTCGTACTTGGGCTCCACGTCGATAACGGATCCGAAGGGGATCTTGTGCAAGCTACTCGTGAGGGCGCTTTGAATCGGGAAATTAACCTCTCCACCGCCAGAAAACGACGCTTTTTCCCCGTTTGCAGTGACGACGGCGGCTTGGCGCATGACCTTGGCCCAACCCGACACCTGGGCCATATCGAGCCGTGGCAGTGCCTGATTGGTAATGACTGCAGTTGCGCTGTCCAGGTTGCCGCCCTTCAGGTCATATTGCGCGCTCATGGTTGGCGCGATCGTGCTGGGCCAGCCAAGTCCGATTTGATGGCGGTAGCTTCTATTTACCTGAACGAAGTAGAAGTCCAAACGAATGTTGTCTTTTGGGTGCACGGCATTGCTATCCTTCGAGATAGTTCGAGCACCGTCTATGTCGTTGACCGAAATCTTATAATGGCGCTCCGTGCCGTCCATCATCAGAAATAGCAGCGTCGTTGTGCCCGGTTTCAGTGCCACTACCACGAACTCCGTTGCATCTTTGGTCAGACGTACCTCCACGATGCCTTTGGCACCTTCGGAGTAACTCCGCACGTTGTCGCTGGGGATGACTCGTTGTTCTCCGACCTGTAATTCAATGCTCTGAGTATCCACCGTATTTGCGCTGGTCGTCGCAGAACGTGACGGGGGTGGATTGGGGCCTTGTGCCGCCGCGCTCGTGTGGCCGAGCACTAGAGCAACAAGGCATGCCAATTCGCAGGTGTGACGGTTGTTACCGAACATGTTCAATTGTCTCCCTGGGCGATTTGGCACGTGGCGCACGCCAATCCAGCCGATCTTTGGCCGTTTGAAGGTCCTTGGCGTAGGTTTCTGGTATGCCATCGACCATCGCAATATCGTCAGTGTTTCTAAGGGAAAGTGTGATCTTGCCGTGCAGTTGTGCTTGAGTCAAAAGCTGTGCTTGCTCTACGGTTGCGCTCAGTGTGACGCCGGTGCCGTGAACTGCCGCTGGACTCGCCGAATCATCACCCCGAGTGATACTGGAGCCGACGGACAGGATTAGGAGATTCTGAAGTATTGTCGATGTCGAGCTTGCGGCTTCTTCTTTACTCGAATTGGAGAAGAGCACGTCTACACGATCACCAGGTCGAAGCAAGCCTTCAAAGTCCAGTGTACGACCATCGAGCGCGACGGCGCGCAGACCATCCTGGATAAGACCAGATAGCACCCTTGCGCGATCGGCAAATTTGGTTAAGTCACTCCAAAGGACGGCTTCATTAGCCTTGAGCCCGGAACCTACGCGTACGCCGACGACTTTCTTTACATCCGTTGATCGGATGTGACGAGCCTCGATGTATGCCTGGGGCAGGTCACGCACCGCCAATGCTTTCTCCGTCAATAGCGCCCCTACGGGCACGTCTTCAGCCGCGACCAAGATGGGGATCTTAGGGCCTCCAGAAACCTCAGCTTCGAGTCTCTGAAGATAGATGTGCATGAGCCCCGCTGCTCCAAGAGCGGCCACCAGGCTTGCCAATAGACCAATTTTTTTCATCTCGAGTGGCTCCTAAGAATCATCAATTGAAGTCTCATCGGTCTGCGGCGCCGATTAGTTGCGCAGAATCGAACGCCCGGGCACAAAATATGGAATGTCCGCTAGGAGGAGTGGTTGTGCGGGAATCGAGAAATGGCGCGCAGCGCGGGTCGTCTAACTTCGCGCCTAAGAAAATTCCGCAATTGTTACTAGTGTGTGTTTTCCACGATGGGCGGTAAAGCAGACGTCAAGCGACCGAGCGCCTGCCCCCACGCTGATGCAATCACGTTCATGGACTTGTGTCACGGACCAGCCCTTCGACACGAGTGACTGAGTATACCAGTCTCGCAGCTTGGGCGGCGACTCAGACGAAGACTCGTACACTGTGACCGCGTAAGGAAGCTCCGTTTCGTGGGCTGACAACAGCCGACGGATGCCATCGGGTCTCGGAATTCCGCCTGGATCTCGACCGGGCGCATCTCCCTTCGACGGAAACATGTCGAGAATAGGTGCCTTCCCGTCGGTCCATAACACGAGCAGGGCAGTGCCGTTTCTCGAACGTTTTGCCAATACGTAACGCAGACTCCCGAGTGCGGCCAAATCTCTTGTTTGAGTGAACCGTTGTAGGCGTGCCGTCATGCCATCAAGCAGAAGCGGCCCACCGGTATCGAGGCATGCTACTACGCCGGAGTTCTCCGTCTCGTGAGCATATACCCCGTCCAGGAATCCCAGCTTTGCACTTTGAGCCTTGGATCCGAGGCGACTGCGAATCGCCTTGGGTATTTCAATCCCGGTATTTTCCCGACAAAATCCGTGTAACCGGTCCATCGCGTCGTGCAAATTGAGTGGAGTGCTGGCGGAGGCTACATGGATTTGCAAATTGTTAAGGATGAGGATGCGCGCTCGATCGGTGAGGCGCAGAGCGGCCCACTTCGATAGTGCCTGCCCAAAATCTATCAGAACCTCCCCCGCTTTAGCCTCGGCGCTACGTAAACAACCGAGCAAAAGTGCAAATAGTAAGAGAACACCGGCCAACGTCGCTCGAAGCGCGCCCCGCCAATTGGGTAATTTTGCCCTAAGGCTTAATGAAATTCCAGGCATCGGTAACCACATCGATTGGTGTCTTTTCGGCCAAATTGCATTCTAAGTGATATTTACTGGACACGACTCTGCTGCCACCCCCGAAGAGTGGGGGGCGTGTAACTGACCCTTTTGGAATCGCGTCGAAGGAATCACTAAATGCAGAGTTGATTACATCGCCTATCAAGCTTGTCACGATGTCTGCTACGACCTTGGTCAAGCTGCTCGCCCTGTCTTTGGCGTCGTTCATGGTTTTATGCAACTCATCACTCGCCTTGCTGCTCGCTGAACCAGGTGGGGTTAGGTACGGCTGACAGCCCGCTGGAATGACCTGACAGTTGCTCTCCGAGTATAACCATGCACAGGTGCGAGCGGTCATGCCGAGTTGATGTTTCTTCAAGAGTTCATCGCGTACGTAGAACAGTGAAACAAAGATGAGAACGAAAAATGGTAGTACTACTACGGCCTCGACACTTGCGACACCGCGCGCTCCGCGCTTGGCGGGGCGTCTTGGGTAAGCGTGAGAAAATGATTCGTTCATTGATGACCTTCAATGAACCGTTAGATTCGAGATGTCCGTGAGCTTATCGACCACTTCGGGAAGTACAGCCGGCGCGGCCGTTTTTAGCGCGCCAAGCTGAACCTGGCCGGGTATACGGAACCGCACCAACCGGGCGCGCCATTTCATATTCCACATGTATTCTTCGGAGCTTGCAGTCCCTTCATAATAGTATTCGGCTTGTGCAAAGGAGATTCTCCCCAATGCTTCAAGGGGACCGAGCGGGTTACCCGGCTGGTTCTGCTTCCATAGCGACAGCTTGACGATTGGGTCCGCAATATCGCTTGGGAACTTTCCGATGATCAGTGAGCGAAGTTGGAAATTTTCGTCGCCGAGCGTGGCCCCATCTTCGAGCTTCTTGGGGGCCTTGTCGTCACCTTGATTGCTGTCCATTGGCTTATCGGCTTTTCCGTTGGCATCGAGATTGAAGTCGACGCTCTTGGTCACGGACTTGGTGCAACCTAGAATCTGCGTCACTTCGGTGAAGTCAACTGGGTCAGATTCTTCGTTGTCCCTGGGAAATGGCGGAACAGGGGGCACTTTCTCATCGCTGCAAACGGGTAATACCTCGTTAATGTCTTGGTTTCGGCGGACCACGGTGTTGTAGCCAACGGCAATTGCTGGATTTACCTCGGCGGGCCCGCAGGGCGCAGCGGCGGAATCCCCGTAAGCGTAAGGATCATATTGAGGTTTCTGACGAATCCATTGGCCTTTGACCCACGTGTAGTAAACTCGACCCGTTCTATATTGGTACGTGTAGTCAGAGGGTGGGGGCGATTGGGTCGGGTCGCACTGTACTCGTGCCTGGACTACTCTTCGGTTGTACGCACCGGAAAGGCTACAATCGTGGCCTGCTTGGCAGTTGCCCGTGTCCTTGTCCGGCTCCGCATCTACTTGTTCTTGCTGTTGAGCTGCACAGTCTTGGTTGGTAGTGTCGATTGCGTGTGGGGCGGCCTGGTCTCTCTTGCTATTCTGGCATTTATCGTCGTTTTCGAGTTTTGGGTAACCGTCGCTCTCAGTCTCGTCGTAAGTGGGTGCACTTGAGGTGTCGCCGCAAAACCAATCGGAAAGTGCTCGAGAGATTTTGTTCATCGCGGTTTCGAGCTTGCCAAAGATAAGGTTTGAGGCAGGAAACTTTAGATATACTTCCGCAATTTGTATTGGAAGCTGTCCGGCTCTACCGCATAGAGACTTGAACGTGTCATCTTGCACCGGAAGGCCGCTGCCTTCCCGTGAACCAACTGCAACGCCCATCGTAATTGAAGAACCCCAATGTTCCGAGATATTCTCTGAGGCGGCAACGTCCGCAGCGGGAGGAGTTGCCAATTGCACCCCGTAAGCAGTCGAATTTAGAATATAGAGTGCTGAATAGACGGGTTCTTTCGTTGTTTCGTATAGGCCGTCCATCGATTGCTGTATTGCTCTGAGAGGTGGAATGGCTGCCAGTGATCCACCAAAAGTTACCCAGGCCATTGCTCCAGCAATAAACATTCCTATGATTGCGATCCCCTCAACGAGTTTTATCGTGACTAGTATTGCCAGGAGCGCAGCCATGACGATATTGATAAGCACGATAAAATTCATTCCCCGAGCATTGGCAATAGCTGCAGAAAGAGCCGTTGCATCGGCGGCGTCCTGCATGCGCTCCCGAAACAGCACGGCTTGGCCCATTCCGATCATGTAATAGAGAATCGCCACCCCAAATATTGCGAAAAACACCGCAATTATCATGATGGCGCCCCGCTCGTTGAGAGGTTTCATGAGCTGCCCCCATGCGTGTAATCGGCACCTTGATTGGGCAAAGTGGCTTTTGCCGTAATTCTTATGAACCGGCGATTGCCTAGTGCTTGGGCACTTAGAGTGCCAGAGCCTAGTGCCTGCGTCATTTGACTCCGAAGCCAAGCCCATTTACCTGAAGTTAACTTGTCGATCGATTTGCAGATGAGCCCGCGAACTAACGGAATGTCGCACTGGTAAAAGTAGATTACTCGTGCTGTGACTGATGCGTGCGAGCCAACGGGTTCTCGCGCTGGATCGTCACTAGTCGGCGAGTCGTGTAAAGTGACTACGGTTGCAAGTCCCGTGTATAGCTCAGAAGATACCGCCTGGCTCAAGGACATGGGGGTTAACGCGGCAGCCACGTTTTGTCCGGATTTGACCAGGGCTCCAAGCCCGGGTGCTAATACTTTTAGCGGCTCGACGGCTGCGGACCGAATGATAGTCATGCGTGGCCCTGGCTGATTGCCGCCATTCGATGAAAGGGTACCGCGCGGCGCATTGTTGTAGAATTTCGGATCGTCTTCAAGAATGACAATGGCCGAGCGTGCGGCGCTTACGGCGGCATGGGATACGACCAGCCGCGCCACGACCAGCATGGAAAATTGGCAAATTGCGAGAAACAGCATAAAGATTGGCATGAACGCGAGAATGAATTCCACGTACACGGCTCCACGCGTGTTGCTCGTTGTCAGCCGAACCATGGCACGAACCGGTGAAAGTAGGTCAAACAGGAGTTAGCAATTACCGCGACAGCAATAGCTGGGCCCATGCGAAACTCGGTCATGCTTGCCGTAGAAATGGGATGGCGCCATTGGCGCGGTAGTAGCGGGTTCGTGGCCAGTTGAAGCGTATTGAGCAGCACGCGCAGCAATTGGCCGCGGTATGCCAGTGCTACGATTGCGAACAAAGCCAAGGTCCCGAAAGCACCCAGCTGAACTTCAAGTCCCCGCATGGGGCCTAGGAGCGCGCCCAATGCTGCGAACAGTTTTACGTCGCCCCCACCGATGGCGCGCCCTTGGGTGGAACGGTAGAGTATTGCCGGCACCGCGACGCCCACTAGAAGGCCGAGCAGGCTTTCAGTGATTCCTGCTCGGCCTTCTAGGATTCCGTGCGTTGCTATGCCGAGACATATTGCCGGCAGTGTGAGCCAGTTGGGGATGCGACCGGTGCGGAGGTCTGTAGCGCAGGCCACCAAGCTGGCGATGTCTGCCGTCGCCAGCACAAATGTCTCTGAGAGCGATGCGCACATTTCATGATTCCTATCAGTTGAATAGTGAAATGCGTTAGTATACGACTTTGTCTTTCACTTGAGATTCAGAGTCGGTGATCTTGTCGACGATTGTCTTTCCGAACTTTGACCAAATGGTGATGCCAGTTACCGCAATCAATACTAGGATAATTACATACTCCACGGTGGAGAGACCACGCTCATCAGTCTGGAGCGCGATGATCTTGGATTGTCGAGATTGAGATAAATGCTGCTTTTTCATGGTGTCCTGTGTGTGGTGACGGAAAATTGTGTTTGGCGAAAAACAGATTGGAATAGGTCAACCCATATCAATGGTTGTTAGGCGTCGTTGTGCGAATTTTCAATTGCGACATGACGCGAGAATTGTCGAACAATGATCTTATCGGTAGGCCATCTCCGTGAGTTGCGTAAAATCGCACAAGGCCGTGTTACGGATACGGCAGCAGCAGCCAAGTACGCTGCGAGAAGTACATACTCGTGAGCGGAATACCTAAGGCCACTGTGGCAAAGGCCACCGCCATTGCCACGACCGTGAGCAATACGGCGTACTCGACCATAACCGAGCCGCGTTCACTTTCAGTAATTGGGGGCTCGGCTAGGTTGGTTGCAGCAATGGGCATGGAGGGTCATCGACCGCTCCCCGCGACCGGTTGCGCAAAATCGCCGTGCCTCAGCAATTATCTAGAAATGCAAGATATTTGCCTTGACCCAAGGGGAATTGCCGTATTTTCGCCGCTGCCGCTGCCGCTGCCGCNNGGTCCGTTGCCGCGACCGTGTCCGCTGCCGCGACCGTGTCCGCTGCCGCTGCCGCTGCCGCTGCCGTGCGCGTAAAGTCGGGCCTTAGTTCTTCAGCGTGTGCATGTCGCGGCCGGTGGCTCTAGCGATCTTGGTCTCGGCAATCCGGGTGTCGATGTGGGCGCTAATGAGCTTTAGCAGCGCGTTGACGAGCTCGGCTTCGGATTCGATGAGTTCCGTCGTGGTGGCCTTGCCAACCTTGAAAAGCTCCACTTCGGTATCGTAGGCGGCCTGAGATGCTTCGGCTCCACGCTTGGCTGCTTCGAGCTCGGCTATGGAGCGCCGGGCATCCGTGTAAGCAGACGTGACTTCCATGCGTATGCCCTTGGCCAGCGCTTTGCGATTGGCTTCGAGTGCCTGACGTTTGGCGGCCATTTCGTTGCCACTGGAGTTGTTGGTGAATATCTCGTTCAGGTTCCAAGTGGCTGCTAGACCGACGTCCCAGCTTTGCTTCCACGCATACACGAATAGGTATCGCTGGTTAGGATTGGCGTACGCGTAGTCCGCGAAGCCATCGATTCGCGGTAGTTGTCCGCGCCGAATGACTGTCTCCGCTGAACGCATTGAATCTGCGGCCTTGTCCAGGGCTTTGAGCTCGTAACGATTGGAATTGGCCTCTTGAACGAGGTTTTCAACGGGCTGCAGGGGCACAGGGGACCGTTCGGCCAGCACATCCTCACCCAACGCGAATTCCTGTGGTGGTAGATCCATGATTACGGAAAGTTGCTGTTCCGCGAGCTGTTTGAATGCCCGCGACGCTTCCATGGCGGCCTCGGTACTCGCTACTAATGCCTGAAGTCGCAGCACATCGGCCTTGGTTGCAGAACCCAACGTAAATGCAGTTTGCGCGTCCTTTTGGCGCGCCTGGACACGTTCGAGTGACTTTTCGGTAACCGCAACTTGACCGATGGACATGGCCCAGTTGAAAAAGGCAACCCTAGCGTCGCCTTCGACTTTTTGACGCTCAGCCTTCAAGTTTAGCTCGCTGGAATCTTGATTCTTTTTAGTGGCGTCAATGCTGTCGGACAGGCGCAGCACGTAGTCCGATATAGGAACTCCCAGTGTCGCACCCAACGAGTAGTAGTTGTTAGGAATTGGAAAGCTCAAAGGTGCTGCAAAAGCGGGCTGCCCGTCAGCACCGACAACATTGTTACTGTTTGGAGTTGTGGTCACTCCCCCCTTTT
Organism: Myxococcales bacterium; assembly: GCA_003154095.1. Classification (GTDB taxonomy): domain Bacteria; phylum Myxococcota_A; class Polyangia; order Polyangiales; family Polyangiaceae; genus FEN-1139. Next base: position 7,583 of record PMCK01000213.1, on the reverse strand, counting down.
GTGTCGTCATAACAAAAGAATAAGGACCCAAGCTCACACTAACCGGACTCATCCGTGTATACGAAGCTTTCAACGCGACTCTTGGATAAAACTGATACATTGCCGAATCGACGGCTGCAGCCGCGGCCCGCAGCTCGGCGTTCTTTGCCGCAATCGTGTCACTCGTGGCTACAGCGCGAACTGCGACGTCATTGGCCGTCAGACCCCCGGCTCTTGGCGTAAACGCGGCCAGGACTGGGTTACTGCCCCGGGGTGCGTCGCGCAGCGCAATGGTGGACCCACCTTCGTTCGGAATGTTGCCCGCCGTTGTTTGGCCCTGAGGTTGCCTCGGTGCGCCTGGGGCTGGTAACGCCGTATTGGGGGCAGTCGCAGGCTGCACTGGACGCGGCGCCTGAGCGAATGCGGTAGAAGATGCGCCGAGTGCTGTTATCAGGGCAAAAACCGATGTTGTATGGGCTCTCACGGGGCCGGGCTCCTTTCGGTCCAATTCATTTGTTACGTAGTGAGGATAGTGCTTGGTGCGAAGCCTTACCCAACAATATTTTTCGCGACGCCTGGAATATTGTGAATTTCGTCCGAAGTGGGTTCAGATAATTTCTTTGATGTCACATCATCAGTTGATTGGTTGTTCGCCACAAATATCTTGCGGCCGAGGAACCCCACAAATCGACTGTTCCCCATTGCATCGAATATTGTGTAAACGACAGGTACGATGACGAGCGTTAGCATAGTGGACGCAATCATGCCGCCCATCACGCAAACCGCCATGGGTGCGCGGGCCTCACCACCTTCCCCCAAAGCGAGGGCTACCGGAAGCATGCCCAGCAACAACGACACCGTCGTCATCAGGATGGGCCTCAGGCGCAGACTGCCAGCTTGCACCAATGCTTCTTTCATCGCCATGCCCTTCTCCCGAGCCTGATTGGCAAAATCGACGATCAAGATGGCGTTCTTGGTGACTAATCCCATCAACATGATGATGCCGATCATCGAATACATGCTGAGTGTCATATTCAGCATGTAAAGGCCGCCGAATGCGCCAATAACGCTCAACGGCAGGCTCACCATGATGGTAATCGGCTGGATGAAGCTGTTGAACTGAGCCGCCAATATCATGTAGACCAATATGACGGCGAGAACCAATGCTTCGCCCATGTAGCCGAAGGACTCGACCATGATGCGGCCCATGCCTTCATAGGCTGTTTCAAGATGGTTCGGCACCTTTTCTTTGACGATTCTGTTTACGACCTTTTGGGCTTCTCCCATGGGTAGGCCATCAAGATTCGCCAAGACCATGACTTGTCGCTGCCGTGAAGAATGCTCGATCAATGTCGGGCCCGTCGTGCGCGACACTTTGACGACGTTGGCCAGATCGACCAGTTGCCCGCTGGTGCTGCGGACCTTGAGTGCAGAAAGGGACTCTACGCGGCGACGGTCATTTTGCGGCAACTGCACGATGATGTCGTACGCATCTGACCCGTCTTTCAATTCGCTAACGGGATCGCCTGCCATGAGTGACCGAATGGCTAGTGCGATGGACGCAACTGGCACGCCAAGGGCCGCAGCGCGTTCGCGATCAATCTGCAGGGCTACTTCAGGCTTGCCACCGCGGTAAGAGATGTCTACATCGACAAATCCTTTGATTTTCTTCAGTTCATTCTGGATTGTCGTGGCTGTGGTGGCCAATTCATCAAGATCGCGTCCTCGAATGCTTAGTTGTATCGGCTGCGTATTTCCACTGCCGAACATGCCTATTTCCGACACGGTGACGAGAGCAGGTCGCATGTCCACATAACGCTCGCGGATCCACTTCATCACCTGGTCCTGCGAGAATCGCCGCGACGTCGACTTAGTCATTGTCACTTGGATAGTACCCTTGTTGACCTGACCCTGCGCGCCCCCGCCGACGGTTGCCAATGTGTGCGTCACGCCATAGGCATTTTTACGCAAGTCCTCCGCAATGGCCTGAACGAAGCCATTACTCGCCTCCAGGGTAGTTCCCGTTGGTAGCTCGACGGCAACATTGAACTGGGCGCGGTCTTCTTTGGGAAAGAACTCTTTGGGCATTCGAGCCACCATAACGAAGGACGCCACCAAAGTGACGACCGCCACAGTGAGCGTCGTAGGTCGATGCGCCAAGGCCCAACGAATGACAGTTCCGTATACCCGCTCAAGCCAACCCATGCTCGCGTCAACGGCCCGGGACAGCCAATTATCTGCATTGTGGGCCGTAAGCAGCCGCGACGACATCATGGGTGTCAGTGTGAAAGAAACCAACAAGCTCATTGCAACCGCAAAGCTCACGGTCAATCCAAACTGCATGAAGAAACGACCCACGATACCCTTCATGATGGCCACGGGAACGAACACCGCCAAAATGGTCGAGGTCATCGACACGACAGCCAAAAAGATCTCACTGGTGGCCTCTTCGGCCGCCTTGAGGGCTGGTTTGCCCATTTCCAAGTGGCGATGGATATTCTCCATAACCACGATGGCGTCGTCTACCAGCACGCCAATGGCCAATGACAATGCGAGCATTGTCATATTGTTGAACGTAAAATTCATCCAATAGACGAAGGCGAAGGTAGAGATAACACTAGTGGGCAAGGCTATTGCGCTAATGAGCGTCGCTCGACCATTGATGAGAAACAGAAATATTACGGCTACGGTGAGCCCGGCACCTAGAATCAAGTCAATGCCCACGTCTTCAATTGAGCGCTTAATGTAGCCCGAGGTGTCCATGGCTAGCGTAAGCTGGGCGTTGTCACGAGCCAAGATGGGCTTCATTGTCTCCATCTCGCGCTCGACCGCTTCGGCGACAGCAACCGTGTTGGATCCGGATTGCTTCTTGACGTTGAGCGAAACCGCCAACTTCCCGTCCAGCATTGAGGTAGAACGGGCTTCCTTGACGCCATCGAGCACGCGTGCGACATCACTGATTCTAACCGTAGGTTGTGCGTGCAGATCAGATGGATTCGACCCGGGCGCAGCAGCCAAAGTGGGCAATACGATGTTGGCGACATCATCCGCCGAAACCAGTTGCCCCTTAGTTTTGACGGTCAACTCACTGGTGCCTGTTTTGAATGTTCCTGCCGGAATCTCCAGGTTTTGAGCCGCAATGGTTTGAGCAACGTCCTGAACCGACAAATTGAGACCATTAAGCTTTTCAGGATCGATATAGACTTGAATTTCGCGATCACGGCCGCCAATGATTTCAACGCTGCCGACACCGTTAATCCGCTGCAGACGCTCCTTGACGACCTTATCGGCCAGGTAAGTCAAGCGTCGAATGGGCAGGTCGCCTGATAGAGCGACTGCCATGATAGGCGCAGAATTGGGGTCGAATTTCTCGATAACGGGTGGATCAGCACCTGCTGGCAAGTCCTTGAGGATGCGCGAAACCTTGTCGCGAACGTCTTGAACAGCTTGTTCGGCTTTGACTTCTAGCTCAAATTCAATGAGAACTTGAGTGACACTCTCCAAGTTGAACGACTTTAGGCTTCGTATTCCGCCGAGCGAGTTGACCGCCTCTTCGATTTTGTCAGCGACGTCACGCTCCATTGTGCCCGGATCAGTACCAGGATAGGTAACCGTGATGACGACGAAGGGGAACTCAACGTTCGGAATCAGGTCGACGCCGATTTTCTTGTAACTGACCAGGCCGAACACCATGAACACCGCAATGAGCATTGTGGCGAAAACAGGTCGGCGAATGCTTACACTCGCAAGATTCATGGGAAACCGTTCCCTTTGGAATTGCTAGTCAAGGCTTGTAAAAGAATGCGGTGGGGTCGACCTCGACCAATCATGGTTTCGAAGCCACTGCGGTGACAGAGGGGGCTGCGCTGGGGGCCGCGCTTGAAGACCCGTTTTGCGGGAAGGTGACTTCAACGAGCATGCCGGACTTCAAACTTCGGTCATCGTTGGGGATTATTCCGACAATTTCGACAGTGCGATTCAAGGGGTCGACACTGGGGTTAACTCGGTCGATCGAAACGTCGCGGTCTGCGTTGAGTGAGGGGAAATGAACCTTCATTGCGCCTCCGGCGTTGACCCGGTTGAGCGCATTTTCTGCAAGTTTGACGCGAACCTCGATTTTCGAGAGGTCTTGAACGACGAGCACCACCGTTGGGGGCATCATCGTTACGGTTTCTCCGGTGCTCTTGCGTTTGGAAGTAACAATCCCCGTAAACGGCGAATACACCGTCGTGTCGCCAGCTGTATTCTGAGCGGAAGACAGTGCGACTTGCGCCTGCTGTACCGCAACTTGAGAACGGTCATACCCGATCCGCGCTTGATCCCAAACGGCAGGTGACACAGCCCCCTGCTCGTAGAGCCCCTTGGTTCGGTGATAGTCAATTTCTGCTTGACTCAAACCGACTTTGGCTTGCGCNNAATACGCCGCTCATTTTGGGGCCCAATTCCGCTTGATGCAGCGCCTGAGTCGTGCCGCTGGCTCGCAACATTTGGTCACCGCTCGCCATTTCGGCCGGCGAGTTTGAATCAAGCTTAGGCAAGCTGGGAAGCGCCGGCGCCCCACTTCCTAAGGCCGGCGGGAGTTGTTCAGCGGCATTGGATCGCTTGCAGCCCCCGAAAATCAGCGGCAAACACGTCAATGCGGCTACAAGAATCGAGCGGTTCATCGCGTACTGGCTCCTTCGAAGAATAGAGTTACGAGTTCGTCGCCTCTTTGCTTAAGAGACAAACCGTCAGGTTGACGGCACCAGTCCAAAAGAAGTGATTGCATCGTCGCATGCAATGCCCAGACCAACTTGGTGACCGGAATATCGGCGCGGATTCGCCCCTGTTGAACTCCGCGATTTAACATGTCAACCAGCATCGACGAAAATTTTTCGTAGTCGGATTCATGAACGACGCAGGTAGACGCGCCGTTCTGTGAATTGTGCCCGTTACTGGCAGTTCGGACGTACAGATTAAACAGTGCACCGTTTTGTTCCGCAAAATCGTGGGCCCGAGCGATTATTTGCCGAATCTGCACCAATGGATCATCGGACTCGAAAGGCTGCTCGACCTGGGTCTGAAAACGTGCCCGGTGATGTTCGAGCAGGGCATTGAGCACGGCCTCCTTGCTATCGAAGTAGTTGTACAAAGTTCCGACGGAGACCCCAGTCGCATCGGCAATATCCGCCATTTTTGCGGGTTGATATCCATCGCGAAGAATTATCCTCTCGGCAGCGGCCAAGATGGCCTCACGGTATGCAGCACGGGTGTGCTCCTGCAGGGCCTGACGAAGAACTCTCGGGCGCGTCTTCGTGGTGCGTCGGACAAGGGAGGTAGTCATGGTATTGAACACTAATTCACTGAAAATTAACAATTCTTTACAATTGGCCTTTCAACGGGATTCGCCAATTCAAAAATATCCTATTTATAGCTGGATTCTGTGGTGAACTGCAGTTCAATAATTTGCGATTGCGGTTCATATACATCGCATTTTGGTCCTGTCAAGCGAATGCTCGGGCTAAGCTTTGGTCCGCATGACCTTCAGGCGATTTTGTATTGCAATAAGTTCCATTTTTGGATCAACGGCGATAGTTGGTGGTGCTTTCGGGGCGCACGCGTTGTCGTATCTCCCTGCTGAACGCCTCAATACACTCAAGACTGCCACGCAGTATCAACTGATCCACGCTGTTGCATTGCTGATTATTGCAACCATCATTGGTGGCTCGTCGCGCTCAATTAGGGCGGCGGCCGTATGCCTTGCTGCTGGCACATTCCTATTTTCGACCAGCCTGTCCTGCGTTGCAATCTTGAATTGGCGTTGGGCTGGTGCAATTGCACCGATTGGGGGCACTTTGCTGATTGTGGGCTGGGTTAGCCTGTTCTTCTTTCACCCTAAGTCGACCGATGCATCAGATTGACTTCGCTGAGTCACGAATAGCAGACACAATCAATCCAACAGGATTCAGTGTTGCGGCAGCAGTGGCGGTCTAGCAATGGGCATCGGTCCCGGTTTCACCGTTCCATGGAGAATTGACGGCACGGAATATTCGCTGGATCCCGCGGGGGCTGAATGCGCCGGTTCCGCTTCGGTTTCACCTTGGGACTGCAAACGCGCGGTGAACCAGCCAACCAGGCGATGCTGCCACAGGCCCACGCCATCCTTGAAGTCTGCAATGGCCTGCGATGCAGCGGGTGTTGCCGCAATTGCTTGAACATGGGCCCAGCCCGTCTTCTCGCCAAGGGGCACCGACACGAATCCAAGCAGCGCAAAGAACGTGACAGCACTGAAAACGGCGCGACGCCCGAGACGGAACAGCACTCGCCCAGGGTAGTCGAGGCAACTCGGGCCGGCCAAAATGACGACAAACCCGGCTCGCACGCCGAAGAACCTAGCGCATTTCGGCTAACAACAATGTCGGACCACGAAAATGCACGAAAGCTGACGCAGCCAGGCGAGTTTCATGCGTTCGTTGCGTGATTAGCCACTTTGATTGGTGCTTGGTTAGGGTAACTTGGAGTTTATCTTCCGACGAAAATGCATCTGACTTTGCTGGGTGTCGCGGGTCGTGAGCATCGAGTATGACGACGTCATTCGGTCGGGCAAAGGCAGCCTCGATGGCAAAGTAGCCGTAGTCAATGGTGTCGATGAGCACGTGCTGACCCTTCGCGATTTTGGCTGAGGCGAGCGATCCAATCACCGTTTCCTCTTGCCGTGGACAGAATCCCTCAACCTTCGTCCACGCGGGCCGCAATACAAAAAAGCCAAAGCCAGTGACTGCGATCACGGCAGTTGTGCGGATAATCTTCTGCAGCCTCGAGACATCGCGCAGCTGCCACAATGTCAGTTTCGCGACCAGCAGCGAAACGAAAAACCAAATGGGCAGCAGAGTTCTACCCACATGATGAGTTGCAGATCCATCGCGCCAATCCCCGAGGCTGAGAAACAGGATTATGCTGAATAAGGCCAATGACGGCTTGAGCCAACGTCGCCGAAAAGGTCGGCAATGGCGCAACAAAGCCCCGAGCAGCGAGAAAACACCTGCCGCCCAGAGTTCAGGTACATCCCGAAAAAGGTGTCCCGGCGTCGCGAGTACGCGTGTAAGCGCATCTGTATCTCCAAGACCGAGGGCGCGTCGGTAGTTTACGACGCGTTTGACGAAAAATAGTGCGTCATTGTGTTGGTAGATGCCGTGCAGCATCCAAAACACCGGTGCGGCGAGCGCGAGTAGCGCCAGCACAGCCGACCAGCGATTCCGAGTTCGGTACGCGTCAATCGCCATAAACCCGGCGAAGACCACGGCCACCGGCCAACTCTCGTATCTGCTCAATGCTGCAATCGTGATTGCGGCAGCCCCGAGCGCTCGAATGCTCGTGTGACCGTGAGCCAGGCTACAGCAGGCGAGCAAGATCAAGACGGCATTGTAGTAGTCGGGAGTCGTCGCAACGGCGAGCCAAGCCGAATAAGGTATGCAGCACGCAATGATTGCTCCGAGCAAACTGACGTTGCGCGATAGCCCCAGCCAACGCCCCGCAATCCAAATGCCCAGAGCGCCGAGCAGTCCTAGTGAAAATGCAATCAATTGGGCGTTGGCGAGTGTTGCGCCGAGCAGTGACATACACGT
>PMCK01000280.1 GCA_003154095.1 Myxococcales bacterium | reverse complement strand
CGAAAGAGCGACAGGCTCTCCTCGAGGCGCCGCCGTTGCACGAAGGGGGCGAATAATTGGGCAATTTCACCCAAGAGCTCCAAGTCGGAGTCGGCGTCCTTGAGCATGCGGTTTTCTTTATCCGCCGACAAGGTTCCGATCGCTGTCCCGCGGTCTCGAATTGGTACGCAAAAAAACGCAAGCTTAGATAAGTCGAGTCCCGCACGCAAACCCGAGCGGTCAAGAAAACTTGGGCTCGCTTGAAGTGAAGAAAGCATTTGGGCCCGTCCCGTCGAAAACACTTGGCCGGTGACCCCCTCGTCAATGCGATAGCGCATGAGATCGACCTGTTCTTGGGCTACGCCGTGTGTGATCTGAGCCTGAAGTGTTTCTCCCGCGGCGTCCACCAGCGCAACGACTCCGCGCTTTAGCCCAAGCGCTTCGTCCAACCAGAGCAACACTTGACGGATAGTGCCGACGGTGTCGTCTTCCGAGGTAGACAACCAACGGGCCACCTTCGCGATAAGCTGCAGCTGTCGCAGCGCCACTCGTCGCTCATTGAACTCAGGGGCTGGCTCGGGAATGCCCGAAGGCGTGAGTCGGACGGGGTCGTCCTTGTGCTGCACTGAGGCTTCTAGCAGGGTGCGCACGGCACCCAACTGTCCTTGAGCCAGACATCCCACTGAATCGGCCGCACACAGTGAGCAATGCTTGATGACTTCGATATGCCGGCCCGCCAATTCGCGCGCAAGATTCATTTGTTGGGGATTCGGCGCCGACACTGCGGCGAAATCCGGACGTCTTGTATGGGATGGCGCAAAACGTTGAACATGAAAGAAGCCTGCGCCGACCTGGGAAACCGTTCTTGCCACGTCCTCGACTTCGCCATCGTTGATTGAAGGCATAAGCTGAAAGTTGACCCGAACGGCGATTTTGGCTGCCGATGCGGCACGAATGCCCAACAATTGCTGTGCCAAGAGGAATTCGGCGGCTTCATCGCCAGCCAGCATTCCACTTTGCCCCTGAACCCAATCAATCATTCGAGTCAGCGTCTTCGAATGGACGGTATTGACCGTTACGATACAAAGCGTCACGCCGAGCTGAAGNNAAGTAGCTGGTCTACATTTTCGGCGAGATTGAGCCCGTTCGTAGCAATGAAGAACGGAAGACTTGGCAGGTCTGCGCGAAGTTGGCGAAGGGCGCCAAACGTTGTATCCGGGTTTGCAAGGGGATCGCCCGGCCCCGAAACCCCGGCGCATTTAATGCGGGGTTCACAACGTATTGACTCCAGCGCGTACGACAATGCCTGGTCGGGCGTCAGCAAAACGGAGGCGCTGCCACGAGGGCTTTGGTGAACGCAGTCACCGCCTGTGTCGCAATACGCGCATTGGATGTTGCAACGTGGCGCCACCGGCAGGTGCAGCGCGGCCATATCCCCGCGTTGCACCTGGACGCAGGGTAATGCCTGCAAATCCAGACGAAGCGGTTCCGACGGCATGGAAGCCGCAAGAGGTAGATGAATCATTGCGGAGTGGTTCGCAGCTTCAACACTACGGTCCTTGTATGTCGAGGCGGTAACGCTGACGTATCCGACGCTAACCGTTACCGAGATCCGCGCTCGCGAAATAATCGTGAAACCTGACCAGCCAACATGAAACAGCTTGGGTCGGCCAATGAATCCGATTCCGTGAATTTGGATTGGGTCGCACTTGGACTCACAATACGGAGCGAGTTAAATTACGTTGGGTTCCAATTCGTCACTGTGTGACGGTCAGAGCGTAAGTAGCATAGTCAATTCCCCCGCGGGAATCGCGCAGAACGAGCCATAGTTTAGTTGTGCCTGCCGTATTGGGGGCCGTCCACGTGTTGTTCGTGATTGTTGTAAGGTCATTTTCATCATGCCCGGTTGATTCCGTGGCAAGCCTTCCAGAGCTCACATACCAGGCCACGCTCATCGACTCGCGTCTGGTCGTGATGCTCTGAGACGCCCTGTCGTAGTAGGTGTAGTTCTCGGCGTCGGTCGCGGACCAACTCGCTTCGAAATCGACGCGCGCTCCCGGTACGATTCCGTCAAGCGTCACGGGTTGCCCCCCTATAGACGCGACAATCGGAGCAAGATGTGGGTTGGCATTCGGCACGTAATTTTTACCGAACTCGGACGCGATGTCGAATGACGCGTCGGCCAGATCACAAAGGATGCGATCGAGGTGAAACGTCGGAACGGTACCGGGCACGTCTATGCGCAGCGGTTGGTAATAGCCACCCGTGTCGTCAGGATCACGCGGGCGGTGGCCACCGGGTGGAGTGCTGGGTCCAAAGAGCGAACAGGCGTTAGAGGGTACAGCGGCAACAATTGAAGCACCCGAACCCGCGTCGACGAGTGACGAAGTATTAAGGCATTCAGCTGAAACTACGCTGTTTTCGGTGGTCGGCTTGGGAGCTGCGCAAAATTGCCAAGTAATCGTCGAAGCATCGCTTGCTTCGAGGGGACTTGCGATCAAGGCCGTAAACGTTAGTAAAGTCCCTGGCTTGGCTTCGGCGGGTTCACTCTTTACAGCGAGCACTCGCGTGGTAGTTATGAGCCAGTCGTCCTGAGAGAGATCAGGCTTGCATCCGATGAGCAAGAGAACTCCGAGCAAAACACAGCGAAGGGTCATAATTCAAGCCTCGCTCCGGCGACACCCACGACGGGAAGCCCAGCGATAACACCGCGTCGGGTGTAATCGGAGCTATAGCTGAATTCTTCCCCGTTCGAATGGTTCGTTACGTTGAGCACTTCGAGGTATATGTTGAGCAGCGTTGAGTCATTGAGCGCAATGCTTCGGTCAACTCGTGCGTCTAGCTGCCAGAATGCAGGCAGGCGAACTGAACTGTGCGCACCAAAGACAGGTTGGAACACGTCGTCCTTTTCGTCGTAAAAGGCCCCGACAACGGGAGTCCGTGGAGCACCGCTCGCGTAGCGGAAGCGCACTCCCAATTTCCAGCTTCCGAGCTCCTTGCTCCCTACAACGGTAAGTACATGAGGCTCGTCGTAGTCAAAGAGTCGGACACTCGAGCCGGGGGTGTTACGCCGCTCACTGCGCGAGATGGTGCAGGCAACCCAGCCGAAGAATCCTCGCCACGGCCTTTGGCGGAGGAAAATCTGGACGCCGTAACTGCGGCCGTCCCCGCTCTGCAGCAGAGCATTGGCAAGCTTGGGCGTCGCCGCCGGGTCCCTTGCTGCCAGATGATTGATGGACCGACCGAAACCGGTCACCACGGCTGACAGAGAATCTGTCACGTCGATCGACTCTCCGAGACTCGCGTGCATTGCGGTTTCGGGACCGAGTGTTGGTGTGCCGAAGACGGCACTCAAGTCTTGCGGCGCGGGCGGCTGGGAGTAGAGGCCTGCGGCTGCCAGTAGCGCGACACGCTGTGACAATCTCAGCCTCGCACTTAGGCGCGGCTCAAACTCTGCCTGGAGCGTTGATTGGCCAATGGACGGCGTTTGTCCGACTCGGGGTGTGCTTCGGCTGGCTTCGAGCAAATAGCCATCGAAGCGCAGACCCGGCGTTAGCGTGAGTGGCCCCCAGTCAAAATCGAGACTCGCGTAAGGTGCGACATTGAGAATGAGTGCCGACCATGTGTCGGTGTTGGTGTCATCCCCGGGAGGTTGACCGAAGACTGTGGTGTCGCCTTCGCGTGCCGGGATCGTGAGAGAACCGTCACGCGACAGCCGTGCCCGAGTTCCAGCCATGTCGATACCGAGGGCGAGCGTCGCCACTGCCGCGATGTGCGAACGATGTTCGGCACGCAGGCCCCAGCGCAGCGAGTTTTGATCGAGATCCGCCGGGTTTGATCCAAAGTGAGCGTTGTAATGGCTCGTATCACGACCAATCCAAGGCACGACATCGACACTCGAACCGTCATCGAGCGTGCGCCGGTATCGCAGATAGACGCGTTCGAACGTATTGCTCGTCGCAAGGCTACGATTCCGTGCCGGATCAACATTAAGAACGTTCTGAGAGAGAGCGTCTGCCGATGCCAGCATTACCAGATCGAGCGATTCCTTCTTTCGGAGTCTAAGTTGAACCTTGGCTTGGTAGTCCTGGTATCGCGGAATTGCAAAATAGTCAGTGACATTCGCTGTATTCACAGCAGCCAATGTTCGGTCGAGCCATCCGTAACGCGCTGCAAGCCCGACGCGTAACCGCTCACCCACAGGCGCGCTCACGAACGCGGAACCATCGAGCGTGCTCACATCGACATTGGCATGCATGCGATCGTCGGCAAACTCGCGCGTCTCGAGTCGCACCATGCCACCGATGCCCCGTCCGAAGTCGGCGCCGTAGGCGCCAGGCGTAAGCGCCACACTTTGCAGGAGGTCACCATTGACCGTCGATCGAATCCCGCTGCCGTGAAAGAGCTGCGGGATCTCCACGCCATCAACGTAAAAGCGCGTGTCCTCAGGCGCCGCACCCCAGAGCACGAGCTGGTCCGAGCCGAACGGTGCCCGTGCGAGACCCGGTAGATTCTCAATGATCTTCACTGGGTCGCCCTGCGTTCCAGATACCTCACGAGCTTGTTCGGCGCGCAGCTTCTCTTCAAAGGCGTCGTGACGCGGTCTCAACCCGCGCACGACGATCTCGGACGAGTTTGCCCCGTTTGCTCCCGTTGCGGCAGACATTCGTGCAGATGCCGACGGCTGAACTACTGAGTTCGAATTTTCTGGTTTTTGCGGCACGGGACCGTCCGTCTCCGACCGAGCACGCACTACGCCCGAGATGAATATAGACGCTGTCAGCGGTGCCAAAAGCAAACGGCCAGACAACGAGGTTGTGCTCACGGCACATCAAACCCGATTGCAAGCACACCTGCGCCGCGGTCATGCGCACCCCATGTGTCCGAGTCAAAAGCTGTACCGGTGACTTCGACTAGAGTCGTGCCATAGAGAATGACTCGAATCGTCCAGTGAGCACTTGTTTGCCCGCAGAGTGATGTCGTATCCACGCGCGCCAGGTAATGCCCCGACGGAGGAGCATTGGTCCAAGTGACGTCTTCTTGTCGCAGGCCGTCGATGGTGCAATTGGCGTTGGAGTCGAAATCGAGAATTCCGTAGCTCACTGCCGCTGTTGGCGAGCCCTGTGCGAATGCATCCTGTGAGCTCGGGGCTCCGTGGTAAATTTCATTGCCGAGCGGATCGACGACATGAAGATCCACGTCTGCTTCCGTGTCCCAAGTCAGCGTGACAATGAGAGCACCTTGAACGGATCGCGAGGGGGGGGCCGAAAGCGCCGTCAAAGTTCGTACAGTTGGAGGTCCGAAACGACCGGCATCATCGACTCCATGGACTTCGAGCGAATAGGCACCCGGCGCGAGCGTGCTAGAAAACGCGGCCGCGGCGCGGAACGTGGGAAGCGTCGGGGCGGACACATCCGGCACTCCGGCTGTCACGATCCAGTAGCCTTCATCGCCGCTCAGTGCCAGCGTAGCGGCTGTAGCCGAGGGCTCAAGCTCGCCTTTGATGGGCTTATTCGAATAACCTGGCCAGATCGTATTCGTAAGCAGGTCAACGCTGGCAACTTCGGGCCCATTTTGAGGCGCCGGCATCGGGCCGGCCACAAATTGGCCCCCTAGAATTCGCATTCGCGCATTCAGAGCAGGATCATCAGAGGCTCCGCCCGAGCAGCCCAATATTGTCGCGGCGGCACTCAAAGCCCAGGTGAGCATTGGCCCAAGCGACCTCTGCATTAGAACCTCACCTGGGCTCGAACCGTGAGCGCGTCACTCTTGAGGTTTGTCGGGGAACCGTTTGCATCGCGACCGAGCGAGTTGCGATTGATGTCGTACTCTATCGCTAGGCGAGCATCGTCGTAGCGAAGCATTGCAAGCAGGGCGCAGGTGCCGTAACTGCGGTCGCGCGGCACGACTTGGACCGCCCGTTGTTCGCTCGAATCCTGGTCCGGATTGTATCGGTCGTAACGAATCCCAACCAGACCGAAAGCCGTGATCTCCTGCGTCGCACCCAGGTACCACCCGAACTCATGCAAGTCGCGACCCGCTCCAACGGGATCGGTTGGCTCGATGCCGCGATCCAGGTTGCTCGCGCGTACTATCTCTGCGCGCAGGTTGAGCACGGAGTGAGACGCGAATCGGATTGCGAGCCTCGCATCGCCGCCTAGCGCGAAACGGTGGAATTGCTGCGACGGCGTCGCTGACGAACCGGGAATTACCTGAATTTCCGTTGCTTGCACAATGCCGTCGCCATTGTCGTCGCGCCACACGAGTTGGTCCTTCGTTGTCGGCGTGCCCTCGTGAAAGCCATTGCCCGTGTCCGCGGACACTCCTAGATCGAGCATAACTGACGGGGTAATCTCAGCGTGAGTGCCCAGCCTTCCCACGAATTCTTTGGTTCGATCTGGAGCGACTGCGGGGAACACCTTGTCACCAATGGGGTGACCGTTCATTACCGCTACTGCCAATTCGGCGAAGCGGAAGCGGCCGGCAATGCACGCACCGAGGTCGAACTCTCCTGGAAATAGGGCGCGCATCACCGTGGAGCGCTCGAGAAACGGTCGCTCCACGTCGAGCTCCGGCACTTCGAACCCAAACGGTATCTTCATCAAACCCGCAGTAGCTGTAACCGAGGGCTGACTCGGATTGTCCGATTCCGTCGAGTGGAGCGACACTTCTGCGTCAATCGGGCGAACTTGCGGACCATTCGTAGTGTTCGCGTCAATCTCGAGTGCGCCGCTCAATTGACCCCGTTTGGCATCGAAGCGCAGGTGCCCGCGCCTCAGCGTGAATCGATCTTGGTTCAGAGGCGTTCCGGTCGAATAATTGATTTCATCTTGCGAGGCTTGATTGTGCATAGTCCAGTCAATTTGCAGATAACCTGACACGCGCACCGCGGGCTTCTCACGAGCCCGCTGCTCATTGAGGGCCTTGAGTTTAGCGATCGCAGCAGACTGCTCGGCAAGCTGCGCACGGATTGCAGCCACGTCATCGGTTGGCGCAAACTGCTGAGATTCGGGTGGCCCCGATGGCGCGCTTGACTGCGCACCGGCGGGATTCGGAAATGTCAGGGTGAAGAACACCCCGAAGTTTGCGAGCACGCGAAGACTTCCATGGCCCGCTGCCAACGTTCGGCAGCGTCCAGACCACCGGCAAAAGCACATTCTCAAACTTCAATCCTTTAGGGCAACGGCGTAAGCCCGCCCGCCGGAACCGCAACTGACTTCGTCACGCCTGGCGGGATCGTACAGGCATTGATGAGTTCGGCATGTGTAGTGGGCGTTCCACTAAAGCAGGTCGAACTCGGCGTGCCCGCGGTTGAAATGGCGTCGGGCTCGCAGAAACCATGATTGCACGTGCCGGCACTGCAATCAGCGATGGTTGAGCAAGCCTTGCAGCCGCTCGGCGTTCCGCTGGCGCCGGGAATTTTGCTCAAGTAGTAACAGGTGCAGGACTCTGCCGGGCTGTATGGGCTCAGATCACCGCCGTCAGCACCGCGTGTTACATGCATGGCGCAATCGGGGATGAGGCCGACCTTCACCACATCCGCAAGACCGTCGAACACCGTGCCGCCACTCGGCGGTTCAGCGTCTGCGTTACCGAGGACTAAATCAGTGATGTATTTGACTGTCGGGTTCGTGGGCACATTCGAGCCATCGACGCTGGTAATGTACACCGTGGGCGACCACAAGGTGTAGTGACCGTCACGAAGATTCTGCTTGTCGAAGCTGGTGGACGTTGAATCCGGATAATAGGCGGCGTTCTGATTGAACGCCTGAAACGCGAGAGTCTTGATACCCTTGCTGCGATTGCTGTCGTAAACTTCGGCGCCCAAAATGCCAATCGTCGGCTCGGGCTGAGCGGACGTTGATACTGCAGTCACCACATCACTCGAGGCGGCTTCTGGCACACCTTTCCATTTGTTGGGCGGTACGCCGATATTCTTTGCGGTAGCGACCAATGTGCTCTTGGTGGCAGGCCTAATAAACATGAAACTTTCGTTGTTCCAGGGGTTGTACGTTGGAGCCAGCGGGTTAGCTGCGCCGAAACCAAAGGCGTAGTAAGCCTCTTCGGCCCAAATAGCTGTCTGATCGCTGGCTGTCGGAACAATGAATGTATAGGCCTGAATCGGGCCTTGGATCAGACCCAGACTGGAACCCGCTGGTGGACCGCCGAGCCCACAGCTTTGCACGAACAGTGCGGAGATCGCGACATCAATCGAAACCCCTTCCGCAGGTGTTGTGCAGGTCAGTTCAGCTGCTGAGGGAGTCCAAGCGACGTTCTCCGCCGTCGATGGGATGTACTTGAGTGTACCGTTGGGAACGACCTTGGCCCCCGTGTAGATGTCGTTCGTCAACGTGCAGGAACCCGTCAGATTGAATACTATCGTGATATTCGCGGTGTCCCTCAGGTGGCGCCCAAGGTTCTTGAGGAGGTTTTCCTGTGTATCACCCGATTCGATGTAAACGATCTTTCCTGGCAAAGTCGCGCACGATCCGTCAAATGTCGTGCCGCCCGCGTCCTCTTCTGTGCCTGCATCACCCGCAGCTGCATCGGTAGTACTCGTAGTGCCGCCTCCGCCGCTCCCCCCTGAACCGTTCACACTGGATGCGCCACCCGTCGGGCCTGCCACCCCATTTGGGGTTGACTTGCTGCCACTGCAGCTCGCAGAAAGGATGGTTAGTGCGAGTGCGGACAAACTTCCACGGAGGCATTTCATAATTCGATTGTTCCTTTCCAAAGCTTCAGGCTGCAAGAATTTCAGCAACGCGGTCACCGCATTGCCCGACATCGTAGCCGAGCGAACTCAGTTCCCGACGCAGTGGCGCGGCCGTCATGACGTCGAACAAGCGAGCCATGCGAGGGTCATTGAGCTCATCACGCGGAACTACGAGGTCGTATCGCTCCTCGGCAATTGGCACGAACGTGAGACCAAACGCAAGGGCCGCATCGCGAGTGGCAATGCCTGCATCGCAAGCTCCAATACTAACTGCATGAGCAACCTCCAGGTGCCCCGATGCATGCAACGCTGCATCGCGGGCAATCTCGACAGATAGCCCTGCACGCTTGAGCTCCCGATCGAGCAGTCGCCTTGCACCCGAGCCGGGCTCTCGGGACACCACTCGCAGCCCTCTTTTGCCAAGGTGCGATACCTGAGAAACGCCCTTTGGATTGCCGTGGGCCACGACGAGGCCCACTTCCCAGCGAGCCAATGTAATCAGAGTGACAGCGCGTTTTAGGCTGTGTCGACGCACGTCAGGCACGTTGGCTTCACCGGTCTTCAGATCGACGAGATGAACGCCTGCAACGTGCGTCTGGCGCCGGCTGAGCGCTTCGAGCGCCTTCGTGCTGGATCGTCCAAACCAAAGAAAGTGTCCTGGCCCGGAGTGAGCATTGAGCCGATCCGCGAGCAGTCCGAGAGCTGGCGCGCAACCCATGATGACCAAGTTTTCGCGAGATTCGGAGGTCGGTCGAAGGATATCGACCTCGACGCGTCCGGCCTTCGACTTAGCAACCAGTGCGTCTGCGGAACGACCAATGCCCTCTCGATCGAGCGAATAGGACAGCCACTTTCCGGATATGTGCGCGAGTGCGACACGACCTGCGTTGGCTTCAGTCACCGGCTCTGTCGTGAGCCGCGTGTCGGTCGCTGTCGCTCCAAACAGAGACTCGACCGGGCAATCCAGAGCCCTAGCAATGCGCAAAGCGACATCCACGGCCGGAACGGCACGACCGGCTTCGATCGCATGTACGCTTTGCCTAGTTAATCCAATTGTAGCAGCTAACGTCACTTGTGACAGGCCGCGCGCTTCGCGCAGCTCACGCACACGGTTAGATCCGGCGTCAGCCATATCGGGATTCCTCGACGTTGTAGAATGGTTTGGAGAAGACGAAGCACAGTGGCAACCGATTCCTCGCTGCCAATGACGTGTATCCTTTACATTATGTATACTTTACGCGCCATGAGAAAAACACGCAGAGTCGAACTAAGTCTCCGCAACTTCACGGTCGTTTCGATGATGTTTCGGATGATCACCGATCAATGTTGCGTCACACGAAGTGTACTTCGAATTTGCGCAGCCATCTTTCTGGGAATAACAACGGGTAAGTGTCATCGCATCGTGCCGGCAACGTTCCGGAAACCGGTAAGTGGTAACGTATGACGAGGATGTCCACGGCCCGAGACGTTTCGCCCCGCCTGCGATTTGACCGCCACGAGCTGGCCGGCGCGTTCGGCGACATCGGCACGGATCTACCCCTCCTCATCGCCTTAATCGCAACCTGCAAGCTGGATGCGGCGAGCGTCTGCATCATGTTCGGATTGCTCCAGATCGCGACAGGAATCTTTTACGGTATTCCAATGCCGGTCCAACCGCTCAAGGCAATGGCCGCCATCATGCTGGCCCAGCGGTTGTCTCCGGGTACACTTTCAGGCGGCGGACTGGTCATCGGTGTTGCAATGCTCTTTCTTGCTGCTTCCGGCATGCTCGACTGGCTTACGCATGTTGTTCAAAAGGAGGTCGTTCGGGGCATCCAGCTCGGGCTCGGTATCACCCTCGCGACTCTCGCACTGAAGTCGTACGTGAGCACTGATGGAACCGCGGGATATATTCTGGCGGTTATCTCGGTGGCACTACTGCTTTTGTTGCGCGGTCAGCGTCGCGTGCCTGCTCCGCTCGTCGTGATGGGTCTAGGGCTACTCTACGCTGCTCTAACAAAACTCGACGGTACATCGTTTACAAAGGTAGTTGGATTTCGACTTCCATTCTTTCGCGCTCCGACGAGCAATGAGTTGCTCCAGGGCGCACTGCTCCTTGCGATCCCGCAGATTCCACTTTCGCTCGGCAACTCCGTCATCGCCACGAGCCAAACGACTCGAGACCTCTTTCCGGAGCGCGCGGTACCGGTACGAAAGATCGGCTTCACGTATGGATTGATGAACCTCATAGCTCCGTGGTTCGGCGGTGTGCCCGTATGCCACGGATGCGGTGGCCTCGTGGGGTTCCACGGTTTCGGCGCGCGCACCGGCGGCGCACCAATCTTCTATGGCACGATGTACCTGGTGCTTGGGCTCTTCTTTGCGCCGGGGTTTGGTCAAGTCGTGCATATCTTCCCGATACCTGTGCTGGGCGTAGTGCTACTATTCGAGGCGATCGCGCTCATGACGTTGGTTCGGGATGTGGCTACCGATCGCAACACGTTGTGGATAGCACTCGCGGTGGCCGCTGCAGTTGTCGGGCTCCCGTACGGCTATGTCGTCGGGCTTGTCGCCGGGACAGTCATCGCCTGGGGAGTGCGTCGAGGCTGGGCGAAGGTCCGCCCGTTCCAATGTTCTGATTAGGCGCCTCTGCTACGTGCTCGCTTGGCTGACGACGGCTCCCGCCAACTCCTCATTTCAAAAGATCGAGCTCTTGGCGCGGATTCTCTTCGGCCAGAGCGTCGATACTATTGGAGCTCTGCCTCCGGCCCACCGATATGACTTTGATGTCGTGTTCCCACTGAACCGGCCAAAGTTCGGTTTTTACGACCCCAATCGCACCCCTAACACGGTGTTTCAGCCGGACCTGCTTGCCGCACGCGCGATGCTCGGTGTTGAATTACATTTTCGGTAACTATTCATCCGGGTCATGGCCACTGCATTAGAAGGGAACATGCAAGTCAGTGCCGCCGCTCGCGAGGTCGTTCCAGTGTCGGCGCAAGGGATGCAGGTGCCAGACTTCGACACGCTGTACGAAGACTTTGCCGATTTCGTCTGGCGCAATGCTCGCCGACTCGGGGTGGCGCCCGCCGCCTTGGATGACGTGATGCAGGATGTGTTTCTCGTTGCGCACAGAAGGCTCGGCGAACTGTCGCGGCCCGAGTCGCTGCGCGCGTGGATGTTGAGCATCGTCATCCGCGTCGTTCGCGATTATCGCCGCACGTTGCGACGCAAGGATCCGGCGCAACGTTCAGCGGCTCCGCTCTTGGACCCGGACCAACTGCCCGACACACGTGCCGGCAATCCACAATCGGCGGCCGAGCAAACGGACGCCGTGCGAGTGCTGTACAATATGCTCGCTGAGCTCGACGACGCCAAGCGCGAGGTGTTCGTGCTCGCCGAACTCGAAGAGATGACCGAGGCAGAGATTTCACAGGTGCTTGGTGAGAATGCAAACACGGTGCATTCGCGCCTCAGGGCCGCAAGAAAAGACTTCGATCAGGCGGTGCTGCGGCACCGCCAGCGTGACGAATGGAGGCTGCGATGAACGAATTGAGTCGCGAATCACGAGCCCTACTGGCTGCGGCGCGACATCGCGACGGGCTAAGCACGGCGGATAAGGATCGCATCCGAGGAAAACTCACACGGCGACTGGGCGCTGGTTTGGCGCTGGGATCCGCCGTGACGGCCAGTGCGACCGTTGCGGAAGCCGCGCACACGACCGTAATGGCGACCGTTGCCGCCTGGTTGCCCGCAGCCGCCAAGGTGTTGGGAGTCGTTGCACTTGCCGGTGGTGTGACCGTGGGAGTCGTGCATGTGTCACATCCCACCGCACGTACGACTGCCGCTGTTGCGCCTGCCGCGCGTAACGCCACGCCCGCGCGGGTCGAACCCGCTGCGCGGACCCGCGAAGTGCCTCGACCTGCTCTTGTGCCGGATGAGCCCGCACAAGAAGTAAAACCCGAAGTCGCGCAGCCGCCAGCTCCCGTTCGAGAAGCAGCATCGTCGGCAAAGCGCGAACCGCGCAACCCAAATACTCCACTCGCGGCAGCGGATTCTCAGCCCGTGAACGATGCCGTGGCGGTTGACGACGGTCTGTCGAATCAAGTTGCCGCTATTCGCGAGGCTCGCGCGGCGATTCGTCGCGGTGACGGTCGGGCAGCGCTTGCCGCAATTGACCGGGGTCTGCCGCAGGGACAATCGGGGCCACTCGAACAAGAAGCTACGTTGGCGCGTGTGTCGGCTCTGTGTCTCCTCGGTGATGTTGCAACGGCGCGGCGCACGGCCGAGCAGTTTTTGGCGCGATTTCCAGGTTCACTGTTGGCGTCGCGAATCCGTAGTTCGTGTGCATATGGTGCAGCGGATTCGCCCTGACGATTTCTTAACTGGCCGTGCCACGACTGGCCACTGCCGAGATGAGCATTACGGCGCCGCACTCGGCGCCCAGAGGGAGTTTCGATATGAAGACTTCACGAATCCTGTCAGCGATTAGCTTTGGAATCATTGTTTTCGGTCAAGGATGCAGCGCGAAATTTGCGGATATTGGAAACGATGACGCGGGCGTGGGCGGTACCGGAGTAGGCGGCACCAGCTCAGCTGTGGGTGGCGCAGTCCAAGGCCTTGGCGGGGGCACGGCCGCTGGCGGATCAACCGACGCCATGTGCCATTACAACGGCGTCAACTACCTCGTGGGCACCAGTTTCCCGTCGGGGGACGGCTGTAACACTTGTGGTTGCGACGCGAGCGGACTCGTCGCCTGCACGATGATGTTTTGCGGCGCTGGCGGAAGCCCTTCAGTGGGCGGAGGCACGAGTATCGGCTGCGTCTGTAGCGGACCTGCTCCGGCATCGCCCACCGTGCAATGCGCTGACGGCTCCACCGCTGGACCAGAGTGTGTGACCAACGCAACCGGAACTTGCAATTGGACGGTGACCACTTGTCCTGTGCAAGGCGCGGGCGGAAGTGCAGGCGTCGGCGGCTCGACCGGGACTTCAGGCTGCGTAACGGCGGCCGATTGCAAGGGTGCATTGCCGGCGCTCTGCCAACAATGTACTGACGGTAGCAGTGGTTGTGCGCACTTCGTATGCAACTCCGGCAGCTGCCAGATCGCCTACTGTGGCAATGGCGGTATCACCGGTGCGGGCGGCTCGACCAGCGCAGGCTGCGTTTGTACCGGGCCGAGCCCGGCGTCGCCAACCGTGCAGTGTGCGGATGGCTCCACCGCTGGACCTACTTGCGTGACGCGTTCAGATGGGACATGCAATTGGACAGTGACAACTTGTCCGGTACAGGGCGTGGGTGGCAGTTCTGGCGCCGGAGGCACGACGGGAGTCTCGTCTCTCGGCCGCGCCCTCATATCTTGTCTTCCTTATATTACTTACTGCTAGCGTGGGACTCGCGTTCACGAGGGGTGAGGCAGTCGTCCAATCGACCCCTCAGTGCTAGACACTGCAACCCCGACGCAGTCGCGCAGACGATTTTCGTGAAGGTTGTTAGAATTTTGACTCTAAGTCGGAATCGTTGCATGAAGTCCCCTGAGGAAGCTTGAAATGACGATAGTACATACAAACACGCTAGTTCTAGGCCGCAAAAATTGCGGATTCCATTCAATACTGATGCTAGCCCTTCTGGGCGCCTTTGCAGGATGCTCGTCGGACAGCGCGAGGGAGGGATCGCTAGCCGCTTCACACCAGGCAGTCTTTGCGAGCATCCCGTACCGAGGCGTTAACCTGGCAAGCGCCGAGTTTGGAGCTGACGTTTGGGGAGGCGGAACGTTCCCGGGAACTTACGGCAGCACCTATATCTATCCGAGCATCTCGGAAGCGGACTACTACATTGCGAAGGGGATGAACACGTTCCGAATTCCATTTCGTTGGGAACGGCTGCAGCGCACGTTGAATGGTACTCTCGACGCGACAGAGTCATCGAACCTAACGACCACGGTCAATGGCCTAACCGCCAAGGGTGCCTACGTCATCATCGACCCGCACAATTACGGCCGCTACATGACGAACATCATCGGTTCGACCGCTGTCACGAATGCGAATTTTGCAGATTTTTGGACAAAATTGGCCAACCTACTCAAGGGCAACTCAAGAGTGATCTTCGCGGTCATGAACGAACCTCATGACATGACGAGCACGGAAGCTTGGGTGACCTCCGCCAATGCCGCTATTTCCGCAATTCGCTCAACGGGTGCTACCCAGCTCATCTTGGTTCAGGGCTACCATTGGAGCGGCGCGCATGCTTGGAGTCGAAGTGATGTGTATGGGACGGCGAACGCCGTCGCCATGCTCAATATCGCTGATTCCGGGCACAACTTCGCCTACGAAGTTCACCAATATCTCGATGCCGACTTTTCGGGAACCTCTGACCAGTGCCAAAGCACAACCATTGGTTCGCAGAGCCTGCAGAACTTCACGGATTGGCTGACAGCGCATAACTTCAAAGGCTTTCTCTCGGAGTTCGGCGGGGGGCGCAACTCGACTTGCTACGCTGCCATCAGCGACGAGCTGAACCATATCAAACAGCACCCCAATCAGTACCTGGGTTGGACATACTGGGCTGGGGGACCCTGGTGGGGTGATTACATTCTCACACTCGAGCCCTCCAACGGGCAAGATCGCCCGCAAATGGCTTCGATCACCCCCTATCTGAGCGACGGCTCAGGTGGTGCCGGCGGTGCAGCGGGCACGGGTGGTGCCAGGGCGACCGGCGGCAGTGCAAATGGTGGCGCGACGTCCACAGGCGGAAGAACCGGCACCGGTGGCGCTAACACGGGCGGCGCCAAGGCGACCGGCGGCAAGGCAAATGGCGGTTCGACGTCCACGGGCGGTAGGACGGGCACGGGCGGTGTCAACCCGACTGGTGGCGCCAAGGCGACGGGCGGCGCACCCACCGGGGGATCCACCAGTTCCGGTGTTGAACCCTGCACTCCATCAAAAACCATCACCGGCGGACAATCCGGTAATTTCAATACAACCGGAGCGTATTGTTTCCGCACTCCAGATACAATCAATGGCTGGGGCTGCTCGAACTTCGATGGCCGCTCCGTTCAGGTCAATGACGTCGCGAAGACCTGCGGTAACATGCCCATGCCTACGAAATACAATGGCTACTATTACTTCGAATCAAGTGCCGGTACGTATGCGTGGGCAAGCATTTACTGGTGGTAACTAAAGGTTGAGGCGCAACTGCTGCTTGGGCAGCGCTACTCACGAAGCGCTGCCCGGATTGCCGTCGTCAGGGATTCAATCGTATAAGGCTTCGGCAGCCAAACCAGGTTGGCCGCGCGAATCTGCTCTTCGTGATCGACGAACGCGTGACCGCTTGCAAGAATCCCCTTTTGCTTGGGAAATATCGCGCGGATCTTGTTGTAGATTTCAAGCCCGTCGTCCTCCTCGTTCAAGGCCAAATCCAATATGACAAGGTCGTAACTGCTCGTCCCGGGTTGCGGTGAAGTAAGCGATACCGCTTGGTGGCCCAGAGGGCGCGGGGAATCCGCCGTTGGGTTGATTTCCGCGGCAATCAACGCATAGGCTTTGGCTCCGCTCGCCATCGTGGTCACCTCGTAGCCACAACGCGAAAGGACACGCTTGGCCGTTCGCAGCTGAGTCAGGTCATCATCCACCACCAATATCCGCGCTGAACCTCCAACTACCGGTGCTTGGCTCGGGCGGACTTTGGAAATACTGCCAACTTTTGGAAAAAATAACGTGAAACGCGAACCGCACCCGGGTTCACTTTCGACGTCGACAAACCCGTAATGTTCTTTGACGACACTATGCACGATCGCCAGGCCAAGCCCGCTACCGCTGGATTCCCCGAGGCGCTTGGTGGAAAAGAACGGCTCGAAAAGCCGCTTTAGACTACGCGAGTCAATTCCGGGTCCGGTATCCGATATCCTCACGACAGCGTAGCTGCCGGGAGAGACTGACTCGTAGCCCTGCAAGGTCCGATCGAGCACTCGCGTCGACACCGATACGTCGATTCTGCCTCCTTGGCTTACGGCTTCCACGGCGTTGCGAAGAACATTGCTGACAGCGCGTTCGACGTGGGCTTCCGAACCAGTAATGATCAGATCTTGCCGGCTTACTTCGAAATTCAAGATGATAGTCGAAGTGTGTACCTTGGCGAGCTTTGACCTTTGGTCCTCGATGATACTTTGCGTCAAACGCACGAGGTCGAAGGGTTCCTTGTGTGTCCGACGAATACGGGCGAGCGTCATCAGATCCTTGATGGTTTCCGTCGCGCGAAGGGCGCTTGACTTGATGGCGCGGAGGTCATCGGTGGTTTCGGGGTTCAGCGGGCTACCCGTCTTGCGATGCTCCTCGATCTCATCACACACGACATCCGAAAGGGAAACCAGTGCACCGAGGGCGTTGTTGAGATCATGGGCAACGCCCCCTGCCATGGCGCTCATTGCGCGGCTGCGGTCGGCTGCAGCCTGACGTTCTTGCTGACTGCGCTCGGTGAGGGTTGTCTGGCGAACTACCTCTTCGCGCAGAGTTATGACTTGCCACGCGCTGGCCAAATGATCGCGAATCGCGGGATAGTCGAAACCCGCTCCGCCCAGTTCGAAGCCAACGACTCCGAACAGCTCAGCACGAAAGGCTAATCCCATCATCAGCAATGCGCGTGGGCGCTCCTGGTTCCCCAGCTGTGACAGAAACGAAGCGTCGGCGGGCAGGGTGGAGTATTCTAGTGCGAAACGCTGCGGCAAAATGGGACGAAAACGGTCACGGTGTTCATCGGGGTACAGGCCAATAAAACAGTCCATCGGGTGGAGAAGCGGCAGTTGTTCGCTCACCAGTCGTTCTAG